>VAXD01000121.1:1577-7701 GCA_005884155.1 Actinomycetota bacterium | reverse complement strand
AGCCCGAGCGCGGCAAGGTACTCGAGCACGCGGTCGGCGACGGCCCGCTCCTCCCCCGGCGGACTCGGGATCGCCGCGAGCGCGAGGAATAACGAGAGCACGTCCGATGCCCAGGCGGGTCGCACGAAGCCGATCTTAGAATCCGGCCGCCGCTTAACGCCGCGAGGAATGTCGTGTCAGCGCGGCGGGGGAACAGGACACTCGCCCAGCCAGCGGTTCTCTCCGTTGGCTGCCCTCGGCGAACGCCGGTGTGTGTCAGTTGCTATTGCGAGACCGTTCCGCTCATCGTGATGTCGATGGTGTCGGAATAGAGACCCGCCTCTCCTCCCCGTCCGTGAAGGCCGGCGTACGTCACCGTTCCGTCGATAATTTCCCAGCGCCCTTGCGGGCCGACGGTGATCCGGATGGTTCCGTTCCCGCCGAGCAACGTCCGAACGGTAGGCCAGCTGGCGTCGTCGACGAATGTCCCGCGATCAGAGATCGCACCGTAGATGGCGAACTCTCCTCGAGCGGGAAGCATCCTCCCGGTCAGCTCGATGCGCACGTTGTGCCGGAAGGCTGTGCTCGGACCGGCACCGGATGGGCGGGTGTCGTGCGCCCGAAGACTGTGATTGCGACTCCCACGAGCGCGACGACCGCCACGACGGCCCCGTAAATGCGCCGTCGCCGGCGTCCGCGCTGCCTCGCTTCCTCGATGAGCGCGTCGGCGTCGGCCTTGCGCGCGAGCTCCTGGAACTCGATGGGATCGTTCGGGCGAGGCGGAGCGGTGACGGTCATGGCTGCATCTTTGAGTCTCTGGCGCTAGTGTTACTAGCACCATGCTGGCTGTCAAGGTCGACCGAGGCGACCCCATGGATCTGTACGAGCAGGTCGCCGGTGAGATTCGCCGTGCGATCGCGGGCGGCGAGGCGAAGCCCGGGGAGCGTCTGCCGCCTGCGAAGGATCTCGCCGCGGTCCTTGGTGTCAACACGAACACCGTGCTGCGTTCTCTGCGGCTCCTTCGAGACGAGGGACTGCTCGAGTTCCGGCGCGGGCGCGGAATCTCGGTTGCAGGGACGCCCGAACGCGGCGCCGTCGCCCAGCGCGCGAAGGAGCTCGTTGCTTTCGCACGTCGGCAGGGCTACCAGCTGGATGAGCTGGTCGAGATCATCCATCGGGTCGGCTGACAGAGGCTCCGAAGGGCTCGGGATTTCGCACCGGGTCGCAGGGAGGAGATCGAGGAAACGATCCTACGGCCGGTGGCGCCGCTCAGCCCGAGATCGTGAAGGCTGCGCCGGAGCGCTCACGCGAACGGGCGAAGGCGGCGCCGACGAAGTCCCGGAAGAGCGGCGCGGGCCGCGTCGGGCGCGACTTGAACTCCGGGTGGAACTGGCTCGCGACGAACCAGGGGTGGTCGCGTAGCTCGACGAGCTCGACGAGCCGGCCGCCCTGGAAGGTGCCGGAGACGATCAGGCCGGCCTCGACCAGCAGCGGCCGCAGGTGGTTGTTGACCTCGTAGCGGTGCCGGTGCCGCTCGTGCACGACGAGCTCGTTGTAGGCGCTCAGTGCGCGTGTTCCCTCCGCGAGCTCGACCGCCTGCGCGCCGAGCCGCATCGTCCCACCGAGGTCCTCGATCTCCTTCTGCTCCGGCAGGAGATCGATCACCGGGAACGGCGTCTCCGGATCCATCTCCGTCGAGTTCGCGCCCTCGAGCCCGACCACATGGCGCGCGTACTCGGACACCGCGACGTGCATCCCGAGACAGATCCCGAGGTACGGGATCTCGCGCTCGCGAGCGACGCGGCAGGCCATGATCTTGCCCTCCCACCCGCGGGAGCCGAAGCCGCCCGGGACGAGGACGCCGTCAACCTGCTCCAGCTCGGCCTGCGCCTCCTCGAGCGACATGCCCTCGGCGTCGAACCAGCGCACGTTCACCGAGCAGCCGTGGTGAACGCCCGCGTGCCGCAACGCCTCGTGCACCGAGAGGTAGGCGTCGCGCAGCTTGACATACTTGCCGACGAGCGCGATCTCGACCTCGCCGTCGCGCGCCGAGCGGATGCGCTCGGTGAGCGAGAGCCACTCGCCGAGATCGGCCTCACCCGAAGGCAGCCCGAGCTTCTCGCAGACGAGCGCGTCGAAACCCTCCTCCTGTAGCGCCGAGGGGACGAGGTAGAGGTCGGGAACGTCGTGGTTCGCGACCACGGCGCCCGGGTCGAGGTCGGCGAAGAGGGCGATCTTCTCGCGGATGTCGCCGGAGATCGGGTCGCGGGAGCGTGCGACGATCACGTCTGGGTGGATACCGATGCGCCGCAGCTCGTTCACCGAGTGCTGCGTCGGCTTCGTCTTCAGCTCGCCCGCCGTCTCGATGAAGGGCACAAGTGTGACGTGGACGTAGCAGACGTTCTCCTGGCCCGCCTCGCGGCGGAACTGACGGATCGCCTCGAGGAACGGGAGCGACTCGATGTCGCCCACGGTGCCGCCGATCTCGGTCACGACCACGTCGCAGTCGCTCGCCTCGGTCGCGCTCCGGATCCGCTCCTTGATCTCGTTCGTGATGTGCGGGATCACCTGAACTGTCGAGCCGAGGTACTCGCCCTTGCGCTCCTTGCGGATGACGCGGTCCCAGATCGAGCCGGCCGTGTGGTTGGCGGTGCGCGAGAGGTTCTCGTCGATGAAACGCTCGTAGTGGCCGATGTCGAGGTCGGTCTCGGCGCCGTCCTCCGTGACGAACACTTCCCCGTGTTGGAACGGGCTCATCGTCCCCGGGTCGACGTTGATGTACGGGTCGAACTTCTGCATCTGCACTTTCAGCCCGCGTGCCTTCAGCAGGCGGCCGAGCGAGGAGGCGGTGATGCCCTTACCGAGGGACGAGACAACGCCGCCAGTGACGAAGACGTACTTCGGCGGGCGGCGAGACACTAGGTCACCCGCCCCAAGCGGTCGACCTTCGAGAGGAACGGCGAGCGCTCGATCAGCGCTCCGAAGGAGCGGGTCTCGCCGAGGAGGTTGAGACCGGCGAGCGCGGCGATCGCGAGCTTCCGGCCTCGTCCCGTGAAACGGTCCACGGAACTCAAGCCTAGCAGCGCGCCCAGCGCGTTCGACCCCGCGTCACCGAGCATCGTCATCTCGCGGAGATCGTAGGGCGCGATCAGGACGGCAGGCAGGAGGGGTGCGCGGACGAGCGGAGCGAGGATCAGGTACGGCTTGAGCGCCCGGCCGGGCGCGGTGTCGAGCTGGTTGAAGAGGTTGGCCGCGAGTGCGACCAGAAGCGCTCCCGAGAGGCTGCGCGTTCGCGCCAGGCCGTAGAGCGGGATCGCGACGGCCTTCAGCGTTCCGGTGGTCAGGCCGCTGCGCAGGTGGCCCCGGAAGCCGCGCTCGGCGCCGGAGAGGAGATCGTCGGCGAGCCCGATCGCGGTGACGACCGGCTCGCGGGCGGCAAAGGCCCAGCCGACGAGAGGCAGGCGCAGGCCGCGGCAGTTCGTCGCCGTTGGCCCGCAGGCGAGCGCAGAGTCGAGGAGCTGGCGCGCCCGGTGGAGAAAGCCGCTCAGGTCGCGGCCAGTCGCGCGGTGCCGGAGCGGCAGGTCTCGCTCGCGCACTTCGAGGCTCGCGCGGACGGCGTCGATCGTCATCCGCACCTCGCAGCCGAATCCGGGCGCGAGCGGGAAGCACTCCTCGCGCGCTTTGGGGGAGAGCGCGCGCTGGCCGGAGAGCGGCTCGCGCGCCTCGAAGCCGCTGAGCAGCCGGATCAGCTCCCGCGCGGCGCGCTTGGCGATCCCGAACCCGCCGCCCTCACGTTGGTCGAAGGCCGCAATGGCAAGGTCCGTGTCCTCGTCGAGCAAGGCCGCGAGGTCGCCTTGGAGGTCTGCGTCGCAGAGCAGAAGCGGCCCGGCAGCCGCCTCGCGCTCGGCGAGCGTGAGCGCCTGGCCCTTGCCGAGCCGTGGGAGGCGAACGACCCGCGCCCCGGCGCGCTCGCCCGCAGCGGCGGTTCCGTCGCGCGAGCCGTCGTCGGCGACGAGGATCTCGGCGTCGGGAAAGCCCTCACGGAGAGCCGAGACCGTTGCTTCGATCGAGCGCTCCTCGTCGCGCGCGGCGACGAGGACCGTCAACCGTTCAGCCACCAGCGACCGAGAACGGCGGCAACGACTGGTCGGCCGTCGCCTTGAGCCCGTACTGCGCCGCAGGCGCCCCGGCGAGCACGAGCACGAGTGCCAGACGACCAGCGGGCTTGTCGACGTCGTCGACGCTCGAAAGGCCGCCGCTACGGTAGGCGTCGATCGCAGAGGTCGGGGAGGTCGTCGTCTCGATCCCGACCGCCGGAACGCCGCCCGAGTCGACCCCCTGGTAGAGCCCGCGCAGGAAGCGGCTCGTCGCGCCACGCTGCGGCGGAACGGTTCTCGCCACGACCACCCCGTCCACCGGCTGCTTGCCGCCGCCGACCCGCTCTTCGACCAGCGAGTCGGTGAGCGCGTCCCAGAGCGGCGTGTCACCGCCGGAGACGAGCTCGGCGCCAAGCGCCTGCCCGAGCGTCTGCAGCTTCGACCGGCCGGTGTAGCCGATCCCCGCAGGCGACGC
Organism: Actinomycetota bacterium; assembly: GCA_005884155.1. GTDB lineage: Bacteria > Actinomycetota > Thermoleophilia > Gaiellales > Gaiellaceae > AC-32. The sequence continues at coordinate 3,150 of VAXD01000121.1, read as the reverse complement.
CTTCAGCTTGGCCTCGAGCCCTTTGATGTCGAGCGGAAGCTTGAGCGCGCGCAAGCGCTCCTCGATCGCGCCCGAATCCGTCAGGGTGCGCTCGATCGTCGAGCGCACGCCGCCGTCGACCGAGCCGACGAAGAGGACGGCGACCCGCTTTCCGTGCAGCCGGTTGCGGACGAGCACCGGGTAGGTCTCGCTCATGTAGACCTGCGCCGCGCGCTGCTCGCGCTGCGACAGCGCGGAACTCTTGGACGTGGCGTCGAGCTTCGACTGCAGCCGCGCGACGCGTTGCTCGAGCAGGCTGCGCTTCGCGCTGTCGACGAGTCCCTGGTCGGAGATCCCGACGCCGACGAGGATCCCGATCACGAGCGCCAGGAAGACCGCGGCGAGCGAGGCTACGTGGTAGCGAAGGTCGAACATTCGTCCGGCATTAAAGCTCGGCGGCGGTCTGGCAGAGGGCGTACAGGCGATTCAGGGCTTGCCGGGGCAGCGTGCGGTTGACCCGGAGCCAGGGTCCGTCGATCTCGAGCGTCGCCCGCGTGTGCGCGCCTCCTGCCGGCTCGAGAAGCAGCTTCGCCTCGATTCCGTCGTGCACGAACATGAAGCGGACGAACTGCCGCGGCCGCACTTCGAGAATCTGGATCGTGCCGAGGGCGTCCCGGCGGCGGAGGTACGCGGTCACGACGCCGCCGGTTTGCGGACCGGTGACCAGCTGCCAGCGTGCGCCCGGCGCCAGCCCGCTCCGGTCCGGCCGCACAGCGGCGACGCCCGGCCACCAATCGGCCAGGTTGTTGGGCTCGGCCAGGAAATCCCAAACGTCGACGGGCGGGGCGAGCAGCTCGCGGGTGGCGACGACGCGTGGCATGACGTTCAGCCTATGCCGAGCAGGTCGCGCAGCCGCTGGACGAGCAGGCCGATGAAGTGCCGCAGGCCGGGTGAGGCGACGATCGCGACGACGATCGCGGCCAGGCCCGCCAACGCGAACGCGATCAGCGGCCAGATCCCGACCTCGCGGCTGATAGTCCACGAGGATCTCGCCAACCTTCAGCCGCGTCACGAAGGTCGAGGACATCCCAGCGCGGTCGCGCTCGAGGAACTCGATCAGGTTGAAGTGCGTCCCCACGGCAACGATCAGCTCAGCGCCCTTCTCGTACGCGAGCAGGAGCGCGACGTCCTCGCTGATCCCGGGCGCGGAGACCGTGTGGAACGGCACGCCGAGCGTCTCGAGCCGCGCCGCGCCGGGCGCCGCGCCGTCGCGGTACGCGTGGACGATCAGCTCCGCCCCGCTCTGCAGCGCGTCGTCGGAGACCGAGTCCATGTCGCCGACGATCACCTCCGGCCGCATCCCGGCCTGCAGCAGCGCGTCGGCGCCGCCGTCCACGCCAACGAGCACCGGCCGGAAGTCGCGGACGTAGGAGCGGACGATCGCGAGGTCCCGCTTGTAACCCGGGCCGCGTGCAACGACAAGCGCCTGCCGCTCGCGGAAGCGCGTCTTCAGCGCCGGGAACTCGACGCCTTCAGCCAGCAGGCGCCCCTCCTCGCGCAGGTACTGGAGGGTGTTCTCGGCGAAGACCTCGAG
>VAXD01000121.1:0-1499 GCA_005884155.1 Actinomycetota bacterium | reverse complement strand
CGGACGGTCACAGACTCGCCGTCACCCAGCTCGTCGAAGAGCCGCGCCCCGGGGGCGTGGATCAGGCGCACGCCGCCGCGCACGAGCAGAAGCGGGCCCGGATTGGGGAAGCGGCCGGACTGGGACTCGGCAACGTTCACGACGACCCGCACGCCCGACTCGAGCAGCTCCTCCGCCGACACGCGGTCGATGTCCTGGTGGTCGATGATCGCGACGTCGCTCGGGCCGAGCCGCGGGACGAGGCTCTTCGTCCGCCGACCGAGGCGCGCGGTTCCGGTGAACTCGATGAAGCTCACTTCTCCCGCTCCCGGCGCCGGCAAAGCCGCCGCCTCCGCTCCCTGATGAGCTCCGTCGAGCCTACGCTCATCGCTCCCGCTCCCGGCGCCGGCAACGCCGCCGCCTCCGCTCCCTGATGAGCTCCGTCGAGCCTACGCTCATTGCTGCGTCTTCACGGTCTCGATGAACGCCTCTCCCCCGAGCATGCGCGTCAGCTCGTCGCGGCGCTCGGCTTCGTCGAGCTCTTCGATGCGCGTGTGCGTCGGGTCGCCCGGGATTTTCTCGACGCGGAAGTGACGGTCGGCGAGGCTCGCGATCTGCGGCAGGTGCGTGATCGTGACGACCTGCGCGCGCTCCGCGAGGCGGCGGAGCGTCTCGCCGACGGCGTGAGCGGTCTGGCCGCCGATGCCCGCGTCGATCTCGTCGAAGACAAGCGTCTCGCCGCCGCCGACCGCCGCGATCGCCAGGGCGATCCGGGAGAGCTCGCCCCCCGAGGCCGTCTCCGCGACGGGCGCGAACGGGAGGCCGGGGTTCGGCCGGATCAGGAAGGACGCGCGGTCGGCACCCGTCGGGCCGGGATCGGTCGAGTCCAGGTTGACGGTGAACTCGCCCTCGCCGAGGCCGATGCCCTGTAACTCCTGGGCAACCGCCTCCGCGAAGGGCGTCGCGGCTTGCTCGCGCGACTGGCGCAGGGCGGCTGCGAGCTCGTCGACTCGCTGCTCGGCGGCCGCGAGGGCCTTGGCCGCCGCGACCGCCGGATCGGCGCCGCCGTCGACCGCGGCCAGTTCCTCGATGGCCTCGGCGGCGCGGGCAAGCAGCTCCTCGTAGCTGGCAGCACGGAAGCGCCGGCGCACGTCGGCGATCCGGTCCAGTTCGCTCTCGACCCGCTCCAGCCGGTCCGGCTCGGCCTCGAGGGTCGCGAGGAACGCGCGCAGCTCCGAGGCCGTCTCTCGTAAGCGCAGCTCGACGTCGCGGAGCTCGTTGCCGGCGCGCTCGAGCTCCGGTGCGAGTCGCTCGAGCGGTGCCACGGAGCGCTCGGCCAGCGCGGCGAGACCTGCGGCGCCGTCGCCTTCGTCGGGCGAGAGCGCGTCGCCGGCCTGGGCCGCGGCCCCTGCGAGCTCGGTCACGTGGCGCAGGCGCTCGCGCTCGCCTCGGAGCGACTCCTCGGTGTCGGGCTCCAGGCCCTTGGTGTCCTCGACCAGCGCGCGCAGCTCGGCGAGGCG
>VAXD01000108.1:5304-17823 GCA_005884155.1 Actinomycetota bacterium | reverse complement strand
AGCTGGCGATCGACTTGCGGGCCTTGCGCACCTGCGCGCGCTGGCCGGCGATCGTCGTCAGCTCCTCGATCGCGCTGTCGAGCGCCTTGGCCTCGGTCTTGGCCTCGCCGACGCCCATGTTCAGCGTGACCTTCTGGACGCGCGGGACCTGCATGACGCTCGAGAGGCCGAGCTCGTCCTTCAGGCGCGCGCGGAGCTCCTGCTCGTAGGTCGCCTTCAGCCGCGGCACGTAGCCGTTCGTCTCTGCGGTTCGTGCGCGCGGGCTCACGGCCGGACCTCCTGGCGGACACGGCATCGACCGGTCATTTCAGACGGCCGCACGGGCAAGGCCCGCGCGTCCTGATATCGGCATCGCAAGCGACGCCTCACTTGTCGATCTCCTGGAGGCAGTCGGCCCGCTTGCACTGGCGCACGTGCACCTCGCGGCCCTTGACCTCCTTGGTCGTCATGCCGATGCGGGTCGGGCGGTTGCAGGTCGGGCAGACGAGCATCACGTTCGAGACCGGCACCGGAGCGGACTTCTCGATCACGCCGCCGGGCGTCATCGGGGATCCGCCCATGCGGCTCGAGTCGCGCATCGGCTGCGGGCGCGTGTGGCGCTTGACGGTGTTCAGGTTCTCGACGATCACGCGACGCTCGCGCGGACGCGACTCGAGCACCCGGCCCTGCTTGCCGCGGTCCTTGCCGGCGAGCATCTGGACGAGGTCTCCTTTGCGGATCTTGGTGACAGCCATTTACAGAACCTCCGGTGCGAGCGAGACGATCTTCATGAAGTTCTTTTCGCGCAGCTCACGGGCGACCGGCCCGAAGATGCGCGTGCCGCGCGGGTTGCGCGCGCTGTCGATCAGCACCGCGGCGTTCTCGTCGAACGCGATCGTGGTGCCGTCGTCGCGGCCGAACGGCTTCCGCGTGCGCACGACGACCGCCTGGACGACCTCGCCCTTCTTGACGGCGCCCTGCGGGCTGGCGGTCTTGACGGTGGCCGTGATCACGTCGCCGACGCGCGCGTAGCGGCGCTTCGAGCCGCCCTTGACGCGGATGCAGAGGATCTCGCGGGCCCCGGTGTTGTCGGCGACACGCAGGCGTGATTCCTGCTGGATCACTTCGCGGCCTCCAGGACTTCGGCCAAGCGCCAGTTCTTCGTCTTCGAGAGCGGACGCGTCTCGACGATCCGGACGAGGTCGCCGACCTTCGCCGCGTTCTGCTCGTCGTGCGCGTGGAACTTGGTCGAGCGGCGGACCACCTTCTTGTAGCGCGGGTGCGCCTTCACGGTGTCGACCTTGACGACGATCGTCTTGTCCATCGCGTCCGAGACGACGACTCCGCGGCGCTCCTGGCTGCGGCCGCGCACGTGCTCCGGCTTGGGCAGGCGCACGATCGGGCGGCGCTCGGCGGGGCGCTCGCGCTTGGGCGCGCAGGCTGCGCGGGAGTCGCTGCTGCCTCGGGCTCGGGCTCGGGCTCGGGCTCGGGCTCGGCTGCAGGCTCCGCGCCTTCCGGAGCGGGCTCCTCGGTCGGCTCCTCGGCGGCCGCCTCAGGCTCGGGCGCGGGCTCGTCGGCCTCTGGAGTCTCCTCCGGCTGGGCCTCGGCCTGCGGCTCCTCGGCCTGCGGCTCTTCTGCCTGGGCCTGGGACTCGGTCTCTTCGGTTGTCTCGTTCTTTTCTTCGTCAGTCATATTGGGTCAGCCGTGTGTCTCGCTCGTGAGCCGTGCGGCTCGTTCGTTGACGACGGTTAGGATGCGTGCGATCTCGCGCTTCGCGAGCTTGAGGCGCGCCGTATTCTCGAGCGCGCCGGTCGCGCCCTGGAAGCGCAGGTTGAAGAGCTCCTGGCGCGTGTCGGCCAAGCGGTTCTCCAGCTCCTCGTCGGTCAGGTCGCGCAGCTCTCTAGCTCGCAAAGAGATCGGCCTCCCGCTTCACGACTCGGGTCTTGAGCGGCAGCTTCCGGCCCGCGAGCCGGAGCGCCTCCTTCGCCAGGCGCTCGTCGACCCCGGCCAGCTCGAACATCACGCGGCCGGGCTTGACGACGGCGACCCAGTGCTCGGGTGCCCCCTTACCGGAGCCCATGCGCGTCTCGGCCGGCTTCTGGGTCACCGGCTTGTCCGGGAAGACGTTGATCCAGACCTTTCCGCCACGGCGGATCTTGCGCGTCATCGCGATTCGGGCGGCCTCGATCTGACGGTTCGTGACCCAGCCGGCCTCGAGCGCTTTCAGGCCGTAGTCGCCGGCTTGCACCTGCGTCTGACCCTTGGAGAAGCCGCTGCGGCGGCCGCGCTGGTACTTGCGGAACTTGGTCTTCTTCGGGAGCAGCATCAGGTGGTCTTCTTCCTAGTGCGCGGCTTCGGTTTCGGCTTTGGCTTCTTCTCGGCCTCCGCCGCGGCGCTGTTCTCAGTTGGGGCCTCGAGCTTCGTCGGGTCCTCGACCTGCTTCTTGGGCGTCGTCGTGTCGGGCGCCTCGGCAACTGCCTCGGGGACTGCCTGCGTTTCCGGCTCGACCGGCGGCTGCTCGCGACCCTCGGCCGACGTGGCTTCCTCGTCGGTGCGCGGGCGCTCGACGTTGTCCTGCTGGCCGCGGGAACGGTCGCGGGATCCCGGCCGGCGTGGACGGCGCTGGCGTACCGGGCCCAGCCCCTCGCGGTCGGGACCACGGCCGCGGCCACCCTCGCGGGAAGCGCCGAGGCCCTCGGCGGTGCCGCCGCGGCGGCGCGCCTGGTCCTGGTCGCCGAGCCTCGCGTCGCGCTGCGAGACGCCCTCGTAGCCCTCGGGCATGATCTCGCCCTTGTTGATCCAGACCTTCACGCCGATCCGGCCGAAGGTCGTCTTCGCCTCGGCGAAGCCGTAGTCGATGTCCGCGCGGATCGTGTGCAGCGGGACACGGCCCTCGGAGTACATCTCGGAGCGGCTCATCTCGCCGCCGCCGAGCCGGCCGCCGCACTGCACCTTGACGCCGTGCGCTCCGGAGCGGATCGCCGACGCGAGCGAGCGCTTCATCGCGCGCCGGAAGCTGACACGGTTCTCGAGCTGCTCCGCGATCGACTGCGCGACGAGCTTGGCATCGAGCTCGGGCCGCTTGATCTCGTTGATGTTGATGTGCACGGCCTTGTTCGTCATGCCGTGGATGTCCTTGCGGAGCGCGTCCACCTCGACGCCGGACTTGCCGATCACGATCCCCGGGCGCGCGGTGTAGATGTCGATCGTGATCCGCTGGGCGTCTTTGCGGATCAGGATGTCCGACAGGCCCGCGTGCGAGAGCTTGTTCTGGATGTGCTCGCGGATCTTGATGTCCTCGAGCAGGTACGCCGGGAACTCCTTCGTGCCCGTGTACCAGTTCGACTTCCAGTCGTGGATGACGCCGACGCGCATCCCGCCCGGATGAGTTTTTTGACCCATTACGCCGCAGCCTCCTTCTTCTTCCGCGGAGCAGCCTTGCGCTTGGGCTTCGGCGTCTCCTCTTCCGCCGGGGGCGGCGGAGCGGGCTCGGGCGCGGCTTCGACCTGCGCCAGGACGACAGTGATGTGACACGTTGGCTTGGTGATCCGAGCGGCCCGGCCGCGCGCTCGTGCCCGCCAGCGCTTCATCACGGGGCCTTCGTCCACGTACGCGGACGAGACGACGAGCTCGTCGCCGACGAGGTTGTGGTTGGCCTCGGCGTTCGCGACGGCGGAGCGCAGCACCTTCTCGAGCTCGCGAGCAGCCGCACGCGGCGTGAACGCGAGCACGGTGCGCGCCTCCGGGACCGTCACGAGCCGAGCCTTGCGGGGCGACATGCGCACCCAGCGGGCGACTGCTTTGACCTCCTGGCGCTCGGCGGTGGCCATTAGGTTCTCTTGACCTCCGCCTTGCGGTCGCCGGAGTGGCCCCGGAAGGTGCGCGTCGGGGCGAACTCGCCGAGCTTGTGGCCGACCATCTGCTCGGTCAAGAAGACGGGCACGTGCTTGCGGCCGTCGTGGACCGCGATCGTATGCCCGACCATCTCCGGGAAGACGGTCGAGGAGCGGGACCACGTGCGCACCATCTGCTTCGACCCGGACTCGTTCATCCGCTGGATCCGGCTGAGCAGCCGCTCCTCGACGAATGGTCCCTTCTTACTACTACGACTCAACGCTTCTCCTTCCCGCGGCGGCGGCCGCGGACGATCAACTTGTCGGATTCCTTGTGCTTGCGGCGCGTGCGCTTGCCGAGTGTCGGTACGCCCCACGGCGTCACCGGGTGGCGGCCGCCCTTCGACTTGCCCTCGCCGCCCCCGTGCGGGTGGTCGACTGGGTTCATCGCCGAGCCGCGAACCGTTGGGCGCTTCCCTTTCCAGCGGCTGCAGCCCGCCTTGCCGACGGTGACGTTCTCGTGGTCGACGTTGCCGACCTGGCCGATCGTCGCCCGGCAGGTGAGCGGGACCCGGCGCAGCTCGCCCGATGGTAGCCGAAGCACGCCCTGGCCCTCGTCCTTCGCCACGAGCTGGATCCCGGAGCCCGCGCTGCGCGCCAGCTGGCCGCCCTTGCCCGGCTTGAGCTCGACGTTGTGGACGAGCGTGCCGGTCGGGATGTTCTCGAGCGGGAGCGCGTTGCCGGGCTTGATGTCTGCGCTCGGGCCGGACTCGACCGTCGCCCCGACCCGCAGGCGCGCGGGCGCGAGGATGTAGGCCTTGGCGCCGTCGGCGTAGTGGAGGAGCGCGATACGCGCCGACCGATTCGGGTCGTACTCGATCGCGGCCACCTTCGCCGGCACGGCGTCCTTGATCCGCTTGAAGTCGATCGTGCGGTAGCGACGCTTGTGCCCGCCGCCCTGGTGGCGCGTCGTGATCCGGCCGTACGCGTTCCTGCCGCCCTTCTTCTTCAGCGGCTCGAGCAGGCTCTTCTCCGGCTCGGTCTTCGTCACCTCGTCGAAGGCGGAGACCGACATGAAGCGGCGGCCGGGTGACGTTGGCTTGTACTTCCTCAACGCCACTACGCCTGAGCCCCCTCGAAGATCTCGATCGACTCGCCCTGACGGATCTGGACGATCGCCTTCTTCCAGCCGGGTCTCGTCCCGCGGCGGAAGTTCCGCTGCTTCGGCTTCGACTGGACCTTGACGATGTTCACGCTCTCGACGTGCACGTCGAAGAGCTCCTCGACGGCCTGCCGGATCTGCGTCTTGTGCGAGTCCGGGTGCACGCGGAACGAGTACTTGTTCGACTCGATCAGCTCGTAGCTCTTCTCGGTCACGACCGGCGCGAGCAGAACTTGGTTCGGGTGGAGACTCACTGGGCCCTCCCCTGCACCTGCTCCAGCGCCGGCTCGCTGATCAGCAGCGAGCGCGCCCAGACGACCTGGCTGACCTCGAGCTCGGCCGGGATGGTCACGACGACCCGCTGGAGGTTCCGGAACGACTTGATCAGGCCCTCGTCCTCGGGCTGCGCGACAACGAGGATCGGCAGATCCTTCTCCCACTTGTCGACGAGCTCGACCGCGGCCTTCGTGGACGGCTCGCCGAGCTTGCCCGGGTCGAGGATGCCGAGCGTGCCCGCCTGCGCGTGCGCCGAGAGCGCGCTGCGTAGCGCGGCGCGGCGCGTCTTGCGGTTGACCTTCGAGCCGAAATTGCGGTTGTTCGGCGGGAACGCCATGCCGCCGCCCGTCCAGTGCGGTGCGCGGGTCGAGCCGGCGCGCGCGCGGCCGGTGCCCTTCTGGCGCCACGGCTTCGAGCGGCCGCCGGCGACGAGGCCGCGGCTCTTGCCGCCGCGGGTCGCCGAGCGCGCGTCGTTCAGCTCGGCGCGCACCGTCTCGTGGACGAGGTGCGGCTTGACCTCGGCGGCGAAGACGCCCTCTTCGAGCGTCACGGTCTTCTGCGACCCGAGCACGGGTGCCTTAGGCGCCGCCACGGTTCTTGTCCTCTCTGATCTCGACGACTCCGTTGCGCGGGCCGGGCACGGCGCCCTTGACGAGGAGCAGGTTCCGCTCCGCGTCGACATCGTGCACGGTCACCCCGACCTGGGTGACGCGCTTGCCGCCCATCCGGCCGGGCCCGCGGATGCCCTTGCGGACGCGCGCCGGCGTCGCCGAGGCACCGACCGAGCCGGGTGCGCGGATGTTGTGCGAGCCATGGCTCTTCGGGCCGCTCTTGAAGTTGTGGCGCTTGATCGTGCCGGCGAAGCCCTTGCCGATCCCAATCCCGGAGACCTTGATCCGCTCGCCGGGCTCGAACGCCTCGACGGTGACGGTCTCGCCCTCGGTCAGCTCGCTCGGCCCGCGGAACTCGACGATCTTGCGGTGCGGGCCGGCCTTGCCGAGCTGCCCGAGCCGCGGCTTCGTCACCCTGTCCTCGGCAACCTTGCCGTACGCGACCTGGACAGCCTCGTAGCCGTCCGACTCGACCGTCTTGACGCGGACGACCGGGCAGGGTCCGGCCTCGATCACGGTGACAGGCGTCACAGCGCCGGTCTCGGCGTCGAAGACCTGCGTCATGCCGAGCTTGGTGCCGACGATGCCTTTCACAGCTTGATCTCGATGTCGACGCCGGCCGGGAGGTCGAGCCGCATCAGCGAGTCGACGGTCTTCGGGGTCGGCGAGTGGATGTCGATCAGGCGCTTGTGCGTGCGCACCTCGAAGTGCTCGCGCGAGTCCTTGTCCTTGAACGGCGACCGGATCACGCAGTAGACGTTCTTCTCGGTAGGCAGGGGCACGGGGCCGGTGATGGTCGCGCCGGTGCGCTGAGCGGTCTCCACGATCTGGCTCGCAGACTTGTCGAGCTGCTGGTGGTCGTAGCCCTTGAGGCGGATACGGATCTTGCTCTGCGGCACCGGCGCTTCCCTTCCCTTCCTACTTGCTGATTTCCGTGACGACGCCGGCGCCGACCGTGCGGCCGCCCTCGCGGATCGCGAAGCGCAGCCCCTGGTCCATGGCGATCGGCTGGATCAGCTCGATGTCCATGTTCGTGTTGTCGCCCGGGACGACCATCTCCTGGCCCTCCGGGAGCTTGATCGAGCCGGTCACGTCGGTCGTGCGGAAGTAGAACTGCGGCCGGTAGCCGTTGAAGAACGGGGTGTGCCGCCCGCCCTCGTCCTTCGAGAGGACGTAGACCTCCGCCTTGAAGACCGTGTGCGGCGTGATCGAGCCCGGCTTCGAGAGCACCTGGCCGCGCTCGACCTCCTCGCGCTTGGTTCCGCGCAGAAGCGCGCCGGCGTTGTCGCCCGCCTGGGCGAAGTCGAGCGTCTTGTTGAACATCTCGAGGCCGGTCACGACCGTCTTCTCGGTCTCCGGATGGATGCCGACGATCTCGACCTCGTCGCCCGACTTGATCTGGCCCTGCTCGATCCGCCCCGTGACGACGGTGCCGCGGCCCGTGATCGTGAAGACGTCCTCGATCGGCATCAGGAACGGCTTCTCGGTGTCGCGCGTGGGCTCGGGAATGTAATCGTCCACGGCCTGCATCAGCTCGAGGATCTTCGCGGCCTGCTCCTCGTCGCCCTCGAGCGCCTTCAGCGCCGAGCCGGTCACGATCGGGATGTCGTCACCCGGGAACTCGTAGTTCGAGAGCAGCTCGCGGACTTCCATCTCGACGAGCTCGAGCAGCTCCGGGTCGTCGACCATGTCGGCCTTGTTCAGGAACACGACGATGTACGGCACCTCAACCTGCCGCGCGAGCAGGATGTGCTCCCGCGTCTGCGGCATCGGGCCGTCGGCGGCCGAGACCACGAGGATCGCGCCATCCATCTGGGCGGCGCCCGTGATCATGTTCTTGATGTAGTCGGCGTGCCCCGGGCAGTCGACGTGCGCGTAGTGCCGGTTCTCGGTCTCGTACTCGACGTGCGAGGTGTTGATCGTGATGCCGCGCTGGCGCTCCTCGGGGGCGTTGTCGATCGACTCGAACGAACGCACGGCCGTCTCGCCGCCGACCTTCTCCGCGAGCACCTTTGTGATCGCGGCGGTGAGCGTCGTCTTGCCGTGGTCGATGTGCCCGATCGTGCCGACGTTGAGATGCGGCTTGGTGCGCTCGAACTTCTGCTTTCCCATTCCTACCTTTCCTTCCTTCCGTTACGTGGCCTGCGAGTCGACGATCTCGCCTGCGATCGACTGCGGCACTTCCTCGTACCGGTCGAACTGCATGGTGAACGTGGCCCGGCCCTGCGTCGTCGAGCGCAGGTCGGTTGCGTAACCAAACATCGTGGCGAGCGGGACGTGGGCCCGGATCGCCTGCGCGTTGCCGCGCGGCTCGAGGCCCTCGACGCGCCCGCGGCGCGAGTTGAGATCGCCCATCACGTCGCCGAGGTACTCCTCCGGCGTCACGACTTCGACGGCCATGACCGGCTCGAGCAGCTTCGGCTTGGAGCGCTGCATCGCGCTCTTGAACGCCATCGAGCCTGCGACCTTGAAGGCGATCTCGCTCGAGTCGACGTCGTGGAACGAACCGTCGACGAGCTCGATGCGGACGTCCACCACCGGGTAGCCGGCCAGGACGCCTGACTCCATTGCCTCCTGGATGCCGAGGTCGACCGGCCCGATGTACTCGCGCGGGATCTTGCCGCCGACGATCTTGTCCACGAAGTCGTAGCCCTCGCCGGGCTCGGTCGGCTCCGCGTTGATGACCGCGTGGCCGTACTGGCCGCGGCCGCCGGTCTGGCGGACGAAGCGACCCTCGACCTTCTCGACCGGCCGGCCGAAGGTCTCGCGGTAGGCAACCTGGGGGCGGCCGACGTTCGCGTCGACGGAGAACTCACGCAGGAGCCGGTCGACGATGATCTCGAGGTGGAGCTCGCCCATGCCCGAGATCAGGGTCTGGCCGGTCTCGTCGTCGGTGCGGACGCGGAACGTCGGGTCCTCCTCGGACAGGCGCTGCAGCCCTGAGGCGAGCTTGTCCTGGTCGGCCTTCGTCTTCGGCTCGATCGCGACCGAGATGACGGGATCCGGGAAGTCCATCGACTCGAGCCGGATCGGCGCGGTGTCGATGGCGAGCGTGTCGCCCGTGGTCGAGGCCTTGAGGCCGACGGCTGCGGCGATCTCGCCCGCGCCGATCTCCTCGCGCTCCTCGCGGTGGTTCGCGTGCATCTGGAGGATGCGGCCGATCCGCTCGGTCTTGCCGGTGGTCGTGTTCAGCACGCGGTCCCCGGCCTCGACCTGGCCCGAGTAGACGCGGAAGTACGTCAGCTTGCCGACGTACGGGTCGGACATGACCTTGAAGACGAGTGCCGAGAACGGCTCGTCCATCGCCGGCCGGCGCGAGAGCTCATGCTCGGTGCGCGGGTCGATCCCGTGCACGGGCGGCACGTCGATCGGGCTCGGCAGGTAGTCGACCACGGCGTCGAGCAGCGGCTGGACGCCCTTGTTCTTGAACGCCGAGCCGGCGAGCACCGGCGTGACCGTGATGTCGAGCGTCGCGGCACGAAGCGCGCGCTTCAGCATCTCGGGCGTGACCGCCTCCTCGTCGAGCAGGTAGGTCTCCATCAGCTCGTCGTCGTGGTCGGCGACCGCGTCGATCAGCTGGTGGTGGTACTCGCTCGCTTGCTCGCGCAGCTCCTCCGGGATCTCGACGATGTCCATCTTCGTGCCGAGGTCGTCCTCCCAGACGACCGCGCGCATCTCGACGAGGTCGACGACGCCGCGGAAGTGCTCCTCCTGGCCGATCGGCAGCTGTACCGGGACCGGGCGCGCGCCGAGGCGGTCGACCATCGACTGCACGGCGGCGAAGAAGTCCGCGCCGGTGCGGTCCATCTTGTTGATGAAGGCGATCCGCGGCACGCGGTAGCGGTCGGCCTGGCGCCAGACCGTCTCGGACTGCGGCTCGACGCCTGCGACCGAGTCGAAGACCGCGATCGCGCCGTCGAGCACGCGCAGGCTGCGCTCGACCTCGACCGTAAAGTCCACGTGCCCGGGCGTATCGATGATGTTGATACGAAAATCGCGCCACGAGGCGGTTGTCGCAGCAGAGGTGATCGTGATGCCGCGCTCCTGCTCCTGCGCCATCCAGTCCATGACGGCAGCGCCCTCGTGCACCTCGCCCATCTTGTGGGTGCGTCCGGTGTAGTAGAGGATCCGCTCGGTCGTCGTCGTCTTGCCCGCGTCGATGTGGGCCATGATCCCGATGTTGCGCACGTTCTCGAGCGCGACCTGCGTCTTGGTGGCAGCCATCGCGCTCACCACCTGTAGTGCGCGAAGGCCTTGTTGGCCTGCGCCATCCGGTAGAGGTCGTCCTTGCGCTTGTAGGCGCCGCCCTGCTGCTCGAGCGCGTCGAGGATCTCGCCCGCGAGCTTGTCGGACATCTGCTTCTCGCGCCGGTCGCGCGCGTACGTCACGAGCCAGCGCACGGCCAGCGTGCGCGCGCGGCGCTGCGGCACCTCGACGGGCACCTGGTAGTTGGCGCCGCCGACGCGGCGAGAGCGGACCTCGAGCACCGGCGTCACGGTCTTGACAGCCTGCTCCAGAACCTCCACGGGCGGCTTGCCCGTGCGCTCGCCGACCCGGTCCAGGGCGCCGTAGACGATCGCCTCGGCGGTCGACTTCTTCCCGCGCGTCATTACCTTGTTCACGACCTGCGTGACGAGCCGCGAGCTGTAGACGGGATCCGGCTCGAGCGTTCGGGGCTGAATCTTGGCTCGGCGCGGCACTAGTGCCCCGTCCAGTGACGCCGTCGAGTTTCTGGGTCGCGAGCACCAAGCCAGAGTTCGCACTTGTCCGCGGCAAGGCTTGATGGCCTTGCCAAGGGCAAGGGTGGGCTCTGGCGCCGCGTGATCGCGGGCCAGAAGCCGACATGTGTTGCTGGAAGGGGCACTTAGCTACCCCGCTTCGCGCCGTACTTGGAGCGGCCCTGGCGCCGGTCGCCGACGCCGGCGGCGTCGAGCCCCCCGCGGATCACCTTGTAGCGGTAGCCCGGCAGGTCCTTGACGCGGCCGCCGCGGACGAGCACGACCGAGTGCTCCTGCAAGTTGTGCCCCTCGCCCGGAATGTAGGCGCCGACCTCCATGCCGTTCGTCAGCCGCACGCGGGCAACCTTGCGCAGAGCCGAGTTCGGCTTCTTCGGCGTCTGCGTCATGACGCGCGTGCACACGCCGCGCTTCTGCGGCGCGCCGCGGAGGGCAGGGGTCTTGACCTTCGCCTTGGGGGCGACTCTGCCTTTCCGGACCAGCTGATTGACGGTCGGCATCTGCTCCCTACGTCTGGGCGTTTACACAGCAAAGGCTGGCGGGGGCTGGAGCCCCTACCAACCGGATGACGATGGTAGCGAACAAACGACCGGACCGTCAAACGCCGAAACGCGCATAGCTGCGCGGATCCGAGACGTCCAAACGGCTCGTTTTGTGCTGATTGAAGCGAGATTCTTTATCGCTTTCAACCCATAGCTTGCGACCGTCAACCGGATTACAGTGAGATCGCCCGAGACTCGCGCGGCGAGCGAAGGCCCGACCGGAGGTTCGGAGAGGGAGCAATGGTCGATGCGGTGACCAACACGACTGCCTTGGTAGTCGCCGGGGCGGCTGTCGCAGTGGTGCTGCTGGTGGCGCTTGCGCTATTTCTGTCTTCGCGCCGCTCCCACGGCGACGGGCAGGAGCAGCTACTCCAGCTCGTCGGCGAGATGAACACGCGCATGGAGTCGATGGTGCGCGAGCTCGCGCTCTCGCTCGAGCGCGCCCAGGAAGAGGGCCGCCGCAACCGCTATCTGACCGAGCTCGCGGGCTCGATCGACCTGGACGAAGTTCTCTCGCGTACGCTCGAGGCGGCGGGCGCCGTGCCGGGGGTCGACGCCGCGCTCGTGTCGATCGACGGCGAGGAAAAGCCGATCATCGCCACGCTCGGGCTCTCCGAGGAGGAAGCCAAGCGCCAAGTCATCTCCGGGCCGCCCGACGGGCACGAGGCTCGTGCGATCTCGCTCGTCTACCAGTACCCGCCCGCGCTCGAGTCGGCGGCCGAGCTGATCCGGTCCGGGCTGGCCGTGCCGGTGCCCGGCGAGCACGGGACGGCCGGGTTCCTGACGGTCTACAGCCGCAGCGCCGAGCACCGCTTCGCCGAGGAGGAGATCCGGGAGCTCGAGGAGCTCGCGCAGCGCGCCGGCCCCGCGATCGAGAATGCGAGCCGCTTCCGCGAGGCCAGGCAGATGGCCGACCTCGATGCACTCACCGGCCTGCACAACCGGCGCTACTTCCACGAGACGCTCGCCCGCGAGGTCGCGCGCGCCCACCGCTACGGCCGGCGGCTCGCGCTCGTCGTCTTCGACCTCGACGACTTCAAGGCGATCAACGACCGGATCGGCCACCTGGCCGGTGACGCCGTGCTCGCCGAGACGGCCGAGCGTGTGAAAGACGTAGTGCGCTCGGCAGACGTCGCTTGCCGCGTGGGCGGCGACGAGTTCGCGGTCATCCTGCCCGAGTCGAAGACCGGCGACGCCGACCAGCTCTACCACCGGCTGCTCGGCGCGGTGGGCTCGCGGCCGGTGGGCCAGGCAGGGCGGCTTTCCGTCTCGGCCGGGATCGCGGAGCTGCGGGAGGAGGACGATCCGACGACGTTCTTCGAGCGGGCCGACGAAGCGCTCTACCGCGCCAAGGAGCACGGCAAGGCGCAGGTCGTCGCG
>VAXD01000108.1:1882-5235 GCA_005884155.1 Actinomycetota bacterium | reverse complement strand
GCCAGGAAGGGCAGGTAGTCCGTCAGCGGGACGAGGCCCGCGGTCGGCTGGCGGTCGCGGTAGCAGAGGGTCGCGTAGTCGTAGGCGCGCTCGCGGGCGACGAGCCAGTGCTCGTAGTCCTGGTCCCGTGCGAGCGCCTTGAGCGCGGCAACGACCGCGGGTCGCGCGGTGCCGAGCGGGACGCCGCCGAGCGGCACTGCCGGAGCGAGGGCACGCACCTGGAACTTGCCGATCATCGTGTTGATCGTCGTCCAGCTGCTTCCGCCCAGGCGGAAGAGCTGCGGAGGCGCGTTCGACGCGAGCGCGAGGCCGCGCGCGCGGCCGCCGAGCCACGGCGCCCGCGTCTTCGACTCGATCAGGCGCGCCGGCGTGTCCGCGTACGTCGTGTAGTACTCCTGGATGTCGGCTCCATCGGGCGCGGGGACGCGGATGTGCTGCTCGATCAGCTCACGGCGTAGCTCGTCGGCGATCACGCCGCGCGCCACGGACGGGCTCGCGTGTGCGCGCGAAAGCGCGTGCAGGTAGGCGCCTCGGCTGCCGAAGCGCGCGCCGATCACCGCTCTCTCCGCGGCGGCGACCTGCGCGGCCTTGAGCGGCTTGGAGAGGCTCGCCACGATCCGCGCGTAGACGGCGGTGAAGGCGACGTCGAGGTCGCCGGTCACGGGCGTGAGACCGCGGATCGCGCTCCAGTCGAGCGGCCTGCCGCGCACCGTGCAGCGCGCGCCCGCGGGCAGCACGATCTGCCCCTCGTCGCGCGACTTGTCGAACCTCTTCGGCACGACCTTCGGTGCGTTGCAGAGCGAGGGATTCCGGGCCCAGAGGTAGACGCAGGCCGCGAGCGGCTTGTCCGGATCGTCCTCGGGCGATTTCGTGCCGAAGACGGCCCAGCCCCACGACCAGACCGAGCGCAGGCCGAGCTCTCTCGCGACCTCCTTGGCCGCCAGTGCCTGCAGCTTCGTGACCTCGAGCCAGGAGAGCAGCGGCGCGTGCTCGCGGCCGCCGGAGCCGGGCGTCGTGTGGAAGCCCAGCATGATCCCGAGCTTGCGGGTCGGGATCCCGAGCGCCGTGTACGGAGCGATCCGGTTTCGGAACAGCTCCCGCACCGTTCGACCGCCGGTGAACGGCCCGAGCTTGGCGACCCTGGGCGCGGCGAAGTACGACTCGCTGACGATGTCGGCGTAGTTCGACACGTGGCGCCACCAGTCGCCGGCCACGTCCGCCGTGTAGGGCGCCGAGGGGATAAGCAGCACCGGCTTGGCGCCACGCGCGACGAGCGTCTGCAGGTAGATCAGGACGTCCCGCCGGTACTGCGCGTTGGTCGCGCTCCAGGGCGTGATCAGGCTCGCGCCGTTGAGCTCGTTCTCGGCGATGACCGGCTGGGCGCAGCCCATCGACATCGCAGCCGTGTCGTACATCCGGTTGGCCCGGTCGATCACGTAGGCGGGATCGAACGGCTCGAGCGGCGTGCCCACGCGCCTGTTCAGGTGCAGGTCGAAGTAGACCGTCTTCGCGCCGTAGCTCCGCAGCAGCGGCGGGTAGATGAAGTTCGAGGCCGCGCCGATCACACCCGGCCGCGCGAAGACCTGCCAGAACGGCACCGAGCCGTCCGCGAAGTCGATCCAAAGCGTTCCCTTGTCGGGAATCCCGCAGGTCTCGGACGCGGCCGCCCGGTGAGGCACTGCCGCGAACGCCGCGCAGGCGGCGAGTGCGATGAGAACGAGACGCTTCACCCGACCCGCGCTCAAAAGTAGCAGGGCGGGAGAACGAGCGCCTCCCGCCCCACAGGGACTTCGTTACTCGTCGAGCGGCGTGTCGACCTCGGGCACTTCTTCGGCCTCGGTCGACTCGTGCGGCTTGGCCTCGTCGTTCTGGTCGGGCTGGCCGCCGAAGTCGAGGCCGAGGCTCGCCAGATCGACGCCGTCGCCACCGTCGGAGCCGATCTCCTCGAGCGCGGCGAGCAGTGCCTCGCGCTCGTACGTCTCCTTCGGCACCTTCTCGGACGGCCCGATGTCGATCGTGCGGTAGCGCTTGAGCCCGGTCGCAGCCGGGATCAGCTTCCCGATGATCACGTTCTCCTTCAGGCCGAGCAGGCGGTCGATCTTGCCCTCGATCGAGGCGTCGGTGAGCACCTTCGTCGTCTCCTGGAAGGACGCCGCGGAGAGGAACGACTCGGTCGCGAGCGATGCCTTCGTGATCCCGAGGATCAGCGGCTCGAACGTCGCCTGCTCCTTCTTCGTCTTCTCCTTCTTGACGCGGTTGTTCTCGCGGTCGAGGACGACCTTGTCGACGAGCTGACCGGGCAGCAGGTCGGTGTCGCCGGCGTTCTCGACGCGCACCTTCTTCAGCATCTGCCGGACGATCAGCTCGATGTGCTTGTCGTGGATGTCGACGCCCTGTGATTTGTAGACCTTCTGCACCTCTCCGACGAGGTACAGCTCGGTCGGGGTCGAGCTCTTCAGGCGCAGCAGGTCGGCCGGGTTGAGCGAGCCCTCGTGGAGCGCATCGCCCGGCTCGACGACCTGGCCGTCCGCGACCAGGATCCGCGTGCGGCGCGGCAGCTGGTACGAGACCGGCTCGACCGCCTCGCCCTTCTCGTCCACCTCGTCGGTGACGAGCGAGAGCTTCGGGCCGCGGTCAGTCTCCTCGATGCGCACGGTGCCGCCAGACTCGGCGAGCTTCGCCGCGCCCTTCGGGTTCCGCGCCTCGAAGATCTCGACGACACGCGGGAGGCCGTGCGTGATGTCCGCGCCCGCGACGCCGCCGGTGTGGAACGTCCGCATCGTCAGCTGCGTGCCGGGCTCGCCGATCGACTGCGCGGCGATGATCCCGACCGCGTCGCCGATCTCGCACAGGCCGCCGGTGGCGAGGAAGATGCCGTAGCAGGCGCGACAGACCCCGAACTCGCTGCGGCACTTGAGCACCGAGCGGACCGGGATCGGCGGCTGCTCCTCGATGTCCGTGAACGCCTCCTCGATGTCGGCGAGCACCTGGTTCGTGACGATGTCGCCCTTCTCCGCGACGACGGTCTTGCCCGGCTTGCCACTCGCGAGCGGCTTGTGGACGTCCTCGGCGAGGACGCGCCCGAGGATGCTCTTGTTGACGCCCTCGGGGACGTACAGCGGGAGCTCGATGAACTCCTTCGTCTTGCAGTCCTCCTCGCGGATGATCACGTCCTGGGAGACGTCGACGAGCCTCCTGGTGAGGTAGCCCGAGTCGGCCGTACGCAGCGCCGTGTCGGCGAGGCCCTTGCGGGCACCATGGGTCGAGATGAAGTACTCGAGCACCGACAGGCCCTCCATGAAGTTGGCCTTGATCGGGCGCTCGATGATCTCGCCCTTCGGGTTCGCCATCAG
>VAXD01000108.1:0-1792 GCA_005884155.1 Actinomycetota bacterium | reverse complement strand
GTCGCCTCCGTCCAGAGGTTGACGATCTGCTCGTGCCGCTCCTCCTCGGTGATCAGGCCGCGCTCGTACAGCCCTTCGACGTTGCCGACCTTCTCCTCGTAGCCGGCGAGCAGCTCGTCCTTCTCCTGCGGGATGACGATGTCGTTCTTCGAGATCGTGATCCCCGCCTTGGTCGCGTAGCGGAAACCGAGCCGCTTCACCTCGTCGAGCACGCCCGCGATCACGTGGGCGCCGTAGCGCTCCGCGAGATCGGAGATGAACGCGTCCATCTCCTTCTTCGAGAGCGTCCGGTTCATGAACGGTAGATCCTCGAGCTCGCCGTCGGTCGACTCGCGCAACGAGCGCTCGACCTCGGCATTCAGGATCACGCGGCCGGGCGTCGTCAGCAAGAGCTCGCCGCGGTAGCGGTACTCGATCACCTGCTGGATCCCGACCTGGCCGTCCTCGACCGCCAGCTCGACGGACTCCTCCGAGGCGAACCGCTTGGGCCTCGGGTCGAGCTCCTCGGCGTCCATGGCCGGGAGGTCGGCGTCGGAGTACGTCAGGTAGTAGCCGCCCAGGACCATGTCCTGGGTCGGCGTCGCCAGCGGCCGTCCGTTGGCCGGCGAGAGGATGTTGTTCGAGGACAGCATCAGGATGCGCGCCTCGGCCTGCGCCTCCGCCGACAGCGGCAGGTGGACGGCCATCTGGTCGCCGTCGAAGTCCGCGTTGAAGGCGTGGCAGACGAGCGGGTGCACCTGGATCGCCTTGCCCTCGACGAGCACCGGCTCGAACGCCTGGATGCCGAGGCGGTGGAGCGTCGGCGCCCTGTTCAACAGCACCGGGTGCTCGGCGATGACCTCCTCGAGCACGTCCCAGACCTCCGGGACCATCGAGTCGACGTGCTTCTTCGCCGCCTTGATGTTCTGGACTGACTTGCGCTCGACGAGCCGGCTCATGATGAACGGCTTGAAGAGCTCGAGCGCCATCAGCTTCGGCAGCCCGCACTGGTGCAGCTTCAGGTTCGGCCCGGACACGATCACCGAGCGGCCCGAGTAGTCGACGCGCTTACCGAGCAGGTTCTGGCGGAACCGGCCCTGCTTGCCCTTGAGCATGTCCGAGAGCGACTTCAGCGCCCGGTTGCCCGGGCCGGTCACGGCGCGGCCGCGGCGGCCGTTGTCGAAGAGCGCGTCGACGGCCTCCTGCAGCATCCGCTTCTCGTTGTTGACGATGATCTCGGGCGCGCCGAGGTCGAGCAGGCGCTTGAGCCGGTTGTTCCGGTTGATCACGCGGCGGTAGAGGTCGTTCAGGTCGCTCGTGGCGAAGCGGCCGCCGTCGAGCTGGACCATCGGCCGTAGCTCCGGCGGGATCACCGGAATCGCCTCGAGGATCATCCACTCGGGCCGGTTCTCCGAGGTGATGAACGCGTTCACGACCTTCAGCCGCTTGATCGCGCGCTGCTGCTTCTGGCCCTTCGAGGTCTTGATTGTCTCGCGCAGCGACTTCGCCTCGGCCTTGAGGTCGAGGTCCTTGAGCAGCTCGCGGATCGACTCCGCGCCCATGCCGCCCTGGAAGTAGACGCCGAAGCCGTACGGCGAGCCGAAGCGGTCCTTGAGCTCGCGGAAGATCTGCTCGTCGTTGACGATCAGCTTCGGCTCGAGCTCGCGGAAGAGGTTCCACGTCTCCTCGAGCCGGCGAACCGAGTCGACCGCGGCCTCCTTCGCGTCCTCCTTGCGGGACTCGATGTCCTGGTAGGCCTCGCGGACCTTCACGAGCCACTGGACGATCGCGTCGAGGTCCTCCTTGGCGATCT
>VAXD01000133.1 GCA_005884155.1 Actinomycetota bacterium | reverse complement strand
CTCGGGCAGCCGCCTGGAAAGCTCCCAGACGACGCGCTGCGGGTTCATCGGGTCGGCGTCCTGGTGCGCGCGGTCGTCGACGACGCGCCACCACTCGTCGACCTGGCTCTCGATGCTCTCGCGCCACGAGCGGTCCTCCTTGCGCTCGAGCTTCGGCAGCAGCTCGCGCAACGTCTCCTTCGCGTCGCCGACGAGCTGGACGTCGACCGGGTAGCGGATCCCGATCCGGCTCGGGTCGAGCTCGATCTCGACGCAACGTGCCTGGCCTTCCTTCGGCAGGAACTCGGAGTACGGGAAGCTGGTGCCGACCATCAGCAGCGTGTCGCAGCCCTTGATCAGCTCGGTGCCGAGCAGGCCGATCGAGCCGGTGACGAACGGGAGGTCGTCGGGCAGGACGTCCTTGCCGAGCAGCGCCTTCGCGACCCCAGCGCCGAGCAGCTCGGCGGTCTCGATCAGCTCGTCGCGCGCGCCTGCGGCGCCCTGGCCGACGAGGATCGCGACCTTCTTGCCCTCGTTCAGGATGCGCGCTGCGTCCTCGAGCTCGGGCTCACCCGGCAGGACGCGCGGCTTCGCGAAGCCGATGCTGGAGTAGACCGCGCCGTGCTCGCGCGGCGGCGACTCTACGGCCTTCTCCTCCTGGACGTCGCCGGGGAAGATCAGGGTCGCCACGCCGCGCTTGTCGAGCGCGATCCGGATCGCCCGGTCGATCAGGTGCCGCGCCTGCGCGGGATCCATGCAGACCTGGACGAACTCGGAGACGTCTTTGAAGAGAACCTGGAGGTCGACCTCCTGTTGGTACGCGGCGCCGAGCGACATCCGCTTCTGCTGGCCGACGATCGCGAGGACGGGAGCGTGGTCGAGCTTGGCGTCGTAGAGGCCGTTGAGCAGGTGGATCGCGCCGGGGCCGGAGGTGGCGATGCAGCAGCCGATCTCCTCGGAGAACTTCGCGTGGCCGCAGGCCATGAAGGCGGCCATCTCCTCGTGGCGGGACTGGATGAACTCCGGGTCGCCGTCCGCGCGGTCGAATGCGCCCAGGAAGCCGTTGATCCCGTCGCCGGGGTAGCCGAAGACGCGGTGGATTCCCCACTCGCGCAGGCGCTTCAACACGTAGTCCGCAACCAATTGGGCCATCTCGTCCTCCTCAAGCTCGTTCCACTAGGTGTTTACGGGCTGACTCGATGCAAAACGCGGCGTACGATCCGGCCTGATGGCGTACGACGAAGAGCTTGCCGAGCGGATCCGCGCTCTGCTCGCGGATGAGCCTGGGCTGGAGGAGAAGAAGATGTTCGGCGGGCTCGCGTTCCTGGTCGGCGGCAACATGGCCGTTGCGGCGAGCGGACAGGGCGGCCTGCTCGTGCACGTCGATCCCGAGGAATCGGCCGCGCTCGTGGAGACAAGCCCGGCGTACCCGATGGAGATGCGCGGGCGCACGATGACGGGTTGGCTGCGGGTCGACTCCGAGCACCTCGGCGGCGACGAGCTCGCGGCCTGGGTCGAGCGCGGCGTCACCTTCGCGCGCTCGCTCCCCGCCAAGTAGCGGTCCGTGCGGACGATCGCCTGCCTCCTCGCGTTGTGTTCAGCGTCAGCCGGGCTCGCGGGAAGGGCTGCGGGCTAGCCGCCGGTGCGGGAGAAGTGCTGGTAGTCGGGCGCGCTCGTCCAGCGGCCGCCCCATCGCCAGCCGACGGCGGCGAACGCGCGAACGAGCGTGCCGCCCCAAACCGCCATCCCGGGCCGCACGTGCGAGCGGTCGAGGAAGGCGCGGCCGGCCCGCGGGTGCACACGGCCGCCCTCGACGTACGGATTCTCCACCGGGTCGACGTCGATGGCGAGGCCGTACGCATGCACCGACCAGCGCTTCGGCCCTGGCGCGACCGCGTAGCGGCAGTTGAAGCCGGTCGTGTTGTCGTGCTCGAGGGAGCGCTCGTCCTTGGCGAGCAGCGTAGAGCCGACGGAAAACCTGCACGACGTCGCCCACAGCCGAGACGTTGACCACGAGCGCACCCGTGTGAGCCCGCCGGTCGAAGCCCCAGTAGGACAACCGCACCCGCCGCAGCTGCGCCGGCGCGACCGGACAACCGCGATGCCACGAGTAGGGCAGCTGTGCAGCCGTCACCCGCGAGACCGAGTGCCCGAATGGCGGCTGCAGGGCGAGCAGGGCCAGGAAGACCAACTTCACCGCCACGTAGTCTGCCCGGACCATGAAATGGGTCGCGCTTGCCGTCTGCGTGCCGCTCTGCGCAGCCGCAGCTGCCGCCGGCGCGGGTCAGCGCGGCGCGACGTGCCCGGCGAACCTGGCGAACGAGCTCGCCTCGACCGGCGCGGCGCACCAGCTCATCACGGTCGTCGCCCCACAGCGCACTTCGACGCAGGGAACGCTCAGGCTCTGGCGCAAGACCGGGGACTGCTGGCTCGCAACCGCGGGGCCGTGGCCTGCCTGGCTCGGCGAGCGCGGCACCTCCACGCACAAGCGCGAGGGCGACCGGACGACGCCCGCCGGAGCGTTCGGCTTCCTGCCGACGATGTACGGGATCGCGCCGAGCCCAGGCGTCCGCTACGGCTACCACCGGGTCGTCTGCGGCGACTGGTGGGTCGAGGACCCGCGCTCGCCCTTCTACAACCGCTTCAAGCACGTCCGCTGCGGCTCCAGGCCACCGTTCCGGATCACGAGCGAGGACATGTCGCGCTCGCCGACCGCGTACCGGCACCTCGCGGTGATCGCCTACAACAGGAGCCCGATCGTCCCCGGCCGCGGCTCGGGGATCTTCCTCCACGTGAGCACCGGACGCCCGACGCTCGGTTGCGTCTCCCTTCCGCTGCCGCGCCTGCTGGCCGTGCTGCACGGGCTCGACCCGAAGAGCAAGCCGCTGATCGTGATCGGGACCCGCGCGGAGATCCGCGGCTTCTAGGATCCCCACGTGGCCGATCCGATCGAAGACGCGATAGCCGCGCTGCGCGAGGAGCACACCGTGCGCGGGCTGCTCGAGACCACCTGCCGCGAGCTGACCGAGACCCTCGACGCCTCCGCCTGCCTGATCTCGCGCGTCGTCGGTGACCTGCTCATCAGCCTCGTCGAGTTCTCGCGCGGCGAGCGCGCGCCCGGCATCGGGCACGAGTACCTGATCTCCGACTACCCGCTGACGCACGAGGTGATCGCCCGCGGCGAGCCGCGTTCCGTCTCGGTGCTCGACGACGCGCCGGAGCCGAACGAGGCGGAGCTGCTGGAGAAGCTCGGCTTCGAATCGCTCCTGATGGTCTGTCTGCCGTCCGGAGGAACGTGCTGGGGCCTGGTGGAGATCTACGGCGAGGGTACGACGTTCGACGAGGGGCAGGCGGGGATCGCGCATGACATCGCGATTCAGGCCGGCCGACAGCTCGAGCAGATTTTCTAGGAGGGTTTGGCGGAACCTTGCTCGCCATCGGGGTGCGATGGCGGTTCCGAGGCAAGGACGCAGGGAGGCCCAATAGTGGATAGCTATTGGGCCGCCTGAGGACGCCGCCTCGGGGCGGACAGCGCGGCCCGAGGGCTCAGACCAGGTTTCGTCAAGCCCTCCTAGTTAGCGCCAGAGGAAGCGCCAGATGCCGGCGCGGCCGAGCGTACGCCCGAGCAGCTTGTTCTTGGCGCGGCGCTCGATCCGCTTGGGGTCGCCGGAAGCCAGCGCCTCCGCGTCCCCGAGCACGCGCGCCGAGCGGTAGAGCGAGCTCCGCAGCTTCATGCCACCCACTATGGAGGATCCCTGCCCGCAGGGCAATCGCCGGTTGCTAGGTTGCGGTCGTGGCCGGCCAAGACGTCGAGCATCAGGTGGTCTGCCCGCACTGCCGCAAGGAGTTCGCGGGCGAGCTGCTCGAATCGTCCGACGCCGGCGGGCCGCGCGGGTACAAGTGCCCGCATTGCCGCTTGTTCGTACCGGTCGAACGCGCCGAGCGCGCTAGCTGAGCGCAACTCGGATCTCCCGCAGGACGGGAGACGACGGCGGGCCCGACACGACGAACGCGCGCACCGCGTTGCGGCCCGGGTGGAAGGCCGTGTCCGACGGCAGGACGGAGAAGCGCAGCCCGCCGCCGAGCTGCCGGTAGACCTGCGAGACGGCCGCGACCCGCCCGTTGAGGGCGAAGGCCACCGTCGCGCCCGGCCCGAGGCCTGAGACCGGGCCCCCCAACGGCGACGGAGCGAGGAGCGAGCGCTTCGGGAAGGCGCGCAGCAGCCTGCTGCCGACCTTGTCGACCGTCGCCGTGCCGCCGGCCGGGCCTGCGACCTGTAGCTGAGCGACCGGCGTGCCGACGAGCTGCCAGTACGGCCCGGTCGCGGCGAGCTTCGGCCCCCAGGAGCCGCTCCCGAAGAGCTCGGTCTTGCGTGCGTTCGCCTGCTCGCGAAGCGCCTGCGCGCGGGCCAGCGGCATCGTGAACTGGTTTACGCGCACGGTCGGCGAGCCGGGTCCCGGCGTCAGCACCGAGCGCCCGTCGACGTGCCAACCGAGCTTCACGCCGAGCACCTGCGCGATCGTCGGCAGCAGGTCCACGCTCGAGACATGCCGGTCTACGACCCCTCCTTGCGACTGGCCGGGCAGCTTGACGAACAGCGGGATGAACGCGATATCGCCGATGTTCCGCTTCGATGGGTCGCGCCGGTTGTCGCCGCCGCGGAAGCTGTCGCCCTCGTCGACGGTGACGATCACGAGCGCCTTGTCCCACAGCCCGGTCTTGTGCAGCCGCGCGACGAAGCGGCCGAGCAGCTTGTCCGTGAAGCCGGCCTGGAGCAGGTGCCGCTGCCAGGCCTGCTCAGCGAGCGATTCGTTCCACCACGTCTCTTCCGTGCGGCCGGGCGCGCGCGGCACGGCGACAGCGCGGACGTGGCCGTCGGGGTAGTAGAGCCACGGCCCGTGCGGGAAGAGAACGTGCAGGTAGTCGAGCGTCGGCGGCGATCCGGGCGGCTGGAGCTTCGCGACCCAGCGGTTGAAGTCGTGCAGCCGGCCGATGTAGAAGGTCTTCAGGTTCACCTTCGGCAGCTTCGCCTGGCCCTCCAGCTGGCTCCCGGTGTCGGCGCCGAAGTCGGCCCACGACTCGTCGACGGCGGGCAGGCGCTCCTCGAGCACCGGCGGCGCGATTAGGTGCAGGTACACCTCGCGCGCGTCCGAGTAGAGCGAGGAGAGCCGCTTGCCGGCGTTCGGCTGCTTCCGCTTGCAGAGCCGCCGCGGGCAGAGCTGCGTCTGCGTCTCGACGACGTGCATCCGGTAGCGCCGGCCGAGTAGCGTGAAGAGGTTGTTCGGATGGTCCTGGACGACAGGAAGCGAGCCTTTTTTCGGGAAGCGGCCGGTCAGGAGAGCCGGCACCGCGACGGTCGTCGAGCTCGCGACCGTGGTCATGTTGCGAAACCAGTACGCGCTCTGCGCCAGCCGCGCGAAGTTGGGAAAGCGGCCCGCGTCGATGGTGCCGTCAGGGCCTTCGAGCGAGATGGTCGGCAGCTCGTCGAAGAGCAGGAAGACGACCGGCACCGGATGCCGGACCACACCCGTTGCCGCGCTCGCAGAGCTACTCGAGAAGACCAGCGTGTGCACCGGCGTCCCGAACAGGAACACCGCGAGGAAGACGAGCGGCGCCGCGCCCAGCAGGCTCAGGAAGCCGCGGGCAGCCGACCAGCGCCAGACCGCCAGAGCGACGGCGAGCCCGATCGCCACTGCGCCGACGATCAGCGCCGTGGTTCCGTCGAGCCCCGAGCGCTTCAGCAGCTGGACGCCGAAGACGGCGCCGAGGAATCCCAGGAAGACAAGGTGGAGAAGGAAGGCCGCACTGCGGCTGAACGCCCCCACGACCAGCTCGACCGCCAGCAGAACGAGCGCGGGCGCGAAGGTGACGGCGAGCGCGAACAGGACGATGTCGCCCGGCGTCGAGGCGTGCGCGGCGAAGAACTCGGCGTTCTTGCCGAGGATGTCGAAGAGTGGCTGCGCGAGCGCGAATCCGGAGGCCGCGAGAAGCTGCGCACCGCGAAGCGCGGGCTCCCGCACCCGGACGCGCCAGTCGACCCCTTCGGCCCTGGCGTGAGCGACGGCCACGCCTGCAGTATCACTCGTTCAAGGGATACGAGGCGCGTGCCGATACGGAAACCGTGGCGGTGGACGTCTCTCTTTCGCGCGCGCGTGCTGTCGCGCGTCCCGCTGCGATTCCGGCGCGAATCGCCCTTGCCGGAGTGGTCGCAATCAGCTTCGCGATCCGCTTCGCGGCGGCGCTGATCCACACGACGCCGCTCTACTTTCCGGACGAGTACATCTACGCCTCGATCGCGCGCTCGCTCGGCACGACCGGCAAGCCGCTGATCCGCGGCCACTCGGCGCACTTCCCGGCGATGCTCGAGCCACTCGCGGCGGCGCCGTTCTGGCTCTTCCACGACCCGCAGCTCGCCTACCGGCTGACGCAGGCGGAGAACGCGCTCGCGATGTCGCTGGCTGCGATCCCGGTCTACCTGCTGGTGCGGCGGCTGGGCGGCGGCACGTGGCCGTGCCTCGCGGCTGCAGCGCTGACGGTCGCCTCGCCGGACCTCTTCTTCACATCGTTCGTGACCGCCGACGCGATCGCGTACCCGCTGGTGCTCGGCGCGATCTACCTCGGCGTCTGCGCGCTGTCGCAGCCGACCCGGCGGAACCAGCTCGGGTTCTCCGCGCTCGCCGTGCTCGCGACCTTCGCGCGAATCCAGTACGTCTTTCTGCCGGTCGTCTTCCTCGCGGCG
>VAXD01000132.1:225-5745 GCA_005884155.1 Actinomycetota bacterium | reverse complement strand
CGCTCGCGCATGCCCGCGAGGTATTCGTCGACCGAGGCGCCGGGCAGCTCCGACCGAGAGGGAATCTCGGAAAGCCGAGCCGTCTTCCACCCGCGCTCGCTCACGACGCGTAGGGCCTCACGCTCATGTACTTGAACCCGGTATCGGCCGCGAGCGTGACGATCACCGAGGCCGGTCCGAGCCGCTCGGCGAGCCGGTGCGCGCCGACGACGTTCGCTCCCGTCGAGATCCCGGCGAAGACGCCCTCCTCGCGCGCAAGCCGCAGTGTCATCTCGATCGCCTCTTCGTCGCCGATCGGCTCAACGTGGTCGACCTTCTCCGGATCCCAGTGAGGCATCACCATGCCCGTCCATCCCTGGATCAGAAACGGCCCCGGCTCGCCGCCGCTGATCGCCGGCGACGACGCAGGCTCGTGCGCCTGGATGAAGACGCCGCGCGGGCGCAGCGCCTCGGAGACGCCCATCACCGTCCCGGCTGTTCCCATCCCGTGACAGAACGCGGTCACGCGACCCTCGGTCTGCTCCCAGATCTCGCGCCCGAGCCGCTCGCGGTGGCCGGGGATGATGTACGGGTTGTTGAATTGGTCGGTCGCGTAGTGGCCGGCCTGCGCGGCGAGCTCGGCGGCGCGGTCGACCATGTTCTGGATGTCCTGCGGAGTCACCTTGGGCGGGCCCTCGACCGAAGGGATGACGTCCACGTCGGCGCCGAGGGCGCGCATCAGCTGGATCCGCTCCTCGGTGAAGCAGTCCGCGATCACGATCAGCGCGCGGTAGCCCTTCGCGCCGCAGACGAGCCCGAGCGCAGGGCCGGTCGAACCGCCGGTGTACTCGACGACCGTGTCGCCGGCCGAGATCAGGCTGTCCCGCTCCGCGCCTTCGATCATCGCGAGCGCCATCCGGTCCTTGACGGAGCCGGTCGGGTTGAGGTTTTCGAGTTTCAGCCAGAGCTGGGCTCCGTTCGCCGGCGCGCAGCGGTGCAGGCGGAGCAGCGGCGTGTTCCCGATCGAGTCGAGAATCGATTGCATGACGTGATCATCGCCGACGGCGGGCTCGTTTCCGAGTCCAGAAGCGCGGGTAGGTCCCGGCCTCCGTGGCTACAGATTCCTCGTTGCGGAACTTCTCCGAGCTCGACCTCGCCTTCAGCCGTTCCCGCCGCCGTGCGGCCGCCCGGCGCCGGCTGCCGCAAAAGCGCGGGATGCTCGGGTCGAGGAGCTTCCGCGCGAGCGCACTCGCAGTCGTCCTGCTCGCGCTCGTCGCCGAGTCGGTCGGGCTCGAGACCTCGAATGCCAGGCCGCCGGCCGCGAAGCCCCGCCGCGCCACACTCGGCGCGGCGTGCCCGGTCCCGAAGGCGTTCCGCGCGGCCTTCGCGCGCGCATCGGCGGAGACGAACGTTCCCGCGTCGCTGCTCGTCGCCACGGCGTACGAGGAGTCGGAGATGAACCCGGCCGCCCGCTCGACCGCCGGCGCGCAGGGCCTTCTCCAGCTGATGCCGCAGACTGAGCGTGAGCTCCGCCTCGAGGGCAGCGCCCCGGCCGTCAACGTCCTCGCCGGCGCCCGTTACCTGCGGCAGATGCTCGACCGCTTCGGCGGCAACGTCGAGCTCGCCCTCGCCGCCTACAACGCCGGCCCGACGGCCGTCGAGCGCGCAGGGGCAGCGCCGTCACTTGCGACGCTGCGCTACGTCAAGAACGTCGAGGCTCGTGCGGCGCTGCTCGTCGGCTGCTGACCTGGCGGTCGGGCTTGAGGTCGCCCACGAGCGAGGTGTCCCGTCCGCGCGACGGAAGCACGTCCTGGATCAGCGCTGCGACCTCCTCCAGGCGCTCGAGCGTGTCAGTGCGGCGCTGCTCGTCGGCTGCTGACCTGGCGGTCGGGCTTCAGGTCGCCCACGAGCGAGGTGTCCCGTCCGCGCGACGGAAGCACGTCCTGGATCAGCGCTGCGACCTCCTCCAGGCGCTCGAGCGTGTCACGCTTGCGCTGCTCGAGCATCCTCACCTCCGCGCGGAGCTGCTCCTGGCGGCGACGGACGTCACCCTCGACCTGCCGCACCATCTGCTCCGCGGCTTCGCGCATCGAGGTCGACTGCGTCTCCGCGTCCGCGACGATCGTGCGCGCCTCCTCGTCTGCCTGGCGGCGGTGCTGCGTCGCGTAGGCCTCGACGGCGAGGCGCATGTCGCGCGCGTACTCCTCGGCCTCCGCCCGCAGACTGCGGGCGTCTTCCGTCAGCTCCTTCTTGATCCGCTCGGCCTCGACGGCCGCGAGCCGCTCGAGCTCGGACGCCTCGGCACGCGCCTCCTCGCGGATCCGTTTGGCAGCATCCTCTGCCGCGTCGAGGATCCCCGTGACGTGTTCGCCGACGGCCGTCGAGCTCGATGGCTGTCGTGCGGGCTCGGCCGAGGCCTCGTCGTTGCGCCCGTTCTCATGCACTGCCGGCTCCTTCCCCCGTAGGAGAGCAGCAAGCTAATCGATCGGGCGGGAACGGGCAAGCCGAACCCGCTGTGGTTGGGCGGCTCTACGCCGCCGCGAGGCGCTCGCTGAGCTTCCCGGACGGGAAGTTGCGCAGCTTGCGCTTGAGGACTACCGCAGTCATGTGTTCCCCTTTCGGGTCCGCAGGTTTCGTACGCCGATCTCATCGTCGGACAGAACCCGCTTTCGCGCTATCCCTCGAAGTGGTTCATCCGGGTCGGTCTTTACGGTTGAGACATGCGCAGCGCCGTGCTCCAGCGGTCGTTTGCCGAGTTCGTCGGGGCGTTCGCGCTCATCTTCGTCGGGGCCGGCTCGATCGTTGCGACGGGTGGGAGCAACCTGACCGCGATCGCGCTCGCGCACGGTCTCGTGATCGCGGTGATGGCCTCCGCCGTGGGGCACATCTCGGGAGGCCACTTCAACCCGGCCGTGACCCTGGGCTTCCTGCTCGCACGCCGGATCGATGGGCGGATCGCCGTCGCCTACTGGGTCGCGCAGTTCACCGCCGCAACGCTCGCAGCGCTGCTCCTGCGCGGGCTCGTTCCAAAGGCGCAGGCGGACGCCGTCAAGCTCGGCGCGCCTGGGCTGGGGCCCGGGACCAGCGCAGGCCAGGGGCTCGCGATCGAGATCGTGCTGACGTTCTTCCTCGTCTGGGTGATCTTTGCCACGGCGGCCGACCCGCGTGGCGCGTTTGGCTCGATCGCGGGGCTCGCGATTGGCTTCACGATCACGCTCGACATCTTCATGGGCGGCCCGTACACCGGAGCGGCCATGAACCCGGCGCGCGCCTTCGGGCCAGAGCTCGTCCAGAACGTCTGGAGCAACGCCTGGGTCTGGTACCTCGGGCCGCTGATCGGCGGGGCGCTGGCGGCGCTCGCGTACGAGTGGCTCTACCTGCGCCCGGTCGAGCCGGAGCCGGTCGGCCCGCCCGAGACCGGCGTCGAGGAACCTGGCGCCGGCCGCTCGGCTGCCTGATCCGTTAGGTTCCCAGCCGTGCTGCTGCTCGCGCTCTCCACGGGGCACAAGCTGGGCCTCGGGCTCGCCGTCTTGGTCTTTGCCGGCTTCTCCCTGGTCTCGTCGATGGTCATTCCGCGCCGCCGGCCGCAATTCCCAGGTCGCGGCCTGCCGATCTTCCTCGCCGTCTCGGTCGCGCTGTTCGTCGGCATGCTCGCCGCGGTCGTCATCTTCGGCGCCGAATAGAATCGTTTTTTGGCGCAAATAGAACGGGCCCGGTTGCCCGGGCCCAGTTCAGCGGAGAGGGCGGGATTTGAACCCGCGACGGACCTTTCAGCCCGTACGCGATTTCCAGTCGCGCTCCTTAGACCGCTCGGACACCTCTCCAGGCTGAAAAATGAGCGTATCGCCTGGTGCGTTTTGCGCCGTCACGAGGTTCAACGGACCAGGAAGAATGGCTTCTCGAGATTCGACAAGGGAGGAAATCGATGAGCAAGGTGCGGCTCCTCGTAGGGACCAAGAAGGGCGCGTTCGTCATGACCTCGGACGGGACACGCGATGACTGGGACGTGCAGGGCCCGCTGTTCACGGGCTGGGAGATCTACCACCTGAAGGGGTCGCCGGCCGACCCGGACCGGGTGTATGCGTCCCAGTCGACGGGTTGGCACGGCCAGGTCATGCAGCGCTCGGACGACGGCGGAAAGAGCTGGGAGGCCGTCGGCAACGAGTTCGCGTACGACGGCGTGCCGGGCACGCACCAGTGGTACGACGGTACGCAGCATCCGTGGGAATTCGCGCGCGTGTGGCATCTCGAGCCCTCGCTGAGCGACCCGGACACGGTCTACGCGGGCGTCGAGGACGCGGCGCTCTTCCGCTCGACCGACGGCGGACAGAGCTGGCAGGAGCTGTCGGGGCTGCGAAAGCATCCGAGTGGCGAGCACTGGCAGCCGGGCGCCGGAGGCCTGTGCCTGCACACGATCCTCATCAACCCGGACGATCCCAACCGGATCGTGATCGCGATCTCGGCGGCCGGCACCTTCCGCACGGACGACGGCGGGGAGAAGTGGCGCCCGATCAACAAGGGCCTGCGTTCGCCCGAGTTGCCCGACGAGGAGCGCGAGGTCGGGCACTGCGTCCACCACATCGCGATGAACCCATCGCGGCCGGACACGCTCTTCATGCAGAAGCACTGGCATGTGATGCGAAGTGACGACGGCGGCGACTCGTGGCAGAAGGTGAGCGGGAACCTGCCCTCAGACTTCGGCTTCCCGATCGAGATCAACGCGAACGAGCCGGACACCATTTACGTCGTGCCGATCGAGAGCGACTCCGAGCATGTTCCGCCGGAGGGCAAGCTCCGCGTCTACCGCAGCCGGACGGGCGGCAACGAGTGGGAGGCGCTCACCAAGGGCCTGCCGCAGGAACACTGTTACGTGAACGTGTTGCGAGACGCGATGACCGTGGACAGCCTCGACCCCGGCGGCGTCTACTTCGGGACGAGCGGGGGCCAGGTCTACGCAGGTCTACGCCTCGCCGGACGGCGGCGACAACTGGACCGCGATCGTGCACGACCTGCCCCCGGTGCTGTCGGTCGAGGCGCAGACCCTGCCGTGATCCGCGTCGTTCTTCCGCACCATCTGCGGGCTCTTGCGGGCGTCGACGGCGAGGTCTCCCTCGACGCCGCGGAGCCCCTGACGCAGCGCACGGTCCTCGACGCGTTGGAGGAGAAGTACCCGGTCCTGCGCGGGACGATTCGCGATCACGGAACGGCGAAGCGGCGGGACTTCATCCGCTTCTTCGCCTGCGGTCGCGACATCACGCTCGAGCCCGCTGACGACCCGTTGCCGGACGAGGTGGCCTCGGGCGCAGAGGTGTTCAGGGTCGTTGCGGCGATGGCCGGTGGCTAGTCGGCTGCGCCGCCCGCGTCGCGCGAGCTAGGAGGGAAGAGACCGAGGGATAATCGGCGCATGGAGCAGCTCTTCGCGGCCGACGGTTGGTATTGGGGCGGCGGGTACTACGAGCTCGATATCCGACTCGGGCCGCAATCCGAGGAACGCGTCCACTTGGCGCTCGAGGCTTTGTGGGCAGACCCGAGATTGAAGGG
>VAXD01000132.1:0-200 GCA_005884155.1 Actinomycetota bacterium | reverse complement strand
GAGGACCAGCAGGTGGTCGATCCTCGCCGCGGCCTCTCCGAAGTTCTGTCTGGAATCGCGACGCTCCCCGACGGTAACGAGGTCCTCTGCTCCTCGATCGTGATCCGCTTTGACGAGGATTACGAGCTCACCCTCTACATCCCGGTCAATGCGCTCGCCGTCGCCTGGCACCAGGTCGGGGACTTTCCGTTCGTGGGCGG
>VAXD01000131.1:5555-7158 GCA_005884155.1 Actinomycetota bacterium | reverse complement strand
GGGGACGGCGAGTTCGACCTGGTCCACTCGAAGGACTCGCTCCACCACATGGAGCATCCGGAGACCGCGCTGGCCGAGTACCACCGCGTGCTCAAGCCGGGCGGGACCGCGTTGATCGTCGAGGCCAACCGCTACAACCCGGTCTTCTTCGTGCACATGACGAAGATGCTCGGCCACGAGCACTTCACGCGCTCGCGCTTCCAGCGGCTCGTGCGCGGTGCCTTTCGCGACGTCCGCTTCGGCTGGTTCGAGGCGCGCTACGTTCCGCAGGCGGAACGCTTTCGCGAGGCGCAGGAGCGCGTCGAGGAGTTGCTCGAGCGAACGCCGGGCTACTCGCGCCTGGCGGCGTACAACTACGCTGTGGTTTCGCGCTGAGCCGGCGGCTTTCGCGCGATCACTGCGTAGTCCTGGTAGCCGTAAAGCAGGTCGTTCAGCTGCATCACGATCCTGCTCAGGTCGCCCTCGGCCGGAACGGGCAGCATGTGCCGCGGCGGGACGGGCGAAAGGCGCCGGATTTCGATCTCGTTGAAGCCGGCCGACTCGCACAGGAAGGCGAGCGTGTCCGGGTGGACCGGCCTGACGTGTGTCGGATCGCGGTGGAAGTTGACCGAGCCGGCAAGGAGGGACTCCGGGTTCGGCGTCTCGACGATCAGGACGCCGCCGTCGGTGAGCTTGTCGCCGGCGACGCCGATGAGGTGGACCAGCGCGGCCGCCGGGAGGTGCTCGACGACGTGTGAGACGACGATCCCGTCGACGGCGCCCGCCTCGAGTCCCGCGAGGTGCTCGACCGCGTCCTGCTCGACTACCTCGATCCCGGCCTCTTCGAGGAGCGCGACGAAATCGGGCTCGATCTCCACGCCGTACGCCGAGACTCCCCCGGCCCGGAGGGCGTCGAGCAGCTCGCCGCGCCCGCAGCCGAGATCCACGACTCGTCGGCGGTCGCGGAGGAGCTCGAGGTAGATCTGCTGCCGCTCGCGGACCGACTCCTGCGGGCGGAAGCGCTCCTCGAACACGAGGTAGTCGAGCTCGGGGACAGAGGGTGTGGGTGCGGCTGCTCCGTCGGTCGCTTGAGGGGCGGCGGCCTGTCGCGGCGCGGGACGGCGCTCGCGCTCGAGACGCGCCAGGCGCTCGGGGATCGCGAGGCCGGCGATTCGCTGCGAGAGCGCGCCGACGTCGGCCCCGAGCGTCGCTTGCAGGCCCTCTCGCGCCGCGATCTCCGCCGCCATCGCCGCCTCTCGGGCCGCGACCTCCGCCTCGCGGGCCGCGATCTCGGCCGAGAGGGCGCTCTGGAGCCGCTGGACTGCCGCGTCCGACTGTTGGGCGAGGTCGTCGAGGACGAAGAACAGCAGGCGGAGCAGCACTTTCTTGACGAGCGTGATCACCGGTCCGATCACGGGCTTGGAGGAGAAGCCGAGCTCGGGCCGGAAGCGGATGCGCGACGCATCGCCGTCGAGGTCGAAGGCGCGGCTCAGTGGCGGCAGCACCTCGAGCGGAACGTCCGCGATCCCGTCACCGTACTTGCCGGCCGCGCGCTCGCGGGCCACGCGTTCCTGGAGCTCCGCGACGAGGCGCGAGACGTCGATGATCGGCTTTTCTTCTGCCA
>VAXD01000131.1:5025-5542 GCA_005884155.1 Actinomycetota bacterium | reverse complement strand
CGCAGGCTCTCTGGGTGCTTGCGGACGAAGCGGGCGATGCTCCGCCAGTGCCAGAGCGTCCGCCGCGTGAAGAGTCGCTTGTCGGTGACAGCCTGGTGGTGGTGGATCGCGACTGCCTGCGGGACGTACCAGCGCTCCCAACCGGCCTCGCGGGCGCGGTAGGCGAGGTCGATCTCCTCGCCGTAGAGCCGGTAGCCCTCGTCGAAGCCGCCGAGCTCCTCGAGCATCTCGCGGCGGAGGAGGAGGAAAGCGCCGAGCAGCCAGTCCGAGGGGGCCGGGTCGGTCGGGTGCTCGTCGAGCAGGTAGTGGCGGCGCTGGCGCTCTTGCGGCTTCAGCACGCGGCGCAGCGGCGTGCGGCGGACGATGGTGCCGCGGACGGTCGGAAAGCTGCGGCGCGACGGCTGGCGGCGGCCGTCCGGGTAGCGGAGCTCGGGCGCGGCGATCCCGCAGCGCGGGTGGCCGTCGGCGAACTCGCGCAGCGCCGCGATGCAGCCGTTGACCGCCTCGATGTCGGAGT
>VAXD01000131.1:0-5016 GCA_005884155.1 Actinomycetota bacterium | reverse complement strand
CCACGGTTGATGTTGGCGCCGAAGCCCCGTGTCTGGTCGTTCGCGATCAGGCGCGCGCCGTCGGTGGAGGGGGCGCCGCCGGGATTCGCCACGACGACCAGCTCGTCGACCTGCGACGCGAGGGACGCGAGGCAGGGCGCGGGGTCGGGGTCGCCGGGCGTCCAGATGACGACTGCCGCGACCGTGCTCACAGCAGCTCCCGGTAGACGGCGAGCGTGCGTCGCGCGGTGTCCGCCCAGGTGAATCGCTTGGCGCGCTCGAGGCCCGCGGCGACGAGCCGGTCACGGTCGGCGAGCGCGCGCTCGATCCCGCCCGCGAGCTCGACCGGGTTCCGCTCGGCAACCAGGATCGCCGCGTCGCCGGCCGCTTCCGGTAGGGCACCCGCTCGGGTCGTGACGACCGGTGTCCCCGACGCCATCGCCTCGAGTACCGGCAACCCGAAGCCTTCGTAGCGCGAGGGGAAGACGAAGCAGGCGGCTCCCCGGTAGAGCGCGGCGAGCTCGTCGAGCGGGACGTGGCCGCGGAACTCGACCCGGTTCGTCACGCCCGTCCGCTCCGCCGCGCGCTCTGCCTCGGCGCGGCCGCCCTTGTCGGGGCCGACGAGGACGAGCCTCGGTGCGTCGCCGCCAAGGAGCGCCAGCGCCTCGATCGCCGCGACCGGGTCCTTGCGCGGCTGGAGCGAGCTGACGAACAGCAGGTACGGGGCGCCGTCCGGGCTTGGCCCGTTCGGCATGAAGACCGGGTCGACGCCGGGCGGGGTCACGACGATTCGCTCCTCGGGGACGCCGTAGAGCTCGACCAGGTCGCGCTTCGTCAGCTCGGAGAGCGTCAGCACACGTGCTGCTCGACGGGCCGCTCGCGGGACGACCCGCCTGAAGATCGCGCGGTCGCGCAGGCCCATCACCGACGGGTCGCGCTCGAACGAGAGGTCCTGCACCGTCACGACTGCTGTGCCGCGGTAGCCGAGCGGCAGCGAGTGCAGGAAGTGGCCGATCTCCGGGCTCAACCGCCGGAGAAGGCGCGGGAGCGTGACCGCCATCCGCAGTACCTGGCTGCGAGCCTGAAGCTCCACAGGCTCGATCCCGTTCGGCACGAGCTGCGGGCTCCTCGTGACCGCAGCCAGATGCAGATCGGCTGCGTCCTCGTCGCCCAACGCCCGGAGCAGCTCCGCCACGTAGGTCTCGTCACCCGTGCGGCGCCGGCCGAGCACGTCTGCGTCGATCACGACCAGCGGGAGGCTCACGCGGCGGCCTCGCGGTAGACGTCGAGGGCCGCGCGCGCGACCGTGTCCCAGTCGAACGAGCGCGCCCGCTCGAGCGCGAGGGCTCGCAGCTCGCCGCTCCGCTCGACCGCCTCCAGGAGCCCGGCCGCGATCGCGTCCGGGTCGAGCGGGTCGACGAGCACGGCTGCGCCGCCGGTCACCTCGGGCGCCGAGCCAGCATCCGCCGCGACGACCGGCGCCCCGCAGGCCATGGCCTCGAGTAGCGGCAGCCCGAAGCCCTCGTAGGCCGAGAGGTACGCGACGCAGCGGGCGCCACGGTAGAGCCGCGCGAGCTCGTCGTCCGGAACGAAGCCGAGCCGGCGGATGCGGTCGCCGGAGACGTCGACCTCTCCCCAGCCGCGCATCCCCGCCACGAGGAGGTGTGAGCCGTCCAGCCCCGCCCCCTCGAAGCCGGCCACAAGCGGCTCGAGGTTCTTGCGCGGCTCGAGCGTGCCCACGGCGAGCACATAGTCGCCGGCCGCTGCCTCGCCTTCGGCCACGAACGGCGGGCCGACCGCATGCGGGATCACCCGGATCTTCTCGTCGGGAACGTGCAGCACGTCCAACAGCTCGCGCCGCGTGAACTCCGACGCGGCGATTACGCGCCGCGCCGCCCGCGCGACCGCTGGCAACACGACGCGGCTGTACTCCCTGGTCCAGCGGTTGAAGAGCTCCGGATGACGGAGAACTGCGATGTCGTGAAGCGTCACCACGAGAGGCACCCTCGACCTGATCGGCGCGCGGTGAGTGGGGCAGTGGAGGACGTCGGCGCCGTCGAGGCCGGCACGCAGCGGCAGCGCCGCGAGGTACCAGCCGACGTCCCGCACCGGGGCGAGTGCGCGGCTCGATCCGCGGAAGCCGTACCGGCGCACCTCGACCTCGTGGTCCGGCAGTGCAGCCACCAGCGACTCGATGTAGCGCGCCGCGCCTGCCCGCGTGAGCGCGAGTGGCGAGACGTCGAGCCCGACGCGAAGCCTCATGCGGACGAGTCTGGCAAAGCGCTCTCGTAGCCGGCCAGCACCGCCTCGCCGAGCGCGCGCCAGGTGAACTGCGCGGCGTGCGCGAGCCCGCGCGCCCGCAGACTGGGCGGACCGTCCAGCGCCTGTTCGAGCGCGTCTGCAAAGGCCTCGGGCTCGTCCGGGTCGGCTCGCAGCGCCGCGTCGCCACAGGCCTCGTCGAGCGAAGGGTGGGAGGAGGCGACGGCCGGGATGCCGGACGCGAGCGCCTCCACGACCGGGAGTCCGAACCCCTCGAAGCGCGATGGGTAGGCGGATGCCGCCGCTCCACGGTAGATCGCCGCCAGCTCGTCGTTCGGGACGTAGCCGAGCAGTCGCACGCCCTCTGCTACGAGCGACCGGCGCTCCCAGCCTGCGTGCCCGACCAGAGCGAGCGTCAGCTCCGGCCGATCGCGGCGCAAGAGTCCGAACCCTTCTATGAGCGTAGGGAGGTTCTTGCGCGGCTCGAGAGTCGAGACGGCAAGGACATACGGCCCGCCGAGATCCTTCCGCGGGCCCTCGGGCGTGAAGATCGGATCGACTCCTGGGTAGGCCACCGCGATCCGCTCCGACGGAACGTTGAGCAGCTCCTTCAGCTCGGACGCGGTGAAGTGCGAGTCGGCGAAGAGCAAATCGCACGTGCGAGCTGCGTTCTCGTACTTCGGGGCGTGCATCCGCCGGGTCCTACGCTCGACGAGGTCCGGGAAGCGCAGCGGGACGAGGTCGTGCACCGTCGTCACACGCGCCCCGCGGCGTTGGGACGGGTACATCCAGTCCGAGAAGTGGAACACGTCGAGCGGGCCAACGACGCTCTCCACCGGCGGCCGTCCGAGCCTGCTCCAGCCCGACCGCCACCACTTCGCCCGCGGGAGCAGCGGCAATCGGAGCTCGGCAGGCAGGCCGTCTAGCGCCTCCCGGATTCGCCGGCACCCGCTCGGCCCCGAAAGGCCGAATGCGACCACCTCGTGACGGTCGCCCCCCACCTCCAGCAGACCGGCGAGCAGCCCGCGCACGTAGTTGCCTATCCCGGTGCGCGGTACGGAAAGCGGGCTGACATCGATCACGACTCGCAAATGGCCCTCGAAAGCGCTGAGTATTCTGCCCGTATGGCAGTCAACGTCGCCCGCTCGGCAGCGTTCCCGCGGTTCGACTGGCTGACCGGCTATCGCGAGCTGTTGAGGACGCTCCTTCGCCGTGAGATCCGGAAGCGGTACAAGGGCTCGGCGCTCGGAATCGTCTGGTCGCTCGTCTACCCCCTTGCGATGATGGGCGTCTACACGCTCGTCTTCTCCGTGCTCTGGCGCACCGCCGGGAACATCCCGCATTACCCGCTCTTCGTCCTGACGGGGCTCGCCGTGTGGGGATTCTTCCAGGCAGGGGTTCAGCTCGGGACGAGCTCGCTGATCGGCAACGCAGACCTGGTCAAGAAGGTCTGGTTCCCCCGCGAACTGATCCCGGCGGCCGCCGTCCTCGCGCAGCTCACTACGTCCCTCGTGATGTTCGTGATCCTGGTTCCGGCCAACCTGATCGCCGTTCCGGCCACTGCGAAGACGATGGCGCTCGCGTTTCCGATCTTCGGGGCGCTCGTCTGCCTCGCGCTTGGCTTTGCATGGCTGCTCTCGATCGTGAACGTCTTCTTCCGCGACGTGGAGCACCTGCTCGCCGTGCTGTTCCTGCCGTGGTTCTTCCTCACACCGGTCCTCTACGGGCTCGAGCAGCTGCCCGCCGCTGCGAGCCACCGGTGGCTGATCGACGTAATGCGTTACGGGAACCCCGTCACGCCCTATGTCGAGGGCTTCCGCGCGACGCTCCTCCAGGCGACGGTTCCCGGCGCGTCGCTGCTCGTCTACATCTTCGTGGTCGGGCCCACCCTGGCCCTGCTCGGGCTCTGGGTCGTCCAGCGGTACGAGGATCGCCTTGCCGTTGAGCTCTGAGTCGGCCGTCGAGGTCGCGCCCGGCGAGGTCGTCGGTCGCGGAGTCGGGCGGCGGTTCAAGATCACGCTCAGCACGAGTCGCTCGTTGAAGGAGACGATTCTGCGGCGCGAGCTGCCGCGGACACGCGAGCTCTGGGCCTTGCAAGACGTCGACCTGCACGTCCGACCGGGAGAGGCGTTCGGGATCGTCGGTCGAAACGGATCCGGCAAGTCGACGCTGCTCAAGCTCATCGCGGGGATCTTCGCCCCGACCACGGGCGTGCTCGCGGTCGGAGGGCGCGTCGGCTCGCTGATCGAGATCGGCGCCGGCTTCCACCCGGAGTTCACCGGACGCGAGAACGTCTACCTCAACGCCGCCATCTACGGGCTCAAGCGGAGTTACGTCGACGAGCACATCGGCGAGATCCTCCGCTTCGCCGAGCTCGAGGCTTTCGCGGACGTCGCGGTCCGCACCTACTCCTCGGGGATGTACATGAGGCTCGGCTTCTCGGTCGCGATGCACATCAACCCGGACGTGCTCCTCCTCGACGAGGTGCTCGCCGTCGGGGACGAGGCCTTCCAGCAGAAGTGCTACGGGGCAATCGCCGACTTCAAGCGGGCCGGCGGCACGATTGTCTTCGTCTCGCACGACCCCGGTACTGTGGAGCGGATCTGCGACCGCGCGATCCTCCTCGAGGACGGGCGCGTGCTCGAGGAAGGTCCCGCCGGGGAGGTCGTACGCTCGTACCACCGGCGGCTCGTCATGGGGGCGGAGAAGCCGGGGGCCCCCCGTGACAGTGAGGGCGTCGAGCGCTACCGGGTGCACGAGGTGCGGGCGATCTCCGGC
>VAXD01000089.1 GCA_005884155.1 Actinomycetota bacterium | reverse complement strand
GACCGCGACTCGTTCCTGACCGCGCGGCGGCTCGCGCGAGAGGAGGGCCTGCTCGTCGGCGGCTCGGGCGGGACGGCTGCCTGGGCGGCGGTCGAGATCGCGAAGGAGCTCGGGCCGGGCAAGACCGTCGTGACGCTCTTCCCGGACGGCGGCCGCGCGTACCTCTCGAAGTTCTTCGACGACAACTACCTGATCGAGCTCGGCTTCCTCGAACGGCGCGAGCCCGCTCCCAAGGTGGCCGAGGTCGTGCAGTTCAAGCAGCGAAACGGCGCCGCGCCAGAGCTCGTCACGATCGAGTCGCACCAGAAGGTCGGAGCCGCGATCGAGCTGATGCGCGAGTACTCGATCTCGCAGCTGCCGGTGATGCGGCACGACTCCGCCGGCTCGCTCGCGGACGTCGTCGGCTCGCTCCAGGAACGCGGCCTGCTCGACCTGGTCTTCCGCAACCCGGACGCGCTCAACGACGACGTCGCTGTCGCGATGCAGCCGCCGCTCGCCGCGGTCGAGGCCGACGAGTCGCTCGACGAGGTCTTCTCGGCGCTGAGCGGCGGGAGCCCCGCCGTGGTCGTCGCGACGCGCGGGAAGCCGACCGGGATGCTGACGCGCTCCGACCTGCTCGAGTACCTGGCTCGCCGCTCGTGAACCGGCTCGAAGAGCTGTTGCGCGAGGCATTCCCGGGCGACGAGGTCTCGGTGGCCGACCGCACCGGCGGCGGCGACCACTTCCAGGTGACCGTGGCGAGCGCGCGCTTCGAGGGCCTCTCGCTCGTCGAGCAGCACCGGCTCGTCTACGACGCGCTCGCCGACCCGCTCGCCGATGGCACCATTCACGAACTGAGGATCACGACGAAAGGGACACCGTGAAGGACCGGATCAAGGAGATCATCGAGACCGAGGACGTGGCGCTCTTCATGAAGGGCACGCCGCAGTTCGTCATGTGCGGCAACTCCCAGCGGGCGCTCGACGCGCTCCGCCGCGCCGGCGCGCCGGTGACCGCGGTCGACATCCTGCCCGACCCGCGGATCCGCCAGGACCTGTCCGCGCTCTCCGGCTGGCCGACCATCCCGCAGGTCTTCGTCCGCGGCGAGCTGATCGGCGGCGCGGACATCGTCGAGGAGCTTGAAGCCTCGGGCGAGCTCGAGCGGACGCTTGCCGAGAAGCTCGGCGACGACTACCGCGGCGCCGGGCAGGAACGGGTTGCAGCGGTCGCGTAAGGTCAAGCCGTTCAGCCCATAGCGCGTCCGTAGAATCAGAGCGTGGACTTCGAGACCCGCGCGATCCATGAGGGGCAGCAGCCGGACCCCGCGACCGGCGCGCTGACCGTGCCGATCTACCAAACGTCGACCTTCGCCCAGGAGGCCGTCGGCGAGACCAAGGGCTACGACTATTCGCGGACGTCGAACCCCACGCGGACGGCGCTCCAGCTCTGCCTTGCCTCGCTCGAGGGCGCGGAGCACGGGATCGCGTTCTCGTCAGGGCTCGGCGCGGTCACGACGCTGATGCATCTGCTCAACCCGGCCGACCGGGTCGTTGCGGTCGCGGACAGGTCTACGAGCCGAAGGGGTACGCATTCGAGTGGGTCGCGGCCGAGGAGCTGAACGCGAACGCAGCCGAGCACATCGACGAGCGTACGCGGTTCGTCTGGCTCGAGACGCCGACGAACCCGGTGCTGAACATCGTCGACATCCGCGCGGTCGCGGAGGCGGCGCACGCGGCGGGCGCCCTCGTCGTCGTCGACAACACGTTCGCCTCGCCGTACCTGCAGCAGCCGCTGGAGCTCGGCGCGGACGTCGTCATGCACTCGACGACGAAGTACCTCGGCGGGCACTCGGACCTCATCGGCGGCTTCGTCGCGACGAAGGACCCGACGATCGCGGAGCGGCTCTACTTCCTGCAGAAGTCGCTGGGCGCGGTGCCGGGGCCGTTCGACTGCTGGCTCGTCCTGCGCGGGCTGAAGACGCTGGCGGTGCGGATGCGCAAGCACTGCGAGAACGCACATGCCGTGGCCGGGTACCTCGCTGAGAGCCCGCGAGTCCAGCAGGTGCTCTACCCGGGTCTGCCGACGCACCCGGGCCATCAGATCGCCGCGCGCCAGATGCGTGATTTCGGCGGAATGGTTTCGTTGTTGCTCGAGTCCGAGGAGGAGGCGGTCGCCCTGTGCGCCCACACGAAGATCTGGAAGCTCGCCGAGAGTCTCGGCGGCGTCGAGAGCCTGATCGAGCATCCACGCACGCGTCGACCGCGGAGGCGCCGTTCGCGGCGCCGCGGAACCTCGTGCGCCTGTCGGTCGGGATCGAGTCCGCGGAGGACCTCGTCGAGGACCTCGAGCAGGCGCTCATCCGCTCGCCCGCCGCCGCCGGCGCCTGAGTGCCGCGGGTCCCGGTCCCGGCCGAAGTCGACGAGTTCCTGCGCCTGCCGAACCCTGCTGTCGTGGGAACCCTGCGACCTGACGGCTCGCCGCACACGGTGCCCACCTGGTACGACTGGGAGGACGGACGTGCGCTGCTGAACATGGAGGACTCGCGGCTCCGGCTCCGCTACATGCGCCGCGACCCGCGCGTGGCGCTGACCATCCTCGGCGGAGGTGAGGACGGCTGGTACCGGCACGTGAGCCTCCTTGGGCAAATCGTCTCGATCGAAGACGACGAGGACTTCGTCGACATCGACCGCCTCGCACGGCGCTATACCGGCGAGCCCTTCCGCACGCGCGACCGCAAGCGGGTGAGCGCCTGGTTCGAGCCCGGCCGCTGGCATCGCTGGGGCTAACCCCGGTGCCAGGCACGCAGTCAACTTCGTAACGCCTTCGTCGCGAAACGCGCGCGTTTCTTCCACTGGCCCTGCGTGGAGCGGCATACGCGAGCCCCGTGCCAGTCCTGCCCGGTGCCAGGCACCGTCACGGAACTAGCATCTCCGCATGCCCAAGCCGGAGCCGCTCGACCTGCGCCACCTCGGGCACGAGCGGGTGATCGGTGCCTATCTGCTCGAGACCGAGGGCGGGCTCGCGCTCCAGGATTGCGGGCCGGCGACCTGCGTGCCCGACCTGAAGGCGCGGCTCGCCGAGAACGGGCTCGAGCTCCGCGATGTCCGGCACCTGCTGCTCTCGCACATCCACCTCGACCACGCCGGTGCCACGGGCGTGCTCGTGCGCGAGCACCCGGAGCTGCAGGTGCACGTCTCCGAGATCGGCGCGCCGCACCTCGTCGACCCCTCGCGCCTCGAGCGGAGCGCGCGCCGGCTCTACGGCGATGACTTCGACCGCCTCTGGGGCGAGCTCGCGCCGGTGCCGGAGGAGAACGTCCATCCGGTCGGCTCGGAAGTGCTCGGCTTGCAGTGCTTCCCGACCCCGGGCCATGCTTCGCACCACGTCTGCTTCCTCGACGGCGACGACACGCTCTTCGCGGGCGACGCGGCCGGGGTGCGGATCCAGCCGAGCAGCTTCGTCCTGCCGCCGACGCCGCCGCCCGAGTTCGACCCGGACTCCTGGAGCGCGAGCCTCGACGAGATCGAGCGCCGCGGCCCGAAGCGGCTCGCGCTGATCCACTTCGGCGTCGCCGACGACGTCGAGCGGCACCTCGCCGAGTTGCGCGAACGGCTGCGCGAGTGGTCCGAGCGCGTCCGAGACGGCGCGAGCGAAGAGGAGTTCGAGGTGGCCGCCGCAGCGGATCTCGGCGACGACCGCGCGCCGTACGAGCAGGCGATGCCGTTCTGGCAGTCCTACGCCGGCCTCGAGCGCTACTGGCAGAAGGAGGCCGAGCGCTAGAGCGCGCCGCGCTCTCGCAGTAGCTCCAGCAACTCGTCGTGCGGGAGGCCCCGCTCGACCCGACCCTCCCGGCCCTTGACGTCGGGTGCCGCCCAGAGCGCGTTCAGCACCGCCTCCTCGGTCGCCTCGACGGTCGCGGCGAAGAGCGGGTCGAGCTCGCTGCCCTCGAGCCGCTGCCCGTCCTGATCGATCGAGAAGGCGAGGAAGATCTCGCCGCTGCCGTTGTGCGCGACCGAGCCGGTGCGGGCGAGCCCGAGCCCGACGCGCCGCGCAACACGCTCGAGCGAGCTCGCGGCCACCGGCGTATCGGTGGCGACGACGACGATGCAGCTCCCGGCGGCAGCCTCCCGTCCGCCGTCCTGCTCCAGGAGCCGGCCGACCGGCACACCCGCAACCGTTAACTGCCGGGCCGCGCCGAAGTTGGCGAGCACGAGAACCCCCACCGTGTGGCCGGCCGCGACCCGGCTCGCGCTGCCGATGCCGCCCTTCCAGCCGAGGCAGCTCATGCCGGTCCCCGCGCCGACGGCGCCCTCGGCGAACGGCCACCCGGTCGAGCCGTCGACGGCAGCCGCAACGTCCTCGCGCTCGACGTGCACGGTGCGCGCGTCGCTCAGCCAGCCGTCGTCGCACTCGCCGACCACGGGGATCAGGAACTTGTCGACGCCGACGAGGGGGTCGTCGCGGACCGCAAGCGAGATGGCGCCGTCGTAGACGCGGCCCACCGCGTGGGTCGACGTCAGGTAGACCGGCGACCCGAGCACGCCCCACTCGCGGATCTCGTGAGAGCCGGTCAGCTCTCCCATCCCGTTCAGCACTGCGACGCC
This sequence comes from Actinomycetota bacterium, assembly GCA_005884155.1. Lineage (GTDB taxonomy): Bacteria > Actinomycetota > Thermoleophilia > Gaiellales > Gaiellaceae > AC-32. The sequence goes on along the minus strand of VAXD01000089.1, from coordinate 2,449 downwards.
CGCCTTCAGCGGCAGCGCGCCCGGCACGACCGCGGTCACGCCGGTGCGGGCGACGCCGCGGCCCTCGGGTGGATCGGGCTCGTCCCGCCAGACGGTCACGTGACCGACACGGACGCCGGGAACGTCCACGATCGAATCGGTCGCCCCCGCTTCCAGCTCGCCGATCCGCAGGCCGAGCTCCCGCAATCGCGGGCCGCGCGGCTTCGGCGGGGTCTCGGGCACGAGAGGACTGTAGAGTCGCCGCGTGGAGCTCGCCATGCCGGTCGTGTGGAGCGATCGCTGCCTGCTCCACGAGCCGCTCGCGGAGATCTGGGTCGGGGTGCGGACGCCGGCGGCCGAGACGCCCGAGCGCGCGACGGCAATCCTCGCCGCGCTCGACACCCGCGTCGTCGAGGCCGAGGCGCATCCGGACGATGCCCTGCTCGCGGTCCACGACGCCGGGCTGCTCGCCTATCTCGAGACTGCGTGGGACGACTGGGCTACGGCCGGCCTGCCGACCGATCCCGGCCAGGACCGCGTCGTGCCCTATGTCTTCGCCCATCAGGGCCTCGGGGCGCGCCGCCCGCCGGCCGCCGCGTGGGCAAGGCCCGGCTGGTTCGCCTACGACACGATGACGCTCGTCGGGCCCGGTACGTGGGAGGCAGCGCGGGCGGCCGCCGACTGCGCGCTCACGGCCGTGGACCTCGTCGCCGGCGGCCAAGACGTTGCCTACGCCTGCACGCGGCCGCCCGGGCACCACGTCACGCGCTCGACCCACGGCGGCTCGTGCTACCTGAACAACGCCGCGATCGCCGCGGCCGCCTTGCGCGACCGGCTGGACGCCCCCGTCGCCGTGCTCGACGTCGACGCACACCACGGCAACGGGACGCAGGAGATCTTCCGCGGGCAGGACGACGTGCTCACCGGCTCAGTGCACGTCGATCCGGGCGCGGGCTGGTTCCCGCACTTCCTCGGCTTTGCCGACGAGAGCGACGCGGGCAACCTGAACCTCCCGCTGCAGCCCGGCTCCGGCGACGAGTCCTGGCTTGCGGCGATCGAGCAGCTCGTCGAGTGGGCGAAGCCGGCCCAGGGGCTGGTTGTCGCGCTCGGCGTCGACGCAGCGGGAGGCGATCCCGAGAGCCCGCTCGAGGCGACCGCAGCCGGCTTTCGCCGCGCCGGGGAGCTGCTCGGCGGGCTCGGCGTGCCGACCGTGATCGTCCAAGAGGGCGGCTACGACCTGGCCGCGGTCGGGCTTCTCGTGCGCGAGACGCTGCTGGGCTTCGAGACGGGCCGCGCTTGAACTTTTCGCCCGAGTACCTGCGCCACGTCGTCGAGCGGCTCGAATCGATCGGCTCGCACCCGCTCGGCTTCCGCGTCGCGGGGACGCCCGAGGAACGGGAGGCCACCGCCTTCATCGCGGCGGAGATGCGCGACCTCGGCCTCGAGGACGTGACCGAAGAGCCTGTGCCGGTCGACGCCTGGCGGCTCGAGGAGGCGTTCGTCGAGCTCGAGGACGGCACGCGCTTCGAGTGCGCCTCGTTCGGCGGCGTCCCCGAGACCGGCCCGCGAGGCGTCAGCGGGGAGCTGGTCGCCGTCGGCCGCGGCGGCCGCGCGCAGCTCGACCGGCTCGACGTCGCCGGCAAGATCGCCCTCGTCGAGTGGCAGGTCGCCCGCCTCTGGCCCTATCACGTGGGCCTCGAGCTCGGCCTACGCGGCGCGAAGGCGATGATCGTCTACTGCCCGCCCGGCGGCCCGTACTACCAGGCCGTAGGCGCGCTCGGCACCTTCGACGGGATCTGGCACGACGAGGGTCCGCCCTGCGTGACGATCCGCAAAGAGGACGCGCCCAAGCTTCAGGGACAGGTGCGAGTCGTCCTGCGGGCGCCGCTGACCCCCGGCGCCGGGGCCGCGAACGTCGTCGGTCTCCTCCAAGGCCGCAGGCGCGGCGCGCCGGTGATCGTCGCCGGCCACCACGATGGCTGGTTCGGCGCGGCCTTCGACGACGCGACGGGCGTCGCCGTCACGCTCGAGCTCGCCCGAGCCTTTCGCGAGCAGGGCGTCCGCCCGGAGCGCTCGATCGCCTTCGTCTCGCACACCGCCGAGGAGTACGGGATCGCCAACTCGGCCTACGACTGGTGTTACGGCGCCTGGTACCAGGTCGTGGCCGAGCACCGCGAGTGGACGACCGGCTCGCCCTTCTACCTCAACATCGAGGGCTCCGGGCTACGCAACCTCTTCACGCTCGACGTCCCGCCGGAGCTGGCGAGCTGGGCGCGGCACCGCTGCCGGCAGGCCGAGCGGGACGGACTGCTTCCCTTCGGCTGGAAGCTCGACAAGCCGCAGACGTGGACCGAGGTCTGGCCCCTCCTCGCGGCCGGGATCCCCGGGATCAACGTCTCCACCTTCACCGCGGAGTACAACCGCACCGAGTACCACACGCAGTACGACACCTGCGACCGGATCGATTTCG
>VAXD01000088.1 GCA_005884155.1 Actinomycetota bacterium | reverse complement strand
ACCCAGGTGCCCTCGATTCCGCACGTTCCCGTGGCGCGCTTCGCCGCGCCCGCGGCCGCCGGCGTGTTCGCGGGCTGGACAGCCGCAGCCGTGCCGTTCTTCCCCTTTGGCTTCGCGCCGCTCCTCGGCCTGCTCGCGTTCGGGCTCACACTGCTGCGACCCCGCCTCGGCCTGGCCTTCGCGCTCGCTGTGCCCGTGCTCCCGCTCGGAAACACCTCGTCCGGCCTCGCGCTCGTCTACGCCGCGGTCGCGTGCGCCTGGCTCGCGCTCTCGTGGCGGTCGCCTCGCGACGGGCTCTTTCTTGCGCTCGGGCCGCTGCTCGCGCCGATCGCGGCCCTCGGCTTTCTGCCGCTCGCCGCACAGGGCGTGCGAAGCATCCCGCGCCGCGCGCTCCAGGTCGCGGCAGCGGTCGTTCTCGCGGGACTCGTCGCCGGCCTCCGCCACGCGCCGCTCCCCTTCACCGGCAGCGCGCCGCCGAGAGGCCTCGGCATCGCCGGCAGCGAGGATCCGTTCGCGGTCGCGACTGCGCTCTGGCGAGCGCTGCTCGACCACCCGGCGCTGCTGCTCGAGGCGATTGCGCTCGCGGCCGCGGCGGTCGTCGTCCCGTTTGCGCGCGAGCGCGGCCTCTGGGCGATCGCGGGCCTCGGCGCCGCCCTGATTGCGATCACGCTCCTCCCTGCGCCTGCCGTGGCCGCCGCTCCGCTGGTACTGGCAGCATGGACGACGTGCACCGTCTTGGCGCTGAAAGCCCGGAGTTAGAGTTCAGGGCCCGGGCATAACCGGGTCCAGATGAGCGTCCTCAGAAACATCGAGCACAAGATCGAAGGCCTCTTCGAGGGTGTCTTCGGGCGCGCGTTCCGCACGCACGTCCAGCCGGTCGAGCTCGCCCGCAAGCTCGTCAAGGAAATGGAGGACCACCGCGTCATCTCCGTCTCGCGCGTGTACGCGCCGAACGAGTACACGGTCTACCTCGCGCCCTCCGACCGCGAGCAGTTCACGAGCTACGAGGACTCGCTCCGCAGCGAGCTGCAGGACTACCTCGCCGAGAACGCACGGCGCGAGCGCTACGAGCTGCTCTCGCCGCCGGTCGTCAAGCTCGAGACCGACGAGGACCTCGAGATGGGCGAGTTCGGGATCGCGACGCGGATGGTGCAAGGTCCCGCGCCGCAGCCGGGCGAGCCGCCGTCGCAGCCGGAGCCGGGCGCAACGATGGTCTACCGCAAGCCGGTCGAGACCGAGGCCGTCTCCGTCGAGGAGCTCGGGCTCGGCCGCGAGCTCGTCAGCCTCGAGGTGAACGGTACGAAACACGAGCTCGACGGGATCGAGACCACGATCGGGCGCTCGAAGGACTGCGACATCCAGCTGGCGGACCCGAACGTCTCGCGCAAGCACGCCGAGGTGCGCCAGGAGGGTGCGGCGTACTGGGCGATCGACCTCGACTCCACGAACGGGATGGAGGTGAACGGACGCCGCCAGAAGCGGGCGAAGCTGCGCCAGGGCGACCGAATCACCCTCGGCTCGACCGACCTCGTCTTCCGGCGGGAGACGGAGGCCGAAGAGTGATTTACGCCTCGATCGCCGTCGAAGAGGCGCTGCTCGTCATCAAGATCGTCTTCCTGGTCCTGCTCTACCTCTTCATCTGGCGGATCGTGCGCGCGGCCGCGCGCGACGTCGGCCTGCCACAGGAGAGCTTCGTCCTCGCCCCGGGGTCGATCCCAGGGCTCGGCGAGCAGCACGCGGTCGAGGCCGGCAGGCTCGTCGTGCTCAAGAGCCCCGCGCTCGACGAAGGCGAGGAGTGGGAGCTCGACTCGTCCGCCCTGACGCTCGGGCGAGGCGCGCAGAACGACGTCCAGCTCGAGCAGGACGAGTACGCCTCGTCGCAGCACGCCAAGGTCGAGCCGCGCCGCGACGGCGTCTGGCTCGAGGACATCGGCTCGACGAACGGGACATATCTGAACGGCATCCGGCTGAAGCATCCGAAGCGGCTTACGCCCGGCGACGTGGTCCGCGTCGGCGAGACCGAGCTGAGGTACGAAGCGTGAGGGTCAAGCGGAGCGCCGCGGCGACCGACCCGGGCAGGCGGCGACGCCACAACGAGGACGCGTACGTCTGCGAGCCGCCGTTGTTCGCGGTCGCGGACGGGATTGGCGGAGCGCAGGCCGGCGAGCTGGCCTCGCGCCTGGCGGCGACCGCGCTGCAGGAAGACTCGGGCCCCGACGGCGGCGATCCGCGGCGCCATGTCGACGCGCTGATCCAGGAGGCGAACCGACGGGTCTACGAGCGCCAGACGCAGGACGCGGCGGCGTCGGGAATGGGCACGACGATCACGGTCGCGCTCGTCTCGGGCGACATCGTCTGGATCGGCCACGTCGGAGACTCGCGCGCGTACCGCGTGCGAGGCGGCGAGCTCGACCAGCTCACCGAGGACCACTCGCTCGTCGCGGAGCTCGTCCGTAGCGGCAAGCTCTCGCCGGAGGAAGCCGAGACGCACCCGCAGCGCTCGGTCGTCACGCGCGCGCTCGGGACCGACCCGAACGTCGACGTCGACACCTTCGAGATCGAAGCCAAGCCCGGCGACCTCTTCCTGATCTGCTCCGACGGGCTCACGACGATGGTCGACGACGAGACGATCCTCGGCGAGATTGACCGCAACCGCGACGACCTGCGGGCGACCGCGAAGGCGCTCATGCGGGCGGCCAACCGCAGCGGCGGCGAGGACAACATTACGGTCGTCTTCTTCGAGCTCGAGGCCGGCGAGCAGCAACAAGCCGACGAGCACACGCTCGCCCTGCCCCCGCAACAGGAACAGCTCGCCAGCGACGAGGACACACTCGACGAATTCGACGGTGTCAAGCCGATCGCCGTCGAGGAGGAGACGCCGAGGGCGCGCGACCGCGATCGGCGCCACCCGCTGCGCCGCGGCTTCGTCTTCCTCACGCTCGTGCTGGTGGTGCTGATCGCCTGCGGGTTCGCGGTGTGGGGCATCTGGCGCTCGCACTTCGTCGGCGCGGAGGCAGACGGCCACCTTGCCGTCTACCAGGGCATCCCCTGGAACGTCGTCGGGCACGTGCGGCTCTACCGGACGGTCTACGAGAGCCCGCTGCTGGCCTCGCAGCTGAGCGAGCCGGAGCGCATGAAGCTCTTCGACCACAGCCTGGTGACGAAGTCGTCGGCGCTTTCCGAGGTGCACCGCTACGAGCGGGAGATCGGGCGATGAGCGTAGGCTCGACGGAGCTCATAAAAGAGCGGAGGCGGCGGCTTTTCCGGCGCCGGGAGCGGAAATGAGTCTCAGGAACCGCGAGCTCATGAACCTGGTTGTCGTCGGGATCCTGACTGCGCTCGGCTTCGCGAGCGTCTACATCGCCCGCCAGTCGGTCGTCTCGACCGCCTCGCTCTCCTACGCCGGCTTCTTCTTCGCGCTCTACCTCGCCGCACACCTCGTCTGCCGGCTAACCGTGCCGGCGGCGGACCCGTACCTGCTGCCGATGGCGGCGCTGCTGACGGCGATCGGCGTGACCGAGATCTACCGCCTCAACCCGACCGATGCCTTCCGCCAGGGGCTCTGGATCGTCGTTGCGGTCGGCGCCCTCTCGGTCACGCTCGCGCTCCTGCGCACCGACTACCGGCGCCTGGAGAGCTACAAGTACCTCTTCGGGCTCGGCGCGATCGGTCTGCTGATGCTGCCTGCGCTGCCGGTGATCGGCGAGTCCGTCAACGGCGCGCGCCTCTGGGTGCACGTCGGCTCGCTCCAGTTCCAGCCGGGCGAGCTGGCGAAGATCGCGCTGATCGTCTTCCTCGCCGGCTACCTGCGCGAGAAGCGCGAGGTGCTGGCGCAGGGACGCCTGAAGGACTTCGGGCCGCTGCTCCTGATCTGGGGCGGCGCGATGCTCGTTCTCGTCGAGACGAACGACCTCGGCTCGGCGCTCCTCTACTTCGGGATCTTCCTCGCGATGCTCTACGTCGCGACGGGGCGAGTCCTCTACGTCGGCATCGGCGTGGCGCTCTTCCTCGCCGGCTCCGCCGTCGTGTACACCTACGTCGGCCACGTCCGCGACCGCGTGACGATCTGGCTGCACCCGTGGACGAGCCACCCGGTGCCGTGCGCGCTCAGCGGCAAGCCCGCTCTGCGGCAGGACTGCGCCAGCTACCAGCTCGTCAAGTCGCTCTACTCGCTCGCGCACGGGAACTGGTTCGGCACCGGGCTCGGCAAAGGCACCTTCGAGACGACCAGCGGGCACCCGCTGATCCCGTACCTGAACACGGACTTCATCTACTCCGCGCTGGCGCAGGAGCTCGGGCTCGTCGGCGTCGCGGCGCTGCTGCTCGTCTACATGCTCTTCGTCACACGCGGGATGAAGATCGCGCTGCTCGCCGACGACGGCTTCTCGAAGCTGCTCGCCGCCGGGCTGACGTTCTCGTTCGCGCTACAGACGTTCATCATCGTCGGCGGGATCCTGCGGATCATCCCGCTGACCGGGATCACGCTCCCGTTCGTCAGCTACGGCGGGTCGAGCGTGGTCGCGAACTTCATCCTGCTCGGGGGCCTCCTGCTGGTCTCGAACGGCGGAACGGTGGACCGCTCGTGAACCGGCAGATCGCACGCCTCGCGCTGGTCGGGCTCGGGCTGCTGGCCGCGCTGATCGTCGGGACGACGTACTGGCAGACCTGGGCGAGCGCCGGGCTCTCCGACCGGCAGGACAACGAGATCGCGCGTGTCGCGCAGTTCTCGATCAAGCGCGGCCTGATCCGCGCCGCCGACGGCGAGATCCTGGCCACGAACAAGCGCAGGCGCGTGGGTGGGCAGACGCTCTACTTCCGCCGCTACCCCAAAGGTGGGTTGTTCGCCCACCTCGTCGGCTACTCGACGCAGTCGCGCTCGCGGGCCGGTCTGGAGGAGTCCGAGAACGACTTCCTGACCGGCTCGAACACGAACCTGAAGAGCGTCGTCGACAAGACGCTCGCTCAGCTGAGCGGGGCGACGATCAAGGGCAACGATCTTTGGCTGACGGGTCGCCATGCAGCAGCTCGCGGGCAAGTGCGGCGCCGCGGTCGCGCTCGACCCGCGCACCGGGGCGGTGCTGACCATGGCCTCGCGGCCGACCTACAACCCGAACCTGGTCGAGTCGAACTTCGGCGCGATCTCGCACATCCAGTCCGGCTGCGCCGCGGCCGCACCGCTCCTGAACCGCGCGACGGACGGGCTCTTCACCCCGGGCTCGAGCTTCAAGGTCGTGACGGCGACGGCCGCGCTCGACTCCGGCCACTACACGATCGACTCCCGGTTCGACGACAAGGGCTACTGCATCGAGTACGGCAAGCAGGTCCACAACTTCGCGGACCAGGGAAACGTCGAGCGGTTCGGCTCGGTCGACTTCCTGCAGGCGCTCGAGCACTCGATCAACGCCGTCTTCTGCGACATCGGCAAGGCGCTCGGGGCGCGCTCCGTCCTGAACGCGGCGAAGCGCTACGGCTTCTACAAGGACCCGCCGCTCGAGACTCCGTCGAACGAGCGCTCGCCGAGCGGCCTCTACTTCCACGGCAAGCTCTACGACCCGACCGACCCCGCGACACAGGTCGACCCGGGCCGGCTCGCCTTCGGCCAGGAGCGGATGCTGGCAACGCCGCTGCAGATGGCGATGGTCGCGGCGGGAGTCGCCAACAGTGGGGTCGTCATGCGGCCCTACTCCGTCGCGCGCGTCACGGCGCCCGACGGATCGCTGGTCGCGAAGACGAAGCCGCACAAGTACAAGCGGGCAATGAAGACGAGCACCGCCCACGCCCTCAACCAGATGATGCAGGCGGTCGTCACCGGCGGCCCCGGCGTGAAGGTGGCCGGCAAGACGGGTACCGCGGAGACGGGTGGCGCCGGCACGCTGAACACGACCTGGTTCATCGCCTTCGCCCCAGCGGACCACCCGACCGTCGCAGTCGCGGTCGTTCTGCAGAACCAGACGGGCGCAGGCGGGACGACCGCAGCGCCCATAGCCAAGGCGATCATGGAGGCGTTGCTGCCGGGGAGGTCGAATCCCTAACCTCATGGTGAGATGGCCGTAACCGACACGCTGCTTGGGACGGTCTTCGACGGCCGGTACAAGATCATCCGCAAGCTCGGCGCGGGCGGGATGGCCGACGTCTATCTCGCAGAGGACCAGGAGCTCGGCCGGCGGGTCGCGATCAAGATCCTCAACGACCGGCACGCGGCCGACGACTCGTTCATCGAGCGCTTCCGGCGCGAGGCGAAGAACGCGGCCGGGCTGTCGCACCCGAACATCGTCTCGATCTACGACCGCGGCGAAGCCGAGGGCACGTACTACATCGCGATGGAGTACCTCGACGGACGGTCGCTCAAGGAGCTGATCATCAGCCGCGGTTCCGCTCCGGTCCGCACCGCGATCGAGTACACACGGCAAATCCTGGGGGCGATCGGATTCGCGCACCGGCACGGGATCGTCCACCGCGACATCAAGCCGCACAACGTCCTCGTCGGGCCGGAGGGCCGGCTGAAGGTGACGGACTTCGGGATCGCGCGCTCCGGCGCGAGCCAGATGACGGAGGTCGGCTCGATCATCGGCACCGCGCAGTACCTCTCGCCCGAGCAGGCGCGCGGGTCGCAGGTCGACCAGACATCGGACGTCTACTCGGTCGGCGTCGTCCTCTACGAGCTGCTCACCGGCCAGGTGCCGTTCACGGGCGACACGCCGCTCGAGATCGCGATGAAGCACCTCTCCCAGATCCCGAAGCCGCCGTCCGAGTTGCGGCCGGACGTGCCGCACGACCTCGACATGGTCGTGCTGCGCGCGCTCGCGAAGGAACCGTCTGAGCGCTACCAGAGCGCCCAGGAGATGGACGCCGACCTCGAGCGGGTTCTCAAAGGGCTGCCGATCGGCGACGAGACCGAGAGCGCAGCGACCGCCGTCCTTGCGGGGGCCGGCCTGATCGCCGCCGCGCCGACGTCCGTGATCACGCGGCCCACCCAAGCAGCGCCGTCGCGCGCCGCTCCACCTGGTGCGACGCCTCCGGCCGGCTACTACGGCTACGAGGGCCCGCCGCGCCGGCGGCGACCGGTCTGGCCGTGGGTGCTCGCCGTGCTGCTGCTCGCGGCGGCCGGCGTGGCGGCATGGTTTGCGTACACGAAGATTCAGGACCAGCTGAACGCGAGCAAGCCGGTTGCCGTGCCGGACGTCGTCGGGATCCGCGCGTCCCTGGCCGTCACGCAGATCCAGGAGCACAACCTCGTCGCGCACGTGTCGCACCAGCCCAGCGACAGCGTGCTCAAGGGCTACGTGATCGACCAGGACCCGAACGCGGGCCTGCACGTCGCGAAGAACAGCACCGTCGACCTGAAGGTCTCGACCGGGAAGCCGAAGGTCATCGTTCCGGACGTGCGCAACAAGACCCGCGACGACGCGGTCAGCACGCTCACGACCGCGGGCCTGAAGCCGAAGGTCGTCGAGCTCCACTCGGACAAGCCGCCGAATACCGTCACCGGCCAGTTCCCGCAGGCCGGGACGAAGGTGACGAGAGGCTCCCCGGTGCAGATCAACGTCTCGATCGGCCCGAAACCCGGCTGAGACGAGGAAGCTAGTAGCGCAGGCGTGAGCGGCGCTCGTGCCGCTCCAGCGCGAGCTTAACAAGCCGGTCGACGAGCTCCGGGTACGGGATTCCGGACGCCTCGAAGAGCTTCGCGTAGACGCTCGTCGCCGTGAATCCCGGGATCGTGTTCAGCTCGTTCAGCAGCACCTCGCCGCTGGGCCGGACGAAGAAGTCGACGCGCGCCATGCCCTCGCACTCGCCGGCGACGAATGCCCGCACCGCCAGCTCCTGGATGCGCTCGGCCATCTCCTGCGGCAGGCGGGGCGGGACGAAGGCGCCGCAGGGCTCTACCGTGACGATCGTCGTCGGCCACATCATCCCGCCCGGCCAATGAGCAAGCGCATCCGCGTCGCCGTCCTCTTAGGCGGCCGCTCGTCGGAGCACGAGATCTCGCTCGAGTCGGCGCGCTCGGTGCTCGAGGCCCTCGACCCGGATCGCTACGAGACGGTGACCGTCGAGATCGGCCGCGACGGGCGCTGGGAGCTCGGCACCGGCGACTCGGACGGCTCGGTCGCCGAGACGCTCCCGGTCCCGACCGCGCAGGTGCCGGCAACGCTCGGCGAGGTCGACGTCGTCTTCCCGGTCCTGCACGGCCCGTTCGGCGAGGACGGCACCGTCCAGGGCCTGCTCGAGCTCGCAGGGGTTCCGTACGTCGGCGCGGGCGTGCTCGGCTCGGCGCTCGCGATGGACAAGGACGTCTTCAAGGCCGTCATGCGCGACCG
>VAXD01000087.1 GCA_005884155.1 Actinomycetota bacterium | reverse complement strand
CTGCAGCGTCAGCGTGCGGGCGGAATCGATCGCCTGGTTCGTGTCCGAGATCTGCTTGTCCAGGCTCGCCGCCTTCGCGTGCTGCGGCCGGATCAGGACAAAGTAGCCGCCGAGCCCGGCGACCAGGAAACCGGCCACGGTCAGCACGATCAGGACGGGCTGCGAGACGTTGGTCTTCACGAGCCGCCTCCCGGGCTGCGGACGTCGGCGGCGATGTTGAAATGGACGACCTTGGCGCCGCCCGAATCCTGGAGCGTGCTCCCCTGGAGCTGGACGTTGACGAGGTCAGGCACCACGCCGAGACGCGCGAGCAGGCGCGCGACAGCCGCCTGCGAGTACGTGTAGCCCTCGATCGTGAAACCGGTCGCGGCGACTGCGGCGCCGGCTGGCGGCGCGGGCGCGCCTGCCACCGACGAGGAGACGGGCGCCTTCGCGGAGAGGTTCGTCAGCCAGACGTCCGAGGGCAGCACCTGCGAGAACTCACGAAAGACCCGGTCCCAGACCACGCGGTGCGAGAGGGCCGCGTTGAGCGCGTTGACCCGCGTCTGCTTGTCGGCAGCGAGCGCGTTCTGCGTCTGCACCTTCGATGCGTCCGGGGTCGGAATCGCCGCCAGCTCGGCCTGCAACGCCGAAAGCTGTCCCTGGCGATCCTTGACCTTGCCGCTCGCGGAGAGGAAGAGCACCGACAGCAGGGCGCTCAGCAGCACGGCGCCGATCACGGGGACGACGACAACCCACTGCGCCTGCTGGTGCTTCTGCCGGCGCCTGCGGTAGTCGTCTCGCGGGAGAAGGTTGATCGCGCGCATTAGTGCTCTAGTCCTCGATCCCGAGCCCGATTGCGACGGCGAGGGAGCCGAGCTGCTCGGCCTCCTTCACCTTCCGTCCGAGCTTCACCCGCGTGAGCGGATCGCCGACGCTGACGCGCACGCCGATCAGCTTCTGCAGCTCCTCTGCGAGCCCGCCGAGGTGGGCCGTGCCGCCGGTGATCACGATCTCTCCGATGCCCAGAGAGCCGGGCTGGTTCTGGTAGAACTGGAGCGAGGAGACGAGCTCCCGCGCGAAGTTCTGCAGCTGGCGCCTGACCGCTTCACGAACGACCGGCGCCTGCTCCGCGGTGAGCCCTTCGGGCACGCCGTCGCCGGTGAGCGAGAGGTTCCGCTTGAACGGCGCGGCCTCGGACGGCGCGACGTTGAGCTCGCGGGCGATCGCCACGTTGAGTGTGCTCCCGCCCCACTCCAGCACGCGCGTGAACTCGCAAACGCGGCCGTCGGAGACGGCGAAGGTAGAGCGGTCGTGGCCGATCGAGACGACGACGATCGCAGCCTCGGACGGGCCGTCCTCCTCCAGGCGCGGCTCGGCAAGGGCGCGCAGCAGCGCGAACGCCTCGAGGTCGATCCCGGACAGGCGCAGCCCCGCCTTCTTACAGGCTGTGACATAGCGGTCGATCAGCTCGCGGTACGCGACGACGAGCAGGATCCGGACGACCGGGTTCCCCTCCTCGTCCGTGCGCCGGCTGAGCTCCTGGAAGTCGATGACCGCCTCTTCGAGCGGGATGGGCAGCACTTCCTGCGCGCGGAAGCGAACGGCGTTCTCGAGCTGCTGTGAGTCCGAGATGCCCGCGATCTCGAAGATGCGCACGCCGATGCGGTTGTTCGCGATCCCGAGGCGGACGCCCTGGCGCGGGAGGCCGTTCTCGCGGAAGAACGCGCGGAGCTCGTCGGCCAGCAGCTCCGGCTCGCGCAGCTCACCGCCGACGACCAGCCCCGGCTCGAGGTCCTTGCGCGCGATCTGCACGAGCTCCGGCGAGCCGTTGTTGACGACGCGGGCCGCCGCGAGCTGCGAGGCACCGATCTTCAGGCCGACGAGGCGCTTTGCCCGCTTGTTCGAGGACGACCCGCGCGGCTTGCGTTCCTTCTTCGCGCGAGGCTCCTTCGGTGCCTTCGGCTCCTTCGGCTTGCGCTTGAACGAGAGCTCGCGCTTGAGGAGCGGCTTGCGTTCCTTCTGCGGCTTCGCCTCCGCCTCGGGCTGTGCCTCGGGCTCGGGCTTCGCGCTCTTGCGCTTGCCGGGCAACAGGTCGGACAGCTTGATCTCCTTCTTCAAGTCCATTGCCTCAGGCCTCCGCGACTCGCAGCGCCGGGGTGGCAGCTTCGGGCTCAGGAAGCTCGTAGCCGGCGCGCTCGAGCAGTCCGAGCAGCTGGTCGGGCCGGCTGGAGCGGGCGAGCGCCGTGTCGACCGTGATCACGCCGCGGAGCGTCAGCTCGGCGAGCGACTGCTCCATCGTCTGCATTCCCTTGGCGGTCCCGGTCTGCATCACGGAATAGACCTGCTCGACCTTCGCCTGGCGGATCAGGTTCCGCACGGCGTCGTCGGGGAAGAGGATCTCGAGGGCGGCCACGCGGCCGGTTCCGTCGGCCGTCGGAAGCAAGGCCTGCGTGACGACGCCCTCGAGCGTGGCGGCCAACTGGATGCGGATCTGGTCCTGCTGAGCTGCTGGAAAGGCGTCGATGACGCGGTCGATCGTCCCGGGCGCGCTCTGGGTGTGGAGCGTCGCGAAGACGAGGTGGCCCGTCTCCGCGGCCGTGAGCGCGGTCGAGATCGTCTCGAGGTCGCGCATCTCGCCGAGGAGGATCACGTCGGGGTCCTGGCGTAGCGCGGCGCGGAGCGCCTCGGCAAAGCTGCTCGCGTCGACGCCGATCTCGCGCTGGTTGACGATGCAGCGCTTGTGCCTGTGGACGAACTCGATCGGGTCCTCGATCGTGAGGATGTGCTCGGCGCGCTTGCGGTTGATCTCGTCGATCAGCGCGGCGAGCGTCGTCGACTTACCGGAGCCGGTCGGGCCGGTGACGAGCACCAGGCCGCGCGGGCGGTCGGTCAGAACGTGGAGGCTCGATGGGATCCCGAGCTCCTCGAGCGTCTTGATCTCGGTCGGAATCAAGCGGAAGGCCGCGCCGAGGGAGCCGCGCTGCCAGTACACGTTCACGCGGAAGCGCGCGAGGCCCGGCATCGAGTGGGCGAAGTCGATCTGGCGGTGGATCTCCAGGTGTTTCTGCTGCTCCGTCGAGAGGACCCGGTACAGCAGCTGCTGCGTGACATCGCTCGTGAGCGGGTCGACGTCCTGGAGCGGCTCGAGACGGCCGCGCAGACGGACGACCGGGTGCGCGCCCACGGTGATGTGGAGGTCGGACGCGTTCAACGCGACCATCCGCTCCAGCAAATCGTCGATCGAGTACAGGGTCTCCGCCATGGCCGCTAGAGCGGGCTATCGGCAGGGAATTGGCCTTTCTTGAGGGGATCGGATGCATCGGAATCCGATCACCCCTACGGGTGAAGCGGCGAAGGCGGTCTGCAGCCGATGCCAGAGCAGGCCACTGCGCACCCTTAAGGAGGACTACGCATGCGTTCAAGGCTTATGAACCGACTCGGCCGCGATGAGGGTTTCACCCTGATCGAGCTTCTGGTCGTGATCATCATCCTCGGGATCCTGCTTGCAATCGCGATCCCGTCGTACCTCAGCTTCCGCACGCGGGCGAACAAGTCCGCGGCGCAGGCAAACGTCCGCGCAGCCGTCCCCGGCATGGAGGCGTTCAACGCCGACCACGCCACGGGCTACACGGGCGTGACCCTGACGAAGCTGCAGCAGTCGTACGACGCCGGCATCAAGAACGTGAAGATCTCGGTCGCCAACGCGACGCTGTACTGCATCCAGAACACCGTCCCCGGCACGGTCCTCTACCACAAGACCGGCCCGTCGGGCGACATCAAGCCGGGCGCCTGCTAGAACGCCGCTCAACGGTTTGCGAAAGGGCGCGGGAAACCGCGCCCTTTCTCTTTGTGTCAAGACGTGGCCCGCTCGTGCCGATAGGAGAAAGGTGACTGAGCGGGTGCGGATTTTCGCTGCGGCCGGACTCGTGGCCGTGCTCGCCCTCGGCGGCGGCTTCATGCTGCTCGGCCGGGGACAGAGCTCGCCGAGTGCCGCCGTCAAGGAGATCAAGCCGCTGCACCCGGTCAGGCACCACCCGGCCGCGAAGCCTGCAAAGCCCGCGAAGCCGGCGCAGAAGAAGCCCCTCGCAGCCAAGCCGAAGGCCGCGCCGAAGCCGAAGCGGACGCCCGCCGTGATCGACGGCATGCCGGCTGCGCTCGCGCTCGCGCTGCGGGCGGATACCGTCGCCGTCGTGGCGCTCTACGCCCCGGGCTCGTCCGTCGACGAGCTCGCACGGGCCGAGGCGGAGGCGGGCGCAAAGGACGCCGGCGTCGCATTCGTCTCGCTCGACGTGAGCAACGAACGAGTCGCCGCACCGCTGACGTCGCTGCTGACAGGCGGCGCATCGGCTGCAGACCGCGTCCTCGACGACCCTGCCGTCCTCGTCTTCACGCGCCCCAAGACGCTGTACGTCCGCCTGAGCGGCTGGAACGACCGCGACACGGTCGCGCAGGCCGTCGAGAACGCGCTGAACGGGACATGAGCGCACCAGCCGGAGGCCGAGAGCTCTTCGTCCGGCACGCGCGGAAGGACGGCCGCTCGATCGTGATCATGCGCGCCGTCGAGGACGGCGACTCCTGCATCGTCGAAGCCGAGGTGTTTCCGCCGGGCGTCCCCTCGACGCAGCCGGTCCGACCCGGCCCCTACACGTTCGCGGACGCCCGCGAGGCGACCGCGTTCGTGACCGAGGCGGTTGAGACTCTGATGTACCTAGGCTGCGACATCCAGGCGGCTTAAACGAAACTTCCGGGAGCCGCGAACGTCACGACTCGGGCGGGACGTTTCCGGAGATAAATGGCGCAGCAGCGCCCGGGGGAAGACTTCGCCAAGCCCCCGCTCCCTTCTCTGTCCCGGCACAGAACAGAAGCCGAGCAAAATCGAGCCCTCGATCCGGGCGCTCTAGCTCGTCAGCGATTTCTGCTCGGTCGGCCGGTCCCACATCGTCGACGCCGACGCTGTAATCACCACGGAAGAAACGATGAGACCCTCGTCGTAAAAGCTCGAGCAGGGAATTCCGCACGAGCTCGGCGATCTCGTCTCCGGGCGTGAGTGGAAAATGCATCCGGGCGATGCCGTACACGCGGTCGCCACCTCGAGATTCCCGCCAGCTTCGCCGAGCA
>VAXD01000119.1:561-5716 GCA_005884155.1 Actinomycetota bacterium | reverse complement strand
CGTCCGCCGCGTCGACGCCGAGCGACTTGGCGTCGTGTGCGACGAGCTCGCCCTCCAAGCGCTCCGGCCGGGAGGAGACGACCACCTCTTCCCCGACCGCCACGGCGAGCCGGCCGTCGTCGGCCGCGATCCCGGCGGGCTCGTCGAGTGGCGGCACGAGCTCCTCGCGCCAGGGCACCGTGACGCCGGTCGGCTTCAGCGGCGCGGCGGCGGGAACGGCGGCGTCGAGCTCGTCGACGCGGTTCAGGAGATTTCGGAACTCGAAGCGCCGGAAGATCTCCTTCAGCTTCGAGCGGTCGGGCGGGCTGAGCACGAGCTGGGCCGGATCGCAGTCGAGCTCGAGGTCGCGGCGCATCGTCGCGAGCACCTTTGCGCCGCGCGCCTGCTCGTCGTGTTCCTGGATCGACTTGGAGCGCGCCGGCGACAGCTCCTCAACGTGCTCGAGCACTTCTTCGAGCGATCCGTACTGCGCGATCAGCTGGCCCGCGGTCTTGTCGCCGATGCCCGGGACGCCCGGGATGTTGTCGGAGGGATCGCCCTTCAGCGCGATGAAGTCCGGCACCTTCTCCGGCGCGATTCCGAGCCGGGCCTCGACCCGCTCCGGTGTGTAGACATGGACATCCGAGACGCCCCGCGGCGTCATCATCAGGCAGACGTTCTCGGAGACCAGCTGGAATGCGTCACGGTCGGTCGAGACGACGCAGGTCTTGATCGCGGCCTCGTCGGCGCGGTGCGCGAGGGTCGCGATCACGTCGTCCGCCTCCCAGCCCTCGAACTCGAGGTTGCGGTAGCCGAACGCCTCGACGATCGGCCGGAAGTGCGGGAACTGCTCGCGCAGCAGGTCCGGCATCGGCTTCCGCTCGATCTTGTAGGTCTCGAGCAGTTCGGTGCGATGAACGGGCCGCGTGTCCCAGGCGACCGCGACGCCTTTCGGCCGGTAGTCGGCGAGCAGCTTGAAGAGCATGTTCGTGAAGCCGAGCAGCGCGTTCGTCGAGAAGCCGTCGCTCGTGGCGAGCTCCTCCGGCAGCGCGAAAAACGCGCGGTACGCCAGGTTGTTTCCATCGACCAGGAACAGATCGGCCTCCCGAGCGGGCGCGTCGTCGAGCTGCAGCTCGGCTCCGGTGAGCGTCTTCGGCATCTCTGCGAGTCTACGTCCGATGAGCCACTTCGAAATCGTCCCTTTTGCCGACAAGCACGTCGCGGATGCGGCGGCGCTGCTTGCGGCCAGACACGCCCGCCACCGCGAGGCCGAGCCGCTCCTGCCCGAGCTCGAGGATCCCGTCGCCGCGCTCGAGACGGAGTGGCGGACCGAAGGCGCTTCCGGGGTCTTCTCGCGCCACGGCTACGTGATCGCAGCACCCACGACGGTCATGAACATCACCTGGATGCGGGTCGGAATCGCCGGCCAGGCAATCGAAGGAGACCGTGAGGCAATGCGGGACCTCTACGCAGCGGCAGCGCAGCGCTGGGTCGACGAGGGCCACACGCAGCACGCCGTCTTCGTGCCCTCGCACGACGACGAGCTCGTCGACGCCTGGTTCCGGCTCTCCTTCGGCGGCTCGGCGGTGCTCGCGCTGCGGCAAACGGGTCTCGAGGAGCCCTTCGACGCAAGCGTGGTGATCCGGCCGGGCACGGCCGAGGACTTCGACGAAGCTGCCCGGCTCGAGGTCACGATGGGTGAGGCGATGGTTCCGTCGCCGAGCTTCTCTGACGTCACGCTCCAAACGCCGGACGAGGCCGCCACTGAATGGCACGAAGACTGGGATGACGAGAAGTACAAGCTCTTTGTCGCCGAGCGGGACGGCAAGATCGCCGGGCACATCCTGCTCTACCGTCGCCCGCCGGACCTGCGCGTACCGAACGACAGCATCGACCTCTCGCAGGCTTCGACCTATCCCGAGGCGCGCGGCACCGGCGTGGGCCGGGCGCTGACTACTCACGTGATCCGCTGGGCCCACGAGAACGGGTACCCGGTGATGACGACCGATTGGCGCCTGTCGAACCTTTGGGCGTCGCGCTTCTGGCCGAGGCGCGGCTTCCGCGTGGCCTTTCTGCGGCTCTATCGCTCGATTCCGTGAAAGTGCCCCTCCTCTCGGGCACGAGCCTGGTGGTCGTCGACGTGCCCGAGAACGGCGTCGTGCTGCGGCCGCCTCCGCCGGTCGAGTCGAACGCCGACGTGCGCGCGGCGGTTCGCGACGCACTCCGCTTTCCGCTCGCGGGGCCGCCGCTCGCTGCGCTTGCGCCGCGCGGCGGGCGCGCGACGATCGTCGTCGAGCCGCCGGCGCTACCGCTGCCGGCCGCCCAGCATGACCCGCGCCAGGTGGCCCTGGAGGCGGCGTCCACGGAGCTCGAGCGTGCCGGCATCTCGGCGGAGCGCCAGACGCTCCTCGTCGCGTCCGGCCTGATGCGCAAGCCCGCCCGCCGCGAGCTCGAGCAGCTCGGGATCGTCTCGCCCGGCTTCGCGCGCCGCTTCGCGGGCAACGTCGTGATTCACGACGCCGAGGACCCGGAGCTCGTCGAGCTGGGCGAGGCGGACACGGTCCCGCTGCGCGTGAACAGGACTCTCGTCGAGACCGATCTCGTCGTCACCGTCA
Organism: Actinomycetota bacterium; assembly: GCA_005884155.1. GTDB lineage: Bacteria > Actinomycetota > Thermoleophilia > Gaiellales > Gaiellaceae > AC-32. Next base: position 3,122 of record VAXD01000119.1, on the reverse strand, counting down.
GCGCGGCCGAGACCGTCCTGCACGGTGGCCCGGCCGTCCTCCTGGGCGCTTCGGGGGCCGCGAGCCTGGGGGCCGCGAAAGCCGATTCGCTCCTCGAGACCGGCACGTCATTCGGCTGGCGGCTCGCGGTCGAGCTCGAACGCCGGTTGTCCGAGCGCGTCCCGGTGATCGGCGTCTCGCTCGTGCTCAACCAGCCTCAGCTGACCGGAGCGGCGCGGGGATACCCGTACGAGCCGGAGGCGACGGAGAGGATCGCGAGCTCGCCGCTCCGGCACGGGTTCCGGCTCCTACCGGGCGTCGTGCGCGACCGGACGATTCGCTCGATCCGGCGCGAGCTCGGCGCGGTGGCGGCGTTCGCGGCGCCCCCGTCGGTCGCGCACGCCGAGGCGCTGCTGCGCGCCGTGGAGGCGCGCTCGGCCGTGCTCGACGAGCCGCTCGACGCGATCTGCATCGGGATCCCGCGCACGACGCCGCACCTGCCGCGGGAGCGTCCAAACCCGCTGCTCGCCGCCTACCTCGGGCTCGGCCTGGCGCTGCGGCTCTGGCGCGACCGCTTCCCCGTGGCCGACGGCGGGACCGTGATCCTGCTCGACCGCTTCCACCGCCACTTCGCCCACCCGACGCAGCAGCCCTACCGTGCGCTCTTCCAGGCGCTGCGCACCGGCCCGAGAGAGCCGGAGGAGCTCGGCCAGGTCGAGCGCGCCGTGTTAGCGGACGACCGTGCGCTCGCGGCCTACCGCTCGGGCCGCACGTGCCATCCACTGCTGCCGTTCGTCGACTGGGCCGGGTGCGCGCCGGCACTGGGGCGGGTCGGCTCGGTGATCGTCTCCGGCTGCCGCGACGCGGTCGCCTGCCGCCAGCTGGGATTCGTCCCCACCGGAGGGCTCGGAACCTCCCTCGAGATGGCGCGCGGCCTCTCCGGCAGCGACGCGCGAATCGGCTTCCTGCTCTCGCCGCCCTACTTTCCCCTGCGCGTCGCCCCTTAAGGGGACAGGCTCACTCCTCGCCGAGGTAGGTCTTCCTGACCTGCTCGTTCTCACGCAACGCCTTTGCGTTGTCGGCAAGCGCAACGCGGCCGGTCTCGAGCACGTAGCCGCGTTTCGCCACCTCGAGCGCCATCAGCGCGTTCTGCTCGACGAGGAGGATGGGCGTGCCCTCCTGGTTGATCTCGACGAGCGTCTCGAAGATCCGCTCGACGAGCACGGGCGCGAGCCCCATGGACGGCTCGTCGAGGAGCAGCAGCTTCGGCCGAGCCATCATCGCCCGCCCGATCGCGCACATCTGCTGCTCGCCGCCGGACATCGTGCCCGCCTTCTGCGACTTGCGCTCGGCCAGGCGCGGGAAGAGCGTGAACACGTGGTCCATGTCCTCCTTGATTCCCGGCCGGTCGCTTCGCTGGAAGGCTCCCATCTCCAGGTTCTCCACAACGCTCATCCGCGGGAAGAGCTTGCGCCCTTCCGGCGCCTGGGCGATCCCGTTCTTGACGATGTTGTGCGGAGCCTCCTGCGTGATGTCCTCGCCCTGGAAGGTGATCTTCCCCTTGCGCGGGTGGTTGAGCCCGTTGATCGAGCGCAGCGTCGTGGACTTGCCGGCCCCGTTCGCGCCGATCAGCGTCACGATCTCGCCCTCCTCCACCTCGAGCGAGACGCCCTTGAGCGCGTGAATCGACCCGTAGTAGGTGTGGACGTCCTCCAGCTTGAGGATCACTGGGCTACCGCCGCAGTTCCCAGGTAGGCCTCGATCACGCGCGGGTCGCGCTGGATCGCCTTCGGACCGCCCTCGGCGATCTTCTCGCCGTAGTCGAGCACCGTCACCCGGTCGGAGATGCCCATGACGACGCGCATGTCGTGCTCGATCATCAGCACCGCGACCTTCTGCTCGTTCCGCAGCTTCGCCACGAACTGCGTGAAGTCCGCCGTCTCCTGTGGGTTCATGCCGGCGGTCGGCTCGTCGAGCAGCAGCAGCTTCGGCCCGGTCGCGAGCGCGCGGGCCACCTCGAGCCGGCGCTGGTCGCCGTACGGCAGGCTGTTCGCGGTCGCGTCATCCCGCCGCTCGAGCCCGACGAACTTGAGCAGCTCTCGGGCGCGCTGCCTCGCCTCGCGTTCCTCCCGCTTGACGCCGGGCGTGTGCAGGATGCTGCGGATGATGCCGCCCTTCAGCCGCGAGTGCATGCCGACGAGGACGTTCTCGAGCGAGGTCATGTTCTGGAACAGGCGGATGTTCTGGAACGTCCGGCCGATCCCGCGCTCGGTGATCGCGTGCGGCGGCTTGCCGGTGATGTCCTCGCCGGCGAACACGATCTGGCCGGCCGTCGGCTTGTAGACGCCGGTCAGCATGTTGAAGAAGGTCGTCTTGCCCGCGCCGTTCGGCCCGATCAGGCTGACGATCGAACCCTCCGGAATCGTGAAGTCGACATCGTTGACGGCGACGAGCCCGCCGAAGACCTTGCGGACCATTTGGGCAGTGAGCAGGTCGCTCATTCGTGCACCACGTCGTAGAGGGGTTGGTCAGAGACGCCTTCGTGGAACTCCGCCGCGCGTCTCGTGCTCGGGATCAGCCCC
>VAXD01000119.1:0-523 GCA_005884155.1 Actinomycetota bacterium | reverse complement strand
CTTGGGCACGTCGATGGTCACGTGCAGGTGCGTGTTGATCCAGCTCCCGCTGTCGGCCAGCCCTTCCTGGTCCACGTAGGCGAGGAAAGCCCCGCCGAAGATCACCCCCCAGATGTTGCCCATGCCGCCGAGGATGACCATGCAGAGGATGAACACGGAGATGTTGAAGAAGAAGTCGCCCGGGAACGTGGCGCTCTTGAAGCTGGCGTAGTAGGCGCCCGCGATCCCGCCGAAGAAGGCGCCCGACGCGTAGGCCCAGGTCTTCGTCCGCATCAGCGGCACGCCCATCGCGGCGGCGGCGGTCTCGTCCTCGCGGATTGCGATCCAGGCGCGGCCGAGCCTGGAGTCGCGCAGGCGCACCGAGCAGAAGACCGTGAACAAGAGCAGGAGCAGGCCGGTCCAGTAGAAGAGGCGCTCGGAGGTCCAGAAGGTCCCGGAGCCGGTCAGGTAGTTGACGCCGAAGAAGCCGGGCGCGTCGATCGGCGTGATCCCGTTCGGGCCGTTCGTCAGGTTGAAGCCGGTG
>VAXD01000118.1:8146-11452 GCA_005884155.1 Actinomycetota bacterium | reverse complement strand
CCAACAAGCCGCGCCGCGGGATAGGCGACGCGAGCCTCGCGCGCCTGCAGGCGCACGCCGACGCGCACGAGCTCTCGCTCTGGGAGGCGCTCGGCCACGCGGAGGAGGCGGGGATCGCGGCGGCGCCGCTGAAGGCGGTGCAGCAGTTCCACGGAGTGATGCAGTCGCTCCAGTCCGCCGCGCAGGAGCTGACAGTCGCGGAGCTGCTCGAGCGTGTGCTCGACCGCACGGGCTACCTCGCGGCTCTCGAGGCCGAGCGCACGATCGAGTCGCAGGGCCGGATCGAGAACCTGCAGGAGCTCGTCGGCGTCGCGCAGGAGTACCAGCACACCGCGGCCGAGCCGTCGCTCTCGGGCTTCCTGCAGGAGATCTCGCTCTACTCCGACCAGGACGCCATCCGCGGCGAGCAGAGCCTCGTCACGCTGATGACGCTCCACAACGCGAAGGGGCTCGAGTTCCGCGCCGTCTTCATGATCGGGATGGAGGAAGGCATCTTCCCGCACGCGCGCTCGATCGAGGAGCAGGGCCTCGAGGAAGAGCGCCGGCTGGCCTACGTCGGCATGACGCGGGCGCAGGAACGCCTGACCCTCACGCACGCGAGCGCCAGATCGCTCTACGGAAGCCGCTCGTACAACCTGCCGTCCCGCTTTCTCGACGAGCTGCCCGAGGAACACGTCGAGCGGCAGCGCCTTCAGCCGGCGTCGTGGTCGAACTACGGCTCGCCGGGCGGGATCGCGCCGCGCTCGGACGTGCCGTCGCTCTCGACGGGCGACTCCGTGCGGCACGAGACGCTCGGCGAGGGCGTCGTCACCGCCATCGAGGCGGGAGGCGTCGTGACAGTGCGCTTCGCCGGCGACGGGAGCGAGCGGCGCCTGATGCTCGACTACGCGCCGCTCGAGAAGATCGCCTAGTGCCGATCGAGGTCAGGGTCTGCGCGCCCGAGGATGTGCAGGGCGCACTCGACGCCATCTGGCACTACTTCGGCGGTCGCGCGACCGAGGAGAACGTCGAGCTCCTCGGGAAGATCCTCCCTGCGGAGCGGGTTCACGCGGCTTTCGACAACGGGTCGATCGTGGGAGGGGCGGGTGCCTACCTCTTTGAGACCACGGTCCCAGGCGGCGCCCAGGTTCCGACGGCTGGCGTCATGGCGGTCGGTGTGCTTCCCACGCACCGCCGCCGCGGCGTCCTCACCAAGCTGATGCAGCGCCAGCTCGCCGACGCCCACGAGCGCGGGGAGCCCCTCGCGTCGCTGTACGCCTCTGAGGGCGGCATCTACTCGCGGTTCGGGTACGGGCTCGCCTCCCTCGCCGGCAGCATCGACCTGCCGAAGGAGCATGCGCGGCTCTGGGACGACGAGCCGATCGGGCAGGCGCGCATCCTCGACGGCGAGGAGGAGACGCTCGAGCTTCTGCCAGGCATCTACGACCGCGTCCAGGCGGAGACCCCGGGCATGTTCACCCGATCGCCCGAGTGGTGGCAGGTCAGGCGCCTCCACCAGCGTCCCGGGAGGCCCGGCGGCGAGCAGGTGCGCGTCGCAATCGAGGTCGACGGCGCGCTCGAGGCCTACGCGCTCTACCGCCTGAACTTCGGTGTCCAGAACATGATCACCCAGACGACGCTCGAGATCGGCGAGGCGCTCGGCACGTCGCCGCGGGCCATGGCCGCGATCTGGCGCTACCTGCTCGCGATCGACTGGGTGGCCCGCATCGACGCGAGCTGGCTCTCACTCGACCATCCGCTCCTTCTGTGGCTGCGGGAGCCTCGCCGCTCGAACTTCACGGTCGTCGAGCAGCTCTGGGTGCGGCTGGTCGACGTGGGCGCCGCGCTCGCGGCGCGCGGACTCGGCGAAGGCTCGGTCGTGCTCGACGTCCGCGACGAGTTCTGCCCCTGGAACCAGGCCCGCTGGAACATCCACGACGGCTCCGTCGACCGCACCACGGCCGAGGCCGACATCGTCCTGGGCGTGTCCGAGCTCGGCGCCGTCTACCTCGGCGGGTTCACGTTCGACCAGCTCTTGCGCGCGGGCAGGATGGAAGAGCTGAAGGCGGGCGGCGTGGAGCGCGCTGACGAGCTCTTCCATACGGCACGTCAACCGTCGTGCCCCGAGCTCTTCTAGCTACGCCGATGCGGCGAGCAGCGCTTCGGCCTCCTTGATGTAGCGCGTCGCCCCAACCGAACGGTAGAAGTCGAGCGCTCGACGGACCTCCGATTCGATCCCGGAGTGCAAGCGCGCGTCGGCCTCGTCGGGCAGCGAGCCGATCTCGGCATAGAGGTCGGCCGCGCGGACATCGTCACCTGCGACGAGCGCCTTCGCCGCCTCGAACCAGATATAGGGCTTCGTCGCGAAGGGAAGCAGCTCATCGGCCCGGCCGAGCTCAACGACGGCAAGGGCAAGGTCCAGGCCGGCATATGCCACGTCGCTCATGTTCAACTCGAGCGCTTCGGTCACGAGCGGGTCTGCCTCGCCGCTCCTGCCGGCGGCCAGCAGAACGCGCGCATCGCCGACGAGGGCAAAGGCGAGATACCCCCAGATGGGGTACTCGCGTGCCCTCACTACTGCCTGTTCGCCGTCGGCGAGCGCGCCCTCGAGGTCGTCGCGGGCGAGACGGATGTGCGCTCGTAGGCAGCTCACGACGATCTCGCCGACCGGGTGTGGCGAGCCCTCCTCGATTTCCGCGAGCAAGACGTCGGCTTCCCGGCTTGCTTCGTCCCAGCGTCCGCGCCAGTAGTACTCAATGATGAGCTCGGCACGGAGATGACGGATGTCGGACCGCATACCGAAGCGCTCAGCATCCCGCCGGGCTCTTGCCTGCACCTCGAAGCAATGCGACAGCTCGCCGTGCAACTGCAGTTGGGCCGCGAGGTTGATCCTCGTTTGGATGCTCACCGGCGAGTCGATCGCATCGGCGGCCTCCGCCGCTTGTTCGAGAGCCTCGAGCGCCCCCGGCTCGCCCGCCTGCCCGCGCGCCGTGCCGATGGTCATGAGGACGAACGCGCGCAGCTCTTCGAGCCCGAGCTCTTCGGCCATCGCCAGCAACTCCTGGGCGTACTGGCTCCAGAGAGCGTCCTGTCGTGCCGCAGCGCGGTAGGCGAGCCGTGCAAGCACGAACGCCTTCGACGGCGACGGGGGGCGGTCTTGCACCAGTTCGCGCGCGTGTTCGAGCCGCGCTTGCGAGCGGTCGAGGTTCATATCCAGGACAGCGCCGAGCGCCTCGGCCTCGGCAGCGGTCTCGCGGTCGCCTTGCGCCAGGAGCGCTTCCCGCGCCTCTTCTAGCTCGCCCGCGCCGGCCTCCTCGGCGAAGTAGC
>VAXD01000118.1:7584-8060 GCA_005884155.1 Actinomycetota bacterium | reverse complement strand
GCAACACGAGCTCGCTCCTCGAGCGGCGGATCCGCTTGCCCGGTAGACCGCGCGTACTCGAGGGCCTGCTGATAGTGGTGTGCGACCACCTCGGAGTGTTCCTCCGCGCGTCCCAACGTCGATATCCAATCGGCAACGGCCCTATGCTTCTCGGACCTCGCCGCCCTCGGAATCTGTCCGTATGCGACGTCCCGGACGAGCAGGTGCAGGAAGGCGTACTCACTCTCGCCCTCGACCGAAGGCCGTCGCTGCCGACGGAGGAAGTCCTTGCGCGCGAGCGCGTGCAGGCGCTGCTCGACCGCGGCCCGATCACGACCGTCCATCTGCGCGACGGCTGCCGCCCAGAAGACCTTGCCGAGGACGGCGGCATCCTGGAGCAGTGCCTTCTCCTCCGGCTCGAGGCCGTCGAGCCGGGCAGCGATGATGCCCTGGACTGTCTCCGGTAGCGGCAACTCGTCTCCGGCGCCGCGCTACGT
>VAXD01000118.1:385-7483 GCA_005884155.1 Actinomycetota bacterium | reverse complement strand
CGAGAGCGAGATCGTTGACGCGTTCGGCTTCCCGCCGCCCCAGGCCGGTCTGCGCTCGAGCAGCTCCGGCCTGGCCGTGCAGACGCAGAGCAGCGGAACATCCACCGCCCAGTCGACCAGGTGATCGACGAAATCGAGCAGGTCGTCGTCCGCCCAGTGCAGGTCCTCGAAGACAAGCACCGCCGGCCGCTGGTCGGCCAACTCCTCGAAGAACCGCCGCCAGGCGTAGAAGCGCTCGGCCCGCTTGTCCTCGGGCTCCTCGGGCCCGGTGTCGAGGCCGATCAGCAGGCCGAGCTTCGACTCCACCGAGCGTGCTTCGCTCTCGTCACCGAACAGCCGGACGACCTCCGCGTGCAGCTTCTCCCGCGCCTGCTCGGCGGTCTCTGTCTCGAGGATGCCGACCTGGTTCTTGACCATCTCGCCGAGCGCCCAGTAGGTCACGCCGTCGCCGTAGGGCAGTGAGCGTCCTTGTCGCCAGGTGACGAGCTCGGGGCTCTCCGAGACGACCTGGAAGAGCTCCCCGACGAGGCGGCTTTTGCCGATGCCGGGAACCCCGACGAGGGTCACGAGCTGGACCGAGCGCTCGTTCTTCGCCCGCTCGAGCGCGCTCGCGAGTTGCTCCCGTTCGTGATCGCGGCCCACGAGCGGTGTCTGGGTCTCGGCGACGTCCGCGCCGAACCGCGCCCTCGCCTCGAGCGGCTCCCACACCGGCACCGGATCGGACTTTCCCTTCGCGGCGACCGCCTCGGCGTCGCGGTACTCGATTGCTCTCTCCGTGGCGCGGTAGGTGGTCGCGTCCACGAGGATTCCGTTGGTCGGCGCGGCGGCTTGCAGGCGTGAGGCCGTATTCACCACGTCACCGGCGGCCATTCCCTCTCCCGCCTCAGGCCGCGCGCCGAGCACGACGAGAGCCTCCCCGGTCGTGACGCCGACCCGCACCTCGAGCTCGCCGTCGTCGCGCGCCCAATCGCGAATCGCCAGCGCCGCCCGCACGGCGCGCTCGGGATCGTCCTCGTGCGCGGTCGGCGCTCCGAACAGCGCCATCACCGCGTCTCCGATGAACTTCTCGACCGTTCCGCCGTAGCGTTCGAGCTCGGAGCGAAGGCGCTCGTGGTAGGGGCGCAGGATCGCCTCGACGTCCTCGGGATCGAGCGACTCCGCTCGAGCCGTGAAGCCGACGAGATCGGCGAAGAGGCAAGTCACGACCTTTCGCTCCTTGCGGGATTCCGGCCCGCTCATGGCGTGAGTCTACGGCGCTCTAGCGCAGGTCTTTGTTGCTTTCCATGTCAAACCACATGGCGAACAGCGTGAAGAGCAGCCCGAACAAGAGCAGTAGCGCGACCAGCACCACGACACCCGCGGTCGCCGCGTACCCCTCCGCCTTGATCACGATCTGGTAGATGCCGAGGCCGAGCCCGAACACGAGCGAGAACAGCCCGAACACGTAGAAGAAGACCAGCGGGTGGAAGTCCCGGATCACGTACTTCTGCCAAAGCCGCCACCAGAAGCGCTTGATCAGCAGCCACGAGATCGCGGGAATCACCTTCCGCAACCGGATCCCCGAGCGCTCGCCCACGCCGTAGATCGGCCGCGAAGGGACGTCGCGCACCTTCGCGTTCCAGACGTTCAGGTGGACGAGCATGTCGTTGGGGAAGCCGTACCGCGGGTAGAGGTGGTCGAAGTCGAGCAGCTCGAGCATGCGCCGGCCGAGCGCCGTGTAGCCGGACTGCGCGTCGGCGATGTGCCAGTAGCCGGACGCGACCTTCGTCCAGAGCGAGAGCACCGCGTTGCCCAGGTAACGGCTGTGCGGGATCAGCTGCCACGCCTGGCCGGTGAAGAGCCGGTTCGCCTTCGCGTAGTCGACCTCGCCGCGGGCGACCGGCAGGACGATCTGCGCGAGGTCATCGGGGTCCATCTGGTTGTCGGCGTTCATCACGACCGCGACATCGGTTCCGTCCTCGAGCGCCTGCCGGTAGCCGGTGACGACAGCCGCGCCGACGCCCCCGTTGCGCTCGCGGACGATCACCGAGATACGCGGATCCCTCTCAGCTGCGGAGCGTGCACGGGCAGCGGTGCCGTCTCCGGAGGCGTCGTCGACGACGTAGATCCGGTCGACGAAGTCCGGGATGCCCTCCAGCGTCGTCGGCAGGAGCAGCTCCTCGTCATGCGCCGGGATGACGACAGCGATGTGTTTTCCCTCGACCAAGCGGCGGTCAGCGTAACGCGGGGCTCAGTTAGCGCAGCGCCTCGACCCAGTCGAGCCGCTGCCCGCAGAGCGAGCGCGCCTGTGAGACGGGAATGGTCCGGAAGGCCGCGCGGTCGTCGACGGGGCTGATGGCGGCCGGCCCGAACGAGAACGGTTGAGCGCCGCTGCCCGGATGCCAGCCGCCGGTGTCGTAACCGACGGTGACGAGGTGCCGGCCGGGAGAGAGCCGGGCGGAGCCGAGGTCCGTGTAGATGCCCGGCCAGTTGAGCTCCTCCCGCCGCGAGCCGACTTTGTGCCCGTCGACCGAGATCGTGGCGTTGCCGTACCAGTCACCGCCGAGCCACGCGATGTAGTCGCTGCCCGACGGGATGTCGACGGTGACGTCGCGCGTGCCCGAGAGCGGCGGAGGGCCGAGCCAGATCGTCTCGGGCCGGGTCGCGGCCGCGAGCGCGGTCACGCCCGGCAGCCGTGCGAGGCGCAGCACGTCGGCACAGCGAGGGACGCTGGCCGGCTGGCTTGACGACCCCAGACCGAGGTGCTCGACGATCGTGGTCTGCGGCTTGACCGGCCGCTGCCAGACCTCGTAGTAGCGCCCGCTCCGAACGAGGCGGTAGACGGAAGGCGGACGGCTCGAGAGCGGGCCGCGGCGCAGCACGAGCGTCCTGTAGTCGAGCACGCTGTCGAGCCGGAAACGGTCGATATCGGCCCACGGCGTCTTGGGCGGGAGCACCTGCCCGTTCGTCAGGTAGTCGTAACGGCGGCGTAGCTCGGACGCGCCCTCGGGATCGGCCCCGCGCAGGAAGTGGCGGACGCCGTAGACCTGGTAGTCGGTCATCAGCGTCGGCCCCTGGCCCGAGATCCGGTGGCCGATCGCCTCCAGCTCGTGGAGCTGCCCGCGAGGAGCGAGCCAGACGTCGTGGTACTGGTCCCAGTTGGAGACGAGGATGCCGCCGGCGATCGCGATCGCGACCACGGCGGCCTCGACGGCGTGCCCGCGGACGGCTGCGCCTGCGCAAGCAGCGAGAGCGGCGGCGAGGAACGCCGGTGCCGCCATCGCCAGCGTCTTGCCGCCGACCCACGGCGAGCTGAGGGCCAGGTAGAGCGCGCAGCCGATCCCTGCGACGGCGACGTACAGCAGCAGCGCCCAGCTTCCCTGCGTCCACGCCCACCAGAGGCCGGCTGCGGCTGCGACGATCACGAGGACGATCAACACGATCACCGGGGCCGAGTCGTGTCGCAAGCGAAAGTCGCCGCCGGGCCAGATCCCGAACAGCTGCAGGACGCTCAGGCGCTGGATCAAGTTGCCGAGCTCGGTGTCCTTCCCGTAGTTGCCGACCTGCGGAAGCCAGTCCACAGCCTCGACGAACGCGGGGATCGCGAGCACGCAGAGCCCTGCCGCAAACGCTCCCGCCCGCTCGAGCAGCGCCCGCTCGGGCCGACGCGCGATCACGATCACGGCCGGGACGAGCGCCGGCAGCAGCCAGACGGCTCCGGGGAGGCTCAGTACGCAGACGAGCGCAGCACAAGCTGCCGCGAGCGGGACGGCAGCGAGCGGGCTCCGCCTCGCGCCGAGCGTCCAGACCACGAGTGCGGCGACCAGCGCGATCAGCCAGGCCCCGGCGAGCTCTTTGATCCCGCCCCAGAGCGCGTAGCCGAACAGGATCGCGGGTTCCGCCGCGAGGAACGCTGCCGCCGCCCGCATCGGCCGCGACGGGATCGCGAGCTCGAGCACCGCGTAGAGCGCGAGCGCGAGCATCGCTGCCATGAACGTCAGGTACGGCTGGTAGAGCCACGCGATGTCGTAGCCGGTCAGCTGGTGCCCGACCCCGAGCGGCATCAGGCCTCCGGTCGGGTAGCCGATCTTGAGCGTCGTCGCGAGCGTCGCCTCGTACGTCGACGGCGCCAGGCCGGCGAGGCTGCGCGCGTGGTTCATCACGCGGTCTGTCATCGCGAAATACGTCGCGGTGTCGTCGAGCTTGATGTAGCCCGCGAAGGTCGCCTGACCAGAGAGGACGATCGGCGCGGCGTAGACCGCAAAGACGCCGGCCGCCGCCCCCGCCGGCCATTCCCAGGAGCCCAGCGGCCACGGAGGTGCGAGCAGCAGACCCGCTAACGCGAGCGCGATCACGAGCGGCCCTGCGAGCTGGGCGGTCGCGCTCCAGAGCGTCGCGAACTCGCCGGCGAGGATCACGACCGCGAAGCCGACCGGCAGCACGAGCACCCCGGGCAGCGGCTCCCGGGTCAGCGCGTCGACCAACCGGCCGCAGCCGAGCGAGAGCGCCGCCAACAGGAGCGGGAAGGCGACCCAGGCGACGAGCAGCGCGGTCAGCGTCCTACCGGACGGGCTGAACCTGGCCGGACGCGACCAGGGCCCGCGCCCGCTTCGCCGAGGGGTCGAATACCTCGATCTCGACGTCCGACTGAGGGAACGCGACGTAGACGTTCCTCGGCGAGGATGTTGCGTAGACCGCCAGCCCGCCGCCCGGGACGGCAAACGACGTGTCGCCCTGCTTTTCGAGCGCCTTCAATGCCTGGTAGGCACCCGCGACCGGGTACGTGCCGACGAAGGTGTAGACGCTCTTCGCTCCCGCCGGTGTCCCGTGGGGCAGGTAGCGGATGAAGATCCGGTTGCTCGAGGTGCGCGTCAGCTCGTACCCGAGACCCGGCTGCGGGCCGACCCAGTAGATCGGATGGCCGACCTTGACTGCGAGGCCTTTCAGCTCGTTCACCGTGGCCAGGCGCGGCGCGATCGCCGGAACGACCGGGGTCTGGGTGGTGGTCGTCGTCGAGCTCGAGCTTGAGCCGCCGCCTCCTCGGACGATCAGCCAGACGATGAACGCAATTGCAAGCGCCACCGCGATCGCGGCCCCAATCCGAACATCGGGCCGATTCCAGGCAGGAGGAGCAGGACGCTGTTCCACCGTCACGAAGCATAGGTTCCGACCCGGCGGGGGCAATCCTCCGCAATGGGCGGCTACAANNCCAAGGGCGGTTAGCTCAGTTGGGAGAGCACCAGCTCGACAAGCTGGGGGTCACTGGTTCGAGCCCAGTACCGCCCATGTTTTTCCGCTTCGCCCGCTTCGCTTTCCGCTCGCTCTAGCAAGCGAGCCGGCCTTGCCGGCTCGCGCCCGGTGCTGACGGACGGCCGCTCATAGCCGCGCCCGCCATGTCGGTCGCGGCGGCGGACTGTCTTTTCCCTGCTTCACGGAGTAGCGTTCCGGAAAGGGAAGTAACAATGGGCTCAAGCGGGAGGACCTATGCGGCGGTCTTTCGAGTTGGCCTCACGAGCGCGACTCACCGCTCTCGAATCGCTTGAGGTCGCGGACCACGCGAGGAAATTCACCGCGTGCGGAGCCGTCCTTCTGGCCGCCGTCGCGATCGTCGGGATACGTTCGGCTCCGAGAAGCGACGTCCGGCTCTACCACCGCTATGGCGACGCGATCGCTAGCGGCGCAGTTCCGTACCGAGACGTTGCGATCGAGTACCCACCGGGCGCGCTCCCCTTCTTCGTTGCTCCGGCGCTCATCACGAACAGTTCACGGTCGTATGACGTCGCCTTCGTCGCGAGCATGGTTTTGGCCGCACTGCTGCTAGTAGGCCTGACAGCGCGTCTCGTCCAACGACTTGGACGCGAATCGTCGGCGCTTCACGCGATTGCGGTCACCGCCCTAATAGCTTCCCTTGGTGGGTTAGCCGTCAACCACTTCGACCTCGTCCCGGCAGCACTCACTGTTGGGGCGTTGCTAGCGCTCGGTCAGGGCCGTCATCGACTCGCCGGTGTCGCTCTCGGAGCTGCCGTTGCCGTGAAGGTATATCCGCTGGTGCTAGTTCCGCTCGCTGCAATCTACGTGGCACGACGCGCCGGGCGTGCTGCTGCAGCGGGCATGACGGCGCTGACCATAGCCGTCGTAACCGCGGCTTACCTGCCCTTCATTCTCATGTCTGCGAGCGGTGTGCGCGCGAGCCTCGACGCTCAACTGTTCCGGCCGCTCGAAGTGGAGAGTTTGGGCGGTGCGCTCTACGCCGCGGTTTACAGAGCCTTCGGGCTCCGGCTCCCAGAGCAGACTGCGTATCAACACTTCAACGGTCACTCCGCGGACGTTGTCGGCTACTTAAGCGCCGCCATCGGTCTCCTGATCCTCGCTGCGCTTTGGGTCGCCTACGCCCGCGGCCCTGCCACTCTACCCTCGCTCGTCCGCTATTCAGCTGCCAGCGTCGCGGCGTTCATGGTCTTTGCCAAGGTGTTTTCACCGCAGTACCTGCTCTGGCTGATTCCCCTGGTTGTCGCCGTTCGCGGTCGGCGCGGCTGGCTCGGGACTGCCCTTCTCGCGCTTGCCTGCGTGCTCACCGCGGCCGTCGTACGTCCACACACTTTCGACGCTCTACGACACCAACTCGCAGCGGGGCCACTCGGGATGATCATCGTTCGCGATTTGCTCATTCTCCTTACCATCGCGGTGCTCTCATCGAACGCGGCGGTCGAGCGGCCCCTAGCTGATGGACCCACACACGTTCTGAACGGCTGACGGAAACGACCGGCCCTCTTTCGAGGCTGTGCGTCTCGCGAAGACCACGGCTCGAAACGAGGCGCTCGCTCAGGCAGCGCTCCGGCTCCGCCGGGTCGCGCCGGTACTGACGGACTACCGTAGCGGCCGAGGTCGCCATGTCCGTCGCGGCGGCGGATCGTCACAGAATCCGCACACGTTTCTCTTGACACCGAAAGGTGTCGGACACCGTTCTCCGTGATCCTCGACTACCGCAGCGGCTTACGGGTTAGCGCCGGCACCCAGTCCGAAGAAGTCGCGCACGCTTTTCCTGCCGACCAGGAGGTAGAGGACGAGCGCGTTGAGGAGGGCGATCAGGAGTGTGCCTCCGAAGACGGTCCCTTTCGA
>VAXD01000118.1:0-378 GCA_005884155.1 Actinomycetota bacterium | reverse complement strand
CGACCGCGCCGACGAGCCCGAGCGTGGAGAGCGCGACCGTGAGGTAGTAACCGAACCGGCTCCCTCGCAGAAGCAGGATCGAGGCGATCGCGTAGACGATGCCGAAGATGAGGGCTCCCGTCCCGAAGGAGTCGTCCACCGAGCTCGCGACCGCGATTCCGAGCACGCCGAAGAGGCCCTCGAAGGCCGCCTTGGCGAGGCCGATCATCCCCGCCAGGGCCACGGAGGCCGGCACGTTTCTCGATTCGAAGTCCAGCACGTCGGTCAAAGCACTTCTTTCTCGTCGGGCAGCGCCAGTATGTCGCGCCCAGGCGACTCGCACCGGGTTAATCGCGCCCCGCTACTCGGGCAAGCCGGCTAGGAGTAGCGCCTTGCCAA
>VAXD01000117.1:14625-19252 GCA_005884155.1 Actinomycetota bacterium | reverse complement strand
TCGGAGCGGACGTCCACCGGGCGGCCCGGATCGCCGCCGCCGGGCACGGCCGGCAGGTGCTCGTCTCGGCAGCGACCGCCGCACTGGTCGACCACGAGCTCCGCGACCTCGGCGAGCACCGGCTCAAGGACCTGAGCGCACCCGAGCGGATCTGGCAGCTCGGTGACGGCGAGTTCCCGCGTCTGAAGACCCTCTACCAGACGAACCTGCCTGTCCCGGCCACACCTTTCCTGGGCCGGGAGCGCGAGCTTGCCGCGATCGGAGAGCTACTCGCTCGCAACGATGTGCGGTTGCTGACGCTCACGGGCGCGGGCGGCAGCGGCAAGACTCGCCTGGCACTCCAGGCCGTCGCGGCCGCGGCAGACGAGTATCCGCACGGTGTCTGGTGGGTTCCGCTCGCCGAGGTGCGCGACTCCGGAGACGTCCTCCCTGCTGCGGCGCGCGCACTCGGGGGCGGTGCCTCGCTCGACGAGCTCGTCGGCGACCGCCGCCTCCTGCTCCTGCTCGACAACTTCGAGCACGTGATCGAGGCGGCGGCCGAGGTGGCGTCGCTGCTCGAGGCGTGCCCCCGGCTCGACGTCGTCGTCACGAGCCGGGAACGCCTCCGCGTGGGCGGCGAGCAGGCGTACCCCGTGCCCGTGCTCGAGCGCGGCGACTCGCAGCGCCTCTTCGTCGCCCGCGCGCAGGCCGCGCTCCCGGAGTTTCAGCCGGACGAGCACGTCGATGAGCTCTGCGCGCGCCTCGACGACCTGCCGCTGGCGATCGAGCTGGCGGCCGCACGCACGCCGCTGCTGACGACGGCCCAGCTCCTCGAGCGGCTCGGGAAACGTCTCGACCTCTTGCGCGGTGGCCGCGACGCCGAGGTCCGGCAGCGGACCCTTCGCGCGACGATCGAGTGGTCCTACGAGCTCCTGAGCGCCGAAGAGCAGGAGTTGCTCGCGGCTCTGTCGGTCTTCCAGGGAGGTTGGACGCTCGAGTTGGCGGAGCGCGTCTGCGAAGCAGACGTCGAGCTGCTCGAGTCACTCGTCGACAAGAGCCTCGTCCGGCGGATCGGCTCGGGCCGCCTCTTCATGCTCGAGACGATCCGCGAGTTCGCGGGCGAGCACCTCGACCCGGAGCGGAGGGACGAGCTCATGAGCCGGCTGCTGGACGTGCTCGCCGACACGTTCGAGGGCGCGAACCTCCGTCCAGAGAGCCCGGGCCGCCCGGCGATGGAGCTTGCGCAGGAGGAGCGTCCGAACGTCGACGTCGCGCTCGACTGGGCCATCCAAGCAGGGGAGCCGGCCGCTGGGCTGCAGCTCTTGTGGATGCTCGAGATGTACTGGGCGACGAACGATCCCTTCGAAGGCCGCCGGCGAGTCAGCGCGCTGCTCGAGGAGGCCGGCGACGACGTCGATCCTGCCGCATACGCCCGCGCGCTTCGCTTTCGTGGGGCCACTTACGACTTCACGCACGGGAGCGCGGCGCTGGCCGAGCAGGAGTACGAGCGCGCGATCGAGGCGTTCCAAGCGCTCGGGGACGAGGTCGAGGCGGTCCATCTCAGGCACCGCATCGCCTTCTGCGCAGAGCACCAGGGCGATCTCGGGCGCGCCAAGCGGCTCGCGTCGGAAGCCCTCGAGCTCGACCGGCGGACCGGCAACCGGCGTGACGAGGCGCTCGCCCTCAACGTCCTGGGGACCGTCGCGTTTCGAGAGGGGGACCGGGAGAGCGGGCTGCGGCTCTCACTCGAGTCGGCCTCGATCGCGGAAAGCCTCGGCTTCACGTGGTTCCGAGGCGTGACGCTGCTTGGGGCGTCGGAGTGGCTGATCGCTGCGAACGAGCCGGAGGCGGCGGTGCCCGTCTTCCGCGACGGGCTCGAGACGCTTCTGTCGGTTCAGGACCGGGTGAACCTCGCGATCGCGCTGGCGGCGGGTGCCGCGATTTCGGCCGGCCGGGGCGATGCGGAGCTGGCCGGAAAGCTGTGGGGCGCCGTCGAGTTTGTGTCGGAGCGCGAGCCGAGGCCGACGACGACGCAAAACCTACGCCACTACAGCCCATACGTTGAGCCGGTTCACGGGGCCGCGTTCGACCGTGGCCATGCCGTCGGCCGGACGCTATCGCTCGAGGAGGCCGTGCGATATGCCCTCTCCGTCCTAGACTGACCGCCATGCGAGACCTCCGCGAGTGGATCGCATTGCTCGAGCGCGAGGGCGAGCTCGTTCGCATCTCCGCCGAGGTCGACCCGCGCCTCGAGATCACCGAGATCACCGACCGCGTGGTCAAGTCCGGCGGGCCTGCGTTGCTCTCCGAGAACCCGAAGTCGAGCTACCCGCTGCTGATCAACCAGTTCGGTACCGAGCGTCGGATGTACCTCGCGCTCGGGGTCGACTCGCTCGACGACGCGGGCAAGCGGGTCGGCGACGTGCTCGAGATGCAGCCGCCGCAGGGGATCGCGGAGAAGGTTCGCGGGCTCAAGAAGCTGAAGTCGATCGCCGACTCGCAGCCGAAGCGGGTCCGCAGCGGCCCGTCGCAGGAGATCGTCCTCACCGGCGACGAGGTCGATCTCAACGCGCTCCCCATCCAGACCTGTTGGCCCGGCGACGCGGCGCCCTTCATCACGCTCCCGGCGGTGATCACGAAGGACCCCCGCACCGGCGGGCGCAACGTCGGCATGTACCGGATGCAGGTGCTCGACGGGCGCACGACCGCCATGCACTGGCAGATCCACAAGGACGGCCGGGCCGACTACCTGCTCGCCGACGGCCGCATGGACGTCGCCGTCGCGCTCGGGCTGGACCCGATCACGGCGTACACGGCCAGCGCGCCGCTGCCGAAGCACGTCGACGAGCTGATGCTCGCGGGCTTCCTACGCGGCGAGCCGGTCGAGCTCGTTCCTGCCAAGACGGTCGACCTCGACGTTCCCGCGAACGCGGAGATCGTGCTCGAGGGGTACATCGCCAAGGACGACCTCACGAGCGAAGGGCCATTCGGCGACCACACCGGCTACTACACGCCGCCGGAGCTCTTCCCGGTCTTCCACGTCGAGGCGATCACGATGCGGCGCGACGCGATCTACCCGTCGATCGTCGTGGGCAAGCCGCCTGCCGAGGACGCCTGGCTGGGGAAGGCGACCGAGCGGATCTTCCTGCCGGCGATCCGAATGAGCGTGCCCGAGCTCGTCGACTACGACCTTCCGGTCGCGGGCGCGTTCCACAACTGCTGCTTGGTCTCGATCCGGAAGAGCTACCCGGGCCAGGCGCAGAAGGTGATGCACGCGATCTGGGGGCTCGGCCTCCTCAGCCTCACGAAGGCCGTCGTGGTCGTCGACGAGTGGGTCGACGTGCACGACTACGAGGAGGTCTTCTTCCGCGTCGGCGCAAACGTCGACCCGAAGCGCGACGTGCTCATCTCCGAGGGCCCGCTCGACCACCTCGACCACGCGCCGTCGATGCAGTTCTACGGCGGCAAGATCGGGATCGACGCGACCCACAAGGGCCCGGCGGAGGGCGCGAGGCCGTGGCCGGAGGAGATCCGGATGAGCGACGAGATCCGCCGGCTGGTCGACGAGCGCTGGGATGAATATGGCCTCGGCGCGCCGGCGGAGGCGTTGCGCCAACTGTTACGTCGTTGACGCGGCGGACCTGCGACGATTGAATCCAGCGGCTTGATCGAGCCTGTGTAAATCGGAAGGGGAGGCGCACCGGGGTGGACGACCCGCGGGGGGACATGGAGCGGCACGAGCCGCCGCCTAGCCTCTGGCCCGTCGGTTTTGCCGTCGGCGTCGTCTGCCTTCTCGTTGGCCTGATCGTCAGTTGGGTCGCGGCGGCGATCGGGGCCGCGCTCGTGGCAGTCTGCGGCTTCCTCTGGGCGCGTGACGTCGTGCGCGGCGGGCGAGCAACCACCGTCGCGACTGCGCCGCCCCTGGAGGAAGGCAGGGCGCCGGGCGCACCGCCGATCCCCGCTGACAAGGGCGAGGCCGCGATGCCGGAACCGGCTCCGGGCGAGCGCTTCCCGCGCAACGTCTTCCTCGAGAACGCCACGCTCGGCCTCGGCGCGATCATCGGCGGCGTCGTCACGCTCCCGGTGATCGGCTTCGCCGTCATGCCCGCGTTCCTCAAGCAGCACAGCCACGAGGTCGACCTCGGCCCGATCTCGAACTTCCAGGAGGGCCAGTACGTCGTTGCCACCTTCCTGCGCGAACCGTCGCAGGGCGAGGTTTCCCGCCGCACGGCGTTCATCCGCAACAACGGTCTCCTCCACGGCAAGCCGAGCTTCACCTGCATCTCGAACCGCTGCGCGCACCTCGGCTGCCCGGTGCAGCCCGGAGGCCCGACCTTCGACGACAAGTCGAAGACCGTGAAGACGCCCAGCGGGCAGGTGTCTTTGATCCCGTCGCTCCCGGCCGCCGGCTTCATCTGCCCGTGCCACGGCGGCACCTACGACCAGGAGGGCAACCGGATCGCCGGCCCACCGGTCCGCGGCCTCGACCGCTTCGAGTTCTGGATCCGCAACGGCAACCTGATTCTCGGCAACACGTACAGCGTCGCGCAGGTCACCGGCACCGGCGCGAACGCTGAGATCAAGCGCTACACGCTGACCGGCCCGGGCCAGCACGTCGACGGCATCGAGTCCTGGCTCTATCCACTAC
>VAXD01000117.1:13408-14611 GCA_005884155.1 Actinomycetota bacterium | reverse complement strand
CGCCGTAAGTCAGACCGGATGCAGCAGATCGAGCGGATGGCTCTCTACCCGCTCGACTGGTTGGAGGAGCGCTCCGGCCTGATCGGCGGCGTCCGCTACTTCCTCTTCCGCAAGGTCCCGGGCGACACCAGCTGGTGGCACACGCTCGGCTCGGCGACGCTGACCGCGTTCCTCGTCCAGCTCGCGACCGGCGTGATCCTGGCGATGTACTACAAGCCCGACGTCAACTCCGCGCACGAGTCGGTGCAACACATCACGAACGACGTCTGGGCCGGCTGGCTCGTCCGCGGCATGCATCGATGGGGCGCGAGCGTCTTCATCATCTTGATGTTCATGCACATGGGGCGCGTCTTCCTCTTCGGCGCGTACAAGTACCCCCGTGAACTGAACTGGATCGTCGGCGTGCTCTTGCTCGCGACCGGCCTGTTCGAGGGGCTGACCGGTTACCTGCTGCCGTACGACCAGACCGCCTACTGGGCGACGGTCGTCGCGATCAACATCAACGGGACGGCACCGTTCGTCGGGCCGTTCCTCGCGTCGCTGTTACGCGGCGGCGCCGAGATCGGACCGGACACGCTCGCTCGCTTCTACTCGCTGCACATGCTGCTCGTGCCCGGCGCGCTGCTGGGCCTGATCGGGCTGCACCTGTACCTCGTCGTCCGGCTCGGCGTGTCGTCGCCGCCATGGTCGCCTGAGGCCGCGGGCGGCCAGCCCGAGCCCGAGCCGCCGCCGGCGCGATCCGGTCTCGTGCAGCCGCGTCCGCGAGCCGGTGTGCGCGGGAGGCCCGAATGAGCGCTCTCGACGACCGGCGCGCCGGATTCCAGCGCTACAAGGCGGACGTCAAGTCGCGGGGCAAGCCCTTCTACCCGTACGCGATGTTCCACGACACCGTGATGAGCCTCGTGGTCGTGGTCGTGATCGTCTTGCTCGCCGTCGTCTGGAAGTACGGGCTCTTCGGGAATCATGTCCTCGGCACCGTGCTCGGCGACAAGGCCGACCCCGGCACGCACAGCTTCGTCCCTCGGCCCGACTGGTACTTCTACTTCCTCTTCTACCTGCTCCGGATCTTCAAGTGGCCGGAGTCGGTGATCCTCGCGACGGTCGGGATCCCGACGATCTGCCTGATCCTGCTGCTCGTGCTGCCGTTCTTCGACCTGCGGATGGAGCGGAGGATCTCGCGCAGGCCGGTGGCGGTGGTCGCGG
>VAXD01000117.1:0-13398 GCA_005884155.1 Actinomycetota bacterium | reverse complement strand
CACCTACAAGGGAGCGACCGCGCAGGAGGCGATCGCGAGTGAGGTGAAGGCGGCGATCCCGAGCTGGGAGAAGAAACAGGGCTTCGAAGGGAACCAGGAGGCGATCGCGGGCGCGAATCTGTTCGCCGAATCGGGCTGCACGAACTGCCACACGTACCTCGGCACGGGCTCGTCGAACCTCGGCGCGCCTGACCTCTCCGCCGAGGGCGCGAAGAACAAGGGCATTCAGTTCCAGATCAGCCATCTCGAGTGCCCGAGCTGCGTGAACCCGGGCTCGCCGATGCCGTCGTTCAAGGACCTCGGCAAGGACAACCTGCACAAGCTGGCGACCTTCTTAGAGGCATCGAAGGGCGGTTAGCACGTGCACCTCTTCCTCGGCATCACGGGCGCGTCGGGGGCGCCGTACGCGGCGCGGTTGCTCGAGGCGCTCGGCGAGGCGGGCTGTGAGATCGGGCTCTGTGCGTCGCGTGCGGGAGTCGAGGTGGTCGCGACGGAGCTCTACGGCGACGCGCAGCTCTCGCCTGACGAAACGCTTGCGCGGCTGACCGAGCCGGTGCGCGACGCCGTCACGCTCTACGACGAGCGCGACTGGCACGCGCCCTACGCGAGCGGCTCGGCGAAGGTCGACGCGTACGTGATCTGCCCGTGCTCGATGGGCACGCTCGGGACGATCGCCTCCGGCGCGATGTCGAACCTGATCCAGCGGGCCGCGAGCGTCGCTTTGAAGGAGGAGCGCAAGCTCGTCCTCTGCCCGCGCGAGACGCCGCTCTCGCTGATCCACCTCGAGAACATGCTCCGCGTCAAGCAGGCGGGCGCGACCGTGCTCTTCCTCGCGCCCGGCTTCTACCACGGCGCCGAGGCGGTGGGCGATCTCGTGGACTTCATCGTCGGGCGCTGCCTCGACCAGCTCGGGCTCTCGCACGAGCTCGTCCGCCGGTGGGGCCAGGAGTGACGGTGCGGGCGGGCACCCTTCCGGCGGACGGCGTCCGGGCGATGTTCGACCGGATCGCGCCGGTCTACGACGGGATGAACCGGGTGATGACGGCCGGGCTCGACGGGCGCTGGCGCGCGGAGACCGCGGCGGCGGTCGTGCGGCCGGGCGACCGCGTACTTGACTCCTGCTGCGGTACCGGCGACCTCGCGCTCGCCTGCCTGCGCGCCGGCGGAGTCGTGACCGGGCTCGACTTCTCCGAGCGGATGCTCGAGCGGGCGCGGCAGAAGTCGTCGGCCGTGGAGTGGGTGCAGGGCGACGCGCTGGCGCTGCCGTTCGAGGATGCGTCGTTCGATGCGGCCACGGTCGGGTTCGGCGTCCGCAACCTCGCCGACCTCGAGGGCGGCCTGCGCGAGCTGCGGCGGGTGCTGCGCCCGGGCGGGCGGCTCGGGATCCTCGAGATCACGCAGCCGCGCGGGTTGCTGGCGCCGTTCTACCGGCTCTGGTTCGACCGCGTCGTGCCGCTGCTCGGACGGGTGCTGCCCGGCGGGTCGGCGTACACGTACCTGCCTGCGTCGGTTCGCCGATTTCCGGGGCCCGAGGGCCTGGCGGAGCTGCTGCGGACGGCCGGCTTCGAGGACGTGCGCTACCGGCGCTTCGCCGGCGGGATCGTCGCGCTGCACACCGGGGTAGCCAAATGAGCGTAGGCTCGACGGAGCTCATCAGGGAGCGAAGGCGCCGACTTTGTCGGCGCCGTGAGCGGGAATGAGCCTCGCGACGATCCGCGAGACGCCCGGGCTCGACGAGTATCAGGAGGGGCTCGAGGAGCGGCTGTCGGCCGCGGTCGAGGCGTGTCCGGGCACGGTCGCCACAGTCGGCGCCGAGGCGCTGGCCGCCGGAGGGAAGCGACTGCGGCCGCTGCTCGTGTTCCTGACAGCGCCGCCCGGGTCCGATGCCCTCGCTGCGGGCGCGGCCGTCGAGCTCGTCCACACGGCGACGCTCGTCCACGACGACCTGATCGACCGGGCCGAGTACCGCCGCGGCCGCGCCGCAGCGTGGGCGAGCCACGGGCCTGCCGCGGCGAGGGCGGCCGGCGACTACCTCTTCGCCCGCGCGTTCGCGGAGCTGGCGGGCACCGGCGACCACGCCGCGGTCAGCGTCCTGGCGGGCGCGACGCTCGCGCTCGCGCGGGGCGAGGCGCTCCAGCGCGCGCAGACGCACGACCCCGAAACGAGCGTCGAGAGTTACCTCGAGCGCTGCGCGCTCAAGACGGGGAAGCTGTTCGAGGCCGCGTGCCTGCTCGGCAGCGGCGGCAACCGCGGGCTCGGCGAGTTCGGCCTCTCGCTCGGAATCGCGTTCCAGATCGCGGACGACATCCTCGACTGCACCGGCGAAACGATCGAGACCGGCAAGATCGCCGGCACCGACCTCCGCGAAGGCACGCCGACGCTCCCGCTGATCCTCGCCGCCCGCGAGGACGAGTCGGTGCGCCGCGCCCTGGGCGGCGGCGAGCTCGACGGCGCCCTGATCCGCGTCGCCGAGACCGGCGCCCTCGACCGCGCGCGGGTGGTCGCCCTCGACTACGCCCGCCGAGCCCGCGACTGCCTCGACGGCCACGGTCGCCGCGAGGAGCTCGAGGCCCTGACCGACGCCGTCGTGGACCGAGAGTCGTGACGACGCTTTCCACAGCCAAGAGCCATGTCCGGGGTCAGACCCCGGACGTGTCCGAAGGGGCCAAATGATCCGCCTCGGGCGCATCTCCTACGTGAACATGGCGCCGGTCTTCTACCGGCTCGACGCCGAGGTGGACGAGGTGCAGGGCGTGCCCACCGACCTGAACGCGCGGCTCCTCAACGGAGAGCTCGACCTCGCGCCCATCTCGTCGATCGAGTACGCACGCCACGCCGACCGGTTGCGGCTGCTGCCGCGGCTCTGCGTCTCTTCCGAGGGCGCAGTCGACTCGATCCAGCTCGTCGCGCGCAAGCCGCTCGAGCAGGTGCGCACGGTCGCGGTCACCCCCGAGAGCGCGACCTCCGTCGTGCTGACGAAGGTGCTGCTGCCCGAGGCGCACCACGTCCCGCTCGGAGAGGAGGCCGACGCGAAGCTGTTGATCGGCGACGCCGCGCTCAAGAGCGCCTTCGAGGACCCGACGCCGCACCACGACCTCGGCCGCCTCTGGCTCGAGCGCACAGGCCTGCCGATGGTCTTCGCCGTCTGGGCGTGCGCCGAGCCGCTCCCGCCCGGCCTGCTGGAGCTGGAGACCGCGCTGGTCGAGTCGGTCCGCACCGCCCGCGCCGAGCCCGAGCAGCTGGCGTACGACTCGAGCGAGCGCTACGGCTATCCGGCCGGCTTCCTGGCGCGCTACTTCGAGAAGCTCCGCTATCGCTTCGGCCCGCGCGAACGAGCCGGACTGCTCACGTTCCTCGAGCTGGCTCGAGACGTCGGCGAGCTCGACGAGGTCCCGGAGCTCCGCTTCGTCGCCCGCGCCGAGGCAACGGTCTGACGGCGGCTCATACCGAGTCGCCCTCGGCGCGCGGCAACCATCCCGCGCTCCGCTCCTGCTGGCACCCGGTGGCGTACTCGGAGGACGTCTCCGAAGTTCCGGTTCCGGTCGAGCTGCTCGGCGAGCCGCTGGTCGTCTGGCGCGACTCCGCCGGAACCGCGCACGTCTTCTCCGACCTTTGCATCCACCGCGGGACGGCGCTGTCGCTTGGAACGGTCGAAGGCGACGAGATCGTCTGCCCGTACCACGGCTGGCGCTACGCGGCGAGCGGTGCCTGCACGGCGATCCCGCAACTCGCCGACCCGAGGCGCGTGCCGGCGAAGGCGCGTGCGACGCGACACGAGGCCGTCGAGCGCTTCGGCCTCCTGTGGGCTGCGCTCGAGGAGCCACGGCTACCGTTGCCGGCCGTTCCGGAGCTCGAGTCGGAGGCATGGCGGACGGTGTCGTGTGGCCCGTACGAGTGGCGCTGCGACGCCTCGCGCCAGGTGGAGAACTTCACCGACTTCGGCCACTTCCCCTTCGTGCACCCGGGGCTGCTTGGCGATCCTGAGCGGCCTGAGGTGCCGAACCACGAGGTGCGAACCGAGGGGAGCGTCCTTCGCTACGAGATCGTTCGGCCTGAGGCGCCGAACACCGACGACTTCCCCGTCTTCGCGAACGAGGACATGCAGACGCCAGAGCGGCGCAGCCGCTACGAGCTGCACCTCCCCTACACGATCGTGCTCCGCCTGGGTTGGGGCGGCGATGAGGGGATGCTGTACTTCTTTGCCTCCCAACCGGTGCGCGAGGACCGTTGCAAGGGCTTTCTGCGCATCGGGCGGAACTACAACTTCGAGCAGCCAGACAAGGTGCTGCGCGATTTCGAGGACGTGATCTTCGACCAGGACAAGCGCGTCGTCGAGTCCCAGCGCCCCGAGCAGGTGCCGTTCGACCTCGCCGCGGAGCTACATCTGAAGTTCGACGCGGTCGCGGTCGCTTACCGCCGAGCGATGCGCGCAGAGGGGCTGGCGCTCTAGCCCATTCGTGATGCCTCTGGTGCGATGCACCGGCTAGGCTCTACGCGGTCGAGATTTCGGCGGTCGCCGTCACAGCCCGAGGATCAGGTCGCGGACCTCGGTGGGCCGCGAGAGGAATGGGTGGTGGCCGGCGTCGAGCTCCACGACGCTGCCTGCTCGACCGGCGAACTCACGTTGCCGGTCGGCCGGGGTGCCCTGGTCTTGCGCGCAAACGAGGTACGTCGAGGGCACGTCTTGCCAGGGCGCTGACTTCACCGGCTGCCCGAGCACCGCCAGGCTCTGCCGTGCCGCTTTGTCCATTGCCTGTCGCTGGATCTCGGGATCGCAGTCCTGCAGGAACGTCTCGGCCAGGGCCTCCGGCCGGACGGTGAACGTGCCGCCCTCGGGATCGATGTCGAGAAATGGGGCGGGCTCTTCACGGCCGAACGAGGAGAGGCTATGCCCGACCTCGGGCAGGTAGATCGATACGAGCAGCAGATGGCGCACGGCGTCGATGCCCCCAGCTGCCTCGGCGGTGACGATGCCGCCGTAGCTGTGGGCGACTACGACGGTCGGCTCTTCGCTCGCGGTCAAGACTTGCCGGACCGAGGCGACATCCTCGGCCAGCCCGGGTCCCTGCGCACCCGTCGGCTCACCCGTTCGCTAGCGAGGCCCTGCTCGGCCAGCAGCTCACCGGTTCGATGCCACCACCACGATCCGTCCTTGACGCATGCCCCATGCACGAACACGACCCTCACCATGACCCCTTCTGGCCTACGATGTGAACCGTTTCCAGTGCCCCTCGGAGACGACTTCGACGGTGCCGTCGGTCACTTGGATGGCGGTCTCATCGTCAATCGCGTACGCCGGCACCGGCATACCGGCGGCCCATTTTTCTGCGTCCGCCATGGAATTGTCCGGCAGGTCCTCGTGATCCAGGTGCGGAAAGATCGAGAAATCGACGATGCCCAGCGCTTCGTCGCCACCGGTGGGCGGCTTCCAACCGACGAAGTCGTCGCCGATGCAGGGGGTCATCACCATGCTCCCGCCGCTCAGTCCCACCCAGACCGTTTCGCGCAGCGACGGCAAGAGGTCCGCCAGTCCCGACTGCCGCATCCAGTGGCACAGATACAAGGCATCGCCGCCCGCGGCGAGCAGGACGTCAGTCTCTCGGACCAAGGGAACCCAACGCTCTTCATCGATGCTGGGCAGCGCGGTCAGCTCCAGCACTCCCAAGGATTTCCAACCCAACTCGCACATGGGGCAGTTGGGCTCTCGGCCGCTGATGAACCGCCATACCCCCGCGCCAGGACCCACCATGGGGTGCCCGTACATCGCGGTGGGAATGCAGAGGGCGCTGGATTCGGCAATCGGTTTGCCTAGCAGGTCGACCAGCGCGTCGTGGATGCTCCCGTTCTTGATGCCGGCGGACGTGAGAAGAAGCCTCATGCTGCCTCTGGAGTCACGCCCCGAGCCTAGACAACCCGATACGCGACGGGTGGCTCCTCGGCTAGCGCAGACGATCGAGTCGGGTTCGCGAGACCCAGCTCTTCGATTCGGCTGCTGCCTTCAGGTGATCACTGACGCTTGTTCGGGCCTTTGCGTACAGCCTCCGAGCCCGATCACCCTGAGCCAGCTCGATCGCCGCGAGCCCGACAGCGAAGAGAAGCTCGCGTCCTCTCCTGGTCTTGACCAGGATGAAAAGCCCTTTGAGGATCCACGGCATGGGGCCGAGAAGACGCCTAGGCGGTGCGGCGCGCGAAGAAGACGATCACCCAGCAGAGTGCCGCTACCAGGGCAAGGATGAACAGCCACTTGATGACGACGACTGCGAGGACCACTCCAGCGGCGACGAGTGCGGCCAGCAACAGAAGAAGTAGGAGCATGACCGGCGGCGTTCCCGCGGCAGCGGATCCGTAACCCTGCTAGACGGCGTCACTACTGCGAGAGGCGCCGGAAACCGGCGCCTCTCGCTTCGTGGTCTTTCCGTGCTCGGTTAGCGGCGACCGTGAGGCAGGAACCCGATCACGCCGATCGTGATCGTGATCGGCTGACCTGTATCCGGGTCGGTCTGCGTGAACGTGCCCGAGCAGGTCAGGGTGGTCTTGCGCGGGTGCGTCCGATGCTTCACGACGTGTTCGCTGAAGACGACCTGGCCGTTCTCGGTGCCCACGATGTCGAGCTTGAGCGGCACGACCGGTGCGTTGCTCGGTACGAGGTGTGCCGCCGAGAACCGACCGCTCCCGGAGAGCGCGACCGACACCTGCGAGCCGTCGGTGCACTGGAACGTGCCGGAGAAGCCGTTGCGTCCGTGACCCGGCTTCGCAGCTGCTCCAGCAGCGCTGAGAGCAAACAGGCCGAGGGCACAGAGAACAACCAAAAGTATCCGCTTCATTCGGGAATCCCTCCTTCGTTGTGGCCGCATCGAAAGGAACGGATCACTGAAGTAGACGGTCTCGCACCGCCTGTCTTGCGGTCTGCCGGAGACAGTCACCGCCTGGCCAGTAGCCACTGAAAGGTCGCGTCGCCGTCCGGCTCACGGAAGGTCACGACCTCGTCGCGCAGGATCTCGAAGCCCGCCTCCTGGACGAGGCGCGTGTTCGTCTCCGGAGGGAAGCTGGAGAAGAACGTCGGCGCTCCGAGAAAGTCTCCGACCCAGCTTTCCACGTCGCTCGTCCCGAGCGCCGTCATGAACAGGCCTGACGGAACGAGCCAGCGATGGATCCGCGCGAAGGTCGGCGCGAGCAGCTCGCGCGGCACATGGTTGAACGCGTAGAACGAGACGATCGCGTCGAACGACTCCTGCTCGAGCTCGAGCGAGGTGAAGTCCGCTTCGATGAAGACGGCTTCGGGCACTGACGCTCGGGCTCGGCGCACCTGCTCCGCGGAAACGTCGACGCCGGTCACCTGGAAGCGCTTGGCGAGACGCTGCGTGTCGGGCACGCCTGCGCCGCAGCCGAGCTCGAGCACTCGCGCCCCCTCGGGTAGCCGCGACACGAGCTCTGCCTCCCACTCGCGGCGCGGATCGCCCACGATCCGATCGCGCCACTCGGCGAAGCGCTCGCCGATCGCGTCGTAGCCGCGACCAACAAGATCAGTCCGCGGATCGTTCCGAGTCATCTCCGTCAGCCTGCCAGGGCTCAGCGAAGGCTGCGGCGCTGGGCGAGAGCCGGGGCGAGGCTTGCGGCCCAGACGATCACCGCCGAGCTCAGCGCGATCCAGAAGAAGATCGCCATCACGACTCCCAGCCCGCCGTAATCCCGGGCGTAGAAGTTGACCCAGAACTCCATCACGAACCGCGAGACCCACATCAGGAGCACCAGACCGGTCGCGGTCAGCGCTGCTCCCGGCAGCAGGTCGCGCCACGAGATCAGGTCGTGCGTCAGCACCCGCGCTGTCCATGCGAAATAGACCACCAGGAGGGCGATCCACCCCGGGGTGAGGGCGAAGCGGGCCCAAGACGGCCCTCCTGACAGCTCCGTCAGCTGGACGAGCAGCAGCAGGATCAATCCATACAGGCCGAGCAAGACGACCGCGTAACGGCCTTGGTCGCCCAGCCGCGAAGGTAGCGAGACCCGCCACGCGCGCACGTGGACGAGCTGGAGCACGCGGCCGAAGCCGAGGCCGAAGAAGAGCGCGCCGGCCACGGCGATCAGGGCCGAGCCGAGCTCGTGCGTCCGGTCGTGGACAAGGACGCTTTGAATCAGCGACGCAGTAGGAGCCGAGAGGCTGTAGTGGCGGGCCATGTGGTGCGCCAGGGCGGACGGGTTGCTGTCCAAGTACTCCTCGATCACGAGGAGGGCCGGCACGACGGCGACCAAGACGTAGAGCGCGAGCAGCGCAGACTGGAGCGGCCCGTCGACCGCGTTGTAGCGCCGCCACGCGTCGATCGCCACCCCGGGCAACGAGCCCGAATCCTGGCGGTCGACCCAGTCGCGGGCGCCCTGTGTCGCAGCCTCGACACGGGCTCGCGCGGAGCTCGGCGCAAGTGACATTTCTGCACAGTCGCCCGGGCAAGCAGAGGGCGCACCGTCCCAGCAGGATGACTCGGCGAGATCGGCACGGCCATCGCAGCTCGACGGCGAGCAAGGTTCCGCCAAACCCTTTTAGGACCCGACCAGCTCCTTGAAGGCCGGCTCCTCGCGGATCGGGTCGAAGTCGGAGTCCTGGGCGGCCATCGAGCGCATCCGGTCCGGTGCCTGCTCGGACGCCATGCGCAGGTGAGCGATCGCGTCCTCCTTGCGGCCCGCGAGGCTCTCGACGCACGCGAGGTTGTAGAGGGGCATGGGGTACTGCGGATTGGCTTCGATCACGTCTCGCGCGCTATCCGCTGCCTCTTCGTACTTGCCCTCGGTGTAGAGCCGGTGGAAGGGCATCCAGATCTCCCAGCCGGAGACCTCGTACGCCTGGCCCGGCACGCCGCCGAGCGCGAGTAGCGTCGTCCCGGGCTCTTCGGCGAAGGCTGTCCGCTTCACGCCGGGCTTGGCGTAGACAAGTGTTCCGGCGGGTGCGTCGACTTGCTCGCCGTCCAGCTCGAAGCGCGCGCGGCCGCTGTGGACGAGGTAGAGCTCTTCCTGCCGGTCGTTGTCGGCGGCCTCGTCGTGCTCGTTGATGATCCGGTCGCCCGCCTCGCGGCCGGTCCAGGCGTTCACGCCGAATGATTCGATGCCGAAGTGGTGCCTGACCGGCCGCCACGGCTCGCGGCCGTCGCTGACCTCATCGATCCCCTCGAGCTTCGTCACCTTGTAGTCGCTCATGCATCTCCTTTCGGGAATTGGTCCCCTCGATCCCGAGCAGGTACGCCAGCGGGTGCTGGTAGATGACGCGAGTTTCGATAGCGCTAGCTGTCCGAGCGCTGGGCTTCGAGTTTGGCGAGTGCCGTTTCCGCGAGCCTGCGCGTGCGCTCAGCGTTCTCGATGACCTTGGCGTGACGGGCCCTCATCTCTTCGAGCTCAGCTTTCGTCGGCTTCTTCCTCTTCATCGCCACCTCGTAGAAGCTCTTCGATTCGGGTCAGCGTGACCGCGATATCGCTCCCATTGAAGAGTAGACCAACGATTTCATCCCGCTCGATCAGCGGCTCGTTCATTGCGCGCACCTTGCCCGCGAAGTGACCGGCTCGCAATCCGCAGATTGAGCCGCGTCTAGTTGGACGTCAGCGCGGCTGGGCGTTCGGCCCGCCGGTACTCGACTTCATAGCCGAGGCGGCGGGGGATCCGGAGCAGGGCCTCGAGGTCGAGGTCGATCGTCGCGCCCGCCTTCTGGGTGACCTCGTCCTCGATGGGCAGGTCGAAGTCGTCAGCGCCGTAGTCGAGGGCGCGGAAGGCCTCCTCGTTCTGCGTCAGCACCGACGTGCGGATGTGCTTGACGTTGTCGAGGCCGAACGCGGTGCCGTACGGCTTGTACGTCCAGCAGAGGAACGAGAAGAGGCCACGTGTCTCGTCCTGGAAGTCGCGCGTGCGTACGAGGTGCTCGAGCCGCTCGTCGAGGGTCTCGTCGAAGCCGATCACCATCGTCGCAGTCGTCTGCAGGCCGGCCTCGACGATCGCGCGCTGGGCCTCGAAGTAGTCCGTGACGGTGTATTTCCACTTGGCGTGCCGGGCGCGAAAGTCCTCGGTCAGGATCTCCGAGCCACCGCCGGTGATCCAATGGACACCCGCCTCGCGCAACCGCGCGGCCGCGTCCGTGTACGTGAGCCGCGCGCGGTCGGCGAGGAAGACGAACTCGGCGACGGTCAGCGCATAGAACTCGACCCGCTCGCCGTAGCGCTCCCGCACCGACGCGAACAGGTCGCAGTAGTAGTCGAGCGGCAGGCGCGGGTTGAATCCGCCGTTGAACGCGACGAGGTCGCCGCCGAACTCGACCAGCTCGTCGATCTTCGCGAAGACGTCCTCGCGCGAGAGGACGTAACCGCCGTCCTGGTTCGGCAAGACGTAGAAGGCGCAGTAGTCGCACTGGGCGACGCAGACGTTCGTGTAGTTGACGATCCGCATGACCATGTAGGTCGCGCGGTTCGGGTCGTGGTAGCGCGCCCGCACCGCGCCGGCGAGCCGCTTGAGCCTCGCGAGCTTCTTCAACCGAGATCCGACTGCTCACAGCACGTCCATGAAGGAGCTGACGGAGAAGACCGCGCGTCCGGTGCCGGGCTCGCCGTAGCCCGGAGGGGGTTGCAGGTCGTGCCGTGCCAGCGCGTCCCGGTACTCGCCGAGCAGGCGCACGTGGTACTCCAGCGGCGCGCCGCCCGGGTTGTCGCGGCCGAGCGGCGTCGTCGGCTCGGGGCACCAGGTCGTGAAGCGCGGGGCCACGCCGTGCGACATGAAGTAGTCGAGCCCTTCGACCGTAGACGCGATCGCCTCGTCGATCGAGTCGAACCCGAAGGGCCGCGCCAGCTCCACCCCCGCGACGAAGTTCGGGATCACGTGGCTCGGCCCGAAAACATCGGCCGCGTCGAGGATCCGGCGGTGCCACTCCTCGCGGCCGACGTAGCGCTCCTTCCCGGGCGAGATCAGCGAGAAGAGCCGCTTGTCCCAGACCTCGTAGTTCGGATGGTAGATCGAGATGCCGTAGTCCTTGAAGCGCTGCGCGTCGGCTTTCGGAAGCGCCTGTGCGACGACCTTGCCGATCCAGCGGCCGGGGAAACGCTCTTCGATCGCCTCGGCGTAGCGGCCGTAGAACTCGGCCTCCGGGAGGCCGTCGACCGTCGAGGTGACCGACCCGCCGGTGAGCGTGTACGCGTGCGTGTGACCGTCGTCGTAGCGGTCGATCAGCGCGAGCGCCTCGAGAACGTCCTCGACCGGTTTCACGCCGGTGTACGGTCGGCCCGCGCGTCGGTGCTGGCGCCAGTTGTGGTTGATGTCGCAGAAGCCGCACTCCTCCTTCGCGCCGAAGTACTGGCAGAGCCGCAGCACGGTCAGGTAGATCAGGTAACCCCACTCGATCGTCGGCGCGGTCTCCATCACTGTCTTGCCGTTCGAGAGCGTGTGCCGGTAGTACTCGGGCATCGGCGGCGTCGTGACCTTCGCGAGGTCGCTGCCCTCGAGCGAGAGCCGCAGCTCACCTTCGGCCCGCGCGACACGGTAAGGCGAGTCGGGATTGACGCGCACCGAGACGATCGTGCGGCGTAGCTCCCAGGGGCCGCCGCTGAGCGCTATCTCCTCCGGCGGCCGCTGCACCGCCGCGGCGCCGAGCTCCGTCAGCGGCTTCTGGTCGAACGAGAAGATGAAGTACGACTTGGGCTTGACCTCGCCGTCGAGGTTCTCGGTCAGCGCGGCCTCGTCGAAAGCGATCCCGGTCCTCAGCAGGTCCTCTTTGAGCACGGCTTCGGCAGGGATTTCGGGATAGCGCAGGACGAGGTCCTCGACCAGCGCGCTGCGGGTGCCGACGGTCGCGCTCACGGCTGCAACCTATCGCGTCACGCGTGGGCGCGAGGATGCTCCTTTCTGGCTTTCAAAATGGACTTTCGGTACCGTGCCCTGGGGTCATGCTCCGCCGAGTCCTCATCAGGGCGACGGTCGTTGGTCTTGCCGCAGCCGTCGCTGCACCGGCGCGCGCGTACTACTCGCAGGTGCTGATGCCCGGCGTGTCGTACTCGCGCCAGGTGCAGTTCACCGCGCACGGACCGGTCGCGATCCACGTCATCACCGCACCCAAGCCTGTTGGGCTCTACCGGCTCAGGCCGCTGCTTGCGAACGGGACGGTCACCGGTCGCCAGCGGGTGACGGCGATGGAGAAGGCCGTCTCCGACCAGGCGACGGTGGTCGGGACCAACGGCGATCTCTTCAACTGGGCCGACGGCCACCCGAGTGGGATAGTCATGCAGGACGGCCTGTTGAAGGTGCCGCCTCTTCGTAGCCGCTCGAGCATCGGGATCTCCAACACCGGCACCCTGACCGTGCAGCGAGTCGCGCAGTTCGGCTTCTGGCAGGGGCTCGGGAGTCGCAGGACGCTGAGCCTGAACAAAACTCCCATCGGCGACGGGACGACGATCTTCACGCCGGTGTGGGGCGCGAGGACGCCGGTCGTCTCGGGCGCGGTCGAGACGACCATCGAGCCGTATCCGCCCGTGACGACGGGCTCGGTGCTGAGCGGCATCGCGATCGCGCAGTCGAGCGGTGGCGGCACCGTGATCCCGCGCGACGGCGCCGTGATGATGGCGGTCGGCTCGCAGGCCGCGAAACTGGTCGCCGAGACGCCGCCGGGGACGGTCGTCCAGACGCAGTTCTCGCTCTCGCCGAACTGGCCCGCGTTGGGGATTGCCGACGCGCTCGGCGGCGGCCCGGTGATCGTCCGCAACGGCCAGCCGGTCTACACGGCCGGGGAGGACTTCCTCCCATCCCAGCTCGCACCGCGAAACCCGCGTACCGGCATCGGCCAGCGCGCGAACGGCCAGATCGTGATGGTGGTCGTGGACGGCCGCCGGCGCGGCTACAGCGTCGGGCTGACGAACTTCGAGCTCGCGCAGACGCTCGTGCGGCTCGGCGCCGTCACGGGGTCGGCGCT
This sequence comes from Actinomycetota bacterium, assembly GCA_005884155.1. Lineage (GTDB taxonomy): Bacteria > Actinomycetota > Thermoleophilia > Gaiellales > Gaiellaceae > AC-32. The sequence goes on along the minus strand of VAXD01000117.1, from coordinate 472 downwards.
CGACGCGGGCGGCTCGAGCACGATGGCCTTCGACGGGCACCTGCTCAACCGGCCGTCGGATCCAAGCGGAGAGCGGCCCGTCAAGGAGACGCTGGCCCTGATGTACACCGGTGTCTACGCGCCCCCGCCGACACAGCTTGTGCTCTCGCCTAACGGCGACGGCCAGGCCGAGCGCGAGACGCTGTCCTTCAAGATCGTCCGCCAGTCCAACGTCGACGCCAAGCTGATCGACCCGAACGGCACGACGGTCTACGAGAACGCGGGCGACCGGGCGCCGGGGGTCTACCAGATCACCTGGCCGTCGAGGACGATCCGGCGCCGCTCGGCCGTGCGCCGCCGCGCGAGCGATCTAACCCTCGGGCGCTGGCGCTGGAGCGTGAGCGCCACCGACGACCAGCAGCAGAGCTCCTCGGTCTCGCGGGTGTTCTGGGTCAACGACACGCTCGGCTTCCTGCGAGTGAAGCCGCGTGTG
>VAXD01000062.1:28236-39821 GCA_005884155.1 Actinomycetota bacterium | reverse complement strand
CGGCATGCACGGCACGCCTGACGACGCCTCGATCGGCTACTCGGCCTCGCACGGCTGCATCCGGATGCACATCCCGGACGCGGAATGGCTCTTCAACCAGGTCCGCCTCGGGACCCCGGTCTTCATCGTGTCGGCCTAGGCGAGAGCAACTCTCGCTGGGCGAGCGTCCCACTCGCCCGCCGCTTCATGGCGCGAAGGGGCGGCGGAGAATCGCCGCCGGAGCCGGGCTTTGCCCGGCGGGAGGCGAACTGCGACAAGAACGTCGGCTCACCTCGAGAGTGGCCGGCACGTTGAGCGCTGGAACTCCTGGCGCGTTGCGAAAGGAGGGGGCTCACGGGGGAACCAGGGTTCCCCCGTGCTACTACAGCCAACGCCGCGAGCGGAAGTACGCGATCAGCGAGACCGCGATCGCGAGCATCGTGCCGCAGATGATCCAGAAGGCCCGCGCGGTGTCGAAGCCCGGGAACTTGACGTTCATGCCGAAGAGACCGGTGATCAGCGTGAGCGGGAGCAGGATCACGCTGACGATCGTGAGCACGAGCAGCACGCGGTTCTGGCGGTGCGAGATGACCGACTCGTTGGTGTCCTCGAGCGCCTCGACGACCTCCTTGTGGTTGTCGAGTAGGTCCCAGATCCGCTCGGCTGCGTCGACGATGTCGTCGAAGTAGAGCTCGAGCTCCTCGGGCAGGAAACGCTCGATCTGCCGTTCCAGCACCCGGAGGGTCGCGCGTTCCGGCTTGATGATCTTGCGGTAGGAGATGATCTCCTGCTTCGCGTCCGAGATGTCTCGCACGACCTCCTCGGAGCGGCCCTCGAAGACGTCGTCCTCGATCGAGTCGAGCTTGTAGGCGATCTTGTCGAGGATCGGGAAGCAGTAGTCGAAGAGGTCGTCGAGGACGTGGTAGAAGAGGTAGCCCGAGCCCTTCGAGAAGAGCTGGTCGCGCAGGGCCTCGTCCTCCTCGCAGCGCCGGAAGAGCCGCGTCACCGGCAGCAGCTCGACGTTCGGCAGCGTCACGAGGTAGTCCTGGCCGACGAAGGAGTCGAGCTCGGCCGCGTTCAGCCGCTGCACCGTCTTGTCGTAGACCGGGAAGTGGAGGACGACGAACAGGTAGCCGTCCTCGGCGTACTCGTCGATCTTCGGGCGCTGCCGGCGGGAGAGGACGTCCTCGATGTCGAGCGGGTGCCAGCCGTAGCGCTCCTGCAGCAGAGCTGCTTCCTCGGAGGTCGGCGAGTCGAGATGGACCCAGGTCAGGCCGTCAGCGGAGAGCTCCGCGACCCGCGGCTCAGGCGGTGGAAGAGCCTCCCGTATGGGCGTGCGTGGCGTCTGGCGCCTGATGCGGGGCAGGCTGGGCATCGGTACTGAGTGGGTCTTCGGTCGTCATGTCGGAGGTTCGCCATAGTACCCGGAACGCCTGCCGCGGAGCCCTCGCTGCGCCGGGTGTCACGTCGATGTCGGACGGCGCCTGGTGGCCGAGCACGAGGAAGCCCGCCGACGCGGCCAGGCAGGCGCCGGCGCTGCCGAGCCAGAGGCCGGACGTGGAGGTGGCGAGCATGAGGCTGCCGAGGGTCGGGCCGGCGAGGTAGCCCAGCTGGAACGCCGAGGTGCGGAGCCCCATGTAGCGGCCCATCAGCTCGGGCGGCGCGAGGTCGGCGATCAGGGGGTTGTTGACGGCGCCGTGGATGCACTCCGCGAGGCTGAAGACCACGATCATGCCGCAGAGCGCGACTACCGCGGCCGAGCCGTGCAGCGAGCGGCCGACGACGAGGATCGTGGCGCAGGTGACCGCGAACAGCGCGGCAGTCAGCGCCAGCGCCGGGAAGCGGCGGCGTCCCTCGAGCGCCTTCGCGATCGGGAGCTGCGCGATCACGAGCACGATCGTGTTGACGAAGAAAACGACCCCGATTCCGGCGGGGCTGACGCCGGCGTGCTCGTTCGCGTACGGCGGCAGAATCGTCGCCACCTGTGCGTAGGCGGCAGCGACCAGGACCGCGGTCAGCCCGAGCAGCACCACGAACGTGTGGTCGCGAGCGACGCGCCGGAAGCCGCCTGTGACTACGGCAGCCGGCGCGCGGACCGCCGGGACGAAGAAGAGCAGGCCGATGAACGCGAGGAAGGTCCCGGCGTCGACCGCGAACAGGACGTCGAAGCTGACCGGCACGGCCGTCGTCGCGATCAGCGCGTAGGCGGCTGTGCGCTGCTCGCGGGAGGTCAGCGCGGCGAGCAGGCTCGAGTGGCTCGGCGCGAACCCGGCGTTCCCCGTGCCCGCGATCAGGGCGAGCCCGAAAGCCTGCCACGGGTGGTGCACGAACGGGAAGCCCCCGTAACCCGCAGCGAGGAACGCGAGCGAGCCCATCAGCGTTGCGCGGGCGCCGATCCGGTCGACCACGCGCCCGGCGAGCGGGCTGCCGACGATCCCGATCCCGAGCAGGCAGGCGACGACCAAACCGGAGATCCCCAGGCCGAAGTGGCGCACGCCGTGCAGGTAGATGACGAGGAACGGGATCACGATCCCGTTGCCGAGCGCGTTCGCGACACCGCCGGCCTCGATCAGCCAGACGGGTCGGGGCAGCTGGGGATTCAGGCTGCGGACGTACGCGATGACGGCATTCACGCGCGGGCTTGAGCCTAACGCCGAAATCCGGGCCTGCCTAGAGGCAGTGATTGACTGATCAATCAGGGACCAAATTCGAGAAGGGAATCCGTGGGCGATTGCGGCGACGTTTTTAACCGGGCCATTTTTGGGAAAGGTCTCGAAAGTTACGCAACCCAGCTGGGGGGTGAAGAATGTTTCGGAAGCTCCTTCCGCCGCTCAGGCGGCGTCGGAGAATCGTCCTCGTCGCTTCGCTTCCGGTCGTGCTCGCCGGAGCCGTGCTCGCCCTGACGGGCGGCGCCGGCAGCGGTACGGCCGCCAGGGGAGCTCACGTCGGTCTCGTCCGCGCCGCCAACACCGCGGCAGGCGGCAGCGCCGTCAGGTCGTTGGACACGCGGCTCTCGTACGGGCCGAACGTGATCGACGGCACCTTTTACGGCGAATCGCCGCCGGTCAACTCGCTGCCGGTGCTGCCGGTGGTGCCGGGCCCGCTGCACGCTATTCCCAACGAGTCGCTCCAGCCCGGCGGCAACAGCGACGCGCACGACCCGGTCGTGCAGCACCACAAGGGAACCGGCCCGCTGTCGGCGCCGATCCAGAACTTCGACGGGATCTGTCTGCCGTTCGGCCCGCCGTGCGCGCAGCCGAGCAGCTGCAACTGCCTGCCGCCTGACACCGAGGGCGAGGTCGGAGGGAGCCAGTACGTCCAGGCGGTGAACACCGATTTCGCCGTCTACTCGAAGACGGGCGCCGTCCTCCGGACGTCGACGCCGATCAACGAGCTCTGGGCGAACACGAACGGGGAGTGCAAGATCCACAACGACGGAGATCCGGTGGTCGTCTACGACCAGCTGGCACGGCGGTGGCTGATCTCGGAGTTCATCGCCACGCCGACCGGCAACGCGGGCGACGATCAGTACGGCGAGTGCATCGCCGTCTCGACCACGAGCGACGCCACGGGCTCGTACTACCTCTACGAGTTCGACTTCGGCAGCAACGTCTTCTTCGACTACCCGAAGATCGGCGTCTGGCCGGACGGCTACTACATGATGGCCAACGAGTTCCCGCAGCCCGCCGAGTTGTCTGCGGGCGTCGGCGTGTTCGCGTTCGAGCGGAGCAAGATGCTGAGCGGCCAGCCGGCCCGCGTCGTCTTCTTCGACGAGAGCCAGCACAACCCGCCCGGCGGCCAGTACATCGGCATGCTCCCGGGCGACCTCGACGGCAGCTCTCTGCCGGCCGCGGGCTCGCCGAATTGGTTCGCAGAGGTCGACGACCCGAGCGGCGTCCCGCCGACCAACCCGGGTGACACCGGCTTCGACCTGCGGATGTGGAAGTTCCACGTCGACTGGACGAACCCGGCCAACTCGACGTTCGGCCAGAACGGCGCTCCGGACACGACGATCCCTGTCCAGCCGTTCGTGCGCCCGCAGTGCGTCTACGGCTACGGCGACTGCGTCCCGCAGAAGGGCGGGCCGCAACAGCTCGACGTGCTCGGGGACAGGCTGATGTTCCGGATGCCGTACCGCAAGCTCAACAACACCACGTCCTCGATCCTGCTCAACCACTCGGTGCAGACGCCCGAGGGCAAGGTCGGGATCAGGTGGTACGAGGTGCGGATCCCGCGAAACGCCTCCCCGGACATCTACCAGCAGGGGACCTACGCGCCCGACGACACGACGACCAACCCGCTCTGGCGCTGGATGGGGAGCATCGCCGAGGACAAGAACGGCGACATCGCCCTCGGCTACAGCGCCTCCGGGCCGAACGACTACCCGTCCATCCGCTACACGGGACGGGCCGCGGGTGACCCGCTCGGCCAGATGACCCAGGTCGAGCAGACCGCGTTCACCGGCACGGGGCCGCAGACGGAGGTCGAGGGCCGCTGGGGCGACTACAGCGACCTGACTGTCGACCCGGCCGACGACTGCACGTTCTGGTACACGCAGGAGTACCTGGGCGTGGACGCGGTCATCATCGGGACGTGGCGTACGCGGATCGTCTCGTTCAAGTTCCCCGGCTGTAGGTAGTCAGCAGCGCAAGCCGGTGCGCGCCCGACGCGGGTGCGCACCGGACTTGCACTCATTCGACGGAACCCCTACCCTGCCGAGTCTGATGACGTCACCACTTTCTTACATCGATCCAGGTAGCGGCAGCCTCTTCCTGCAGGCACTCGCCGGGGGCGTCGCGGCCGTCGGCGTTATCGGGAAGGTCTACTGGCGTCGCGTGAAGCGGCTGCTCCACATCGGCAAACCCGAGGACGAAGGCTCGCCGAGCTGAGCACCCCGGGCGGCGAGGCGCCCGGTGCGGCGCCCGGGCTCGAGCCGGGCTCCTTTCGCGACCCGGATAGCCGGATCGTCACAATCGACGGCCGCGTCCTGCGGCTTCTGAGCGAGCACGGGCTCGCCGACTGGCGCGAGCTCTCGGCGTCTGGTCTGCTCGATGAGCAGCCTGTGATCGGGACGCGTGAGGTCGAGGAGTCGCCGGTCGCCGACGGGATCCACGGTGGCGTCGCCGGAGTGCTCGAGCACGACGTGATCCCGTTCGTCTCGTACCCGTACGAGTGGACGTTCTCGATGCTCCGCGACGCGGCGCTGCTCCAGCTCGGTCTCCTGCGTCGGTCGCTCGACAAGGGCTTGATCCTGAAGGACTCGACGCCCTTCAACATCCAGTTCCGCGGCGCCGAACCGGTCTTCATCGACGTGGGCTCGTTCGAGAAGCTACGCGAGGGCGAGCCCTGGGCCGGCTACCGGCAGTTCTGCATGCTCTTTTTGAACCCGCTGCTGCTGCAGGCGTGGAAAGACGTTCCGTTCCAGCCGTGGCTGCGGGGATCGCTCGACGGGATCTCGCCACAGGAGCTGCGCAACCTGCTCTCGCTGCGCGACCGCTTCCGGCGCGGCGCCTTCACGCACGTCGTCATGCACGCGCGGCTCGAGCGCCGCTACGAGGAGCGCGATGACGATCTCAAGGGCGAGCTGAAGAAAGCGGGCTTCAAGAAGGAGCTGATCGCCGCGAACGTCAAGGGCCTCGAGCGGCTGATCGGGCGGCTCCGCTGGGAACCTCCTCAATCCACCTGGTCCGACTACGGGCTCGAGACGACCTACTCCAGCGAAGACGCCGAGCGGAAGGCGCGCTTCGTCCGCGCGGCGGTCGAGAGTGAAGGCCCGAAGCTCGTCTGGGACCTCGGCTGCAACGAGGGCGTCCACGCGCGGATTGCGGCCGAGACCGCCGACTACGTGGTCGCGATGGACGCCGACGCGCTCGTCGCCGACCGGCTCTACAACGCGCTCCGCGGCGAGGGGAGGCAGAACATCCTGCCGCTGTCGGTGAACGTCGTCGACCCGCCGCCGGGGCTGGGGTGGAGGGGCGCCGAGCGGAAGCCGTTGCCTCAGCGCGGCCGGCCCGACCTGACGCTGGCGCTCGCGCTGATCCACCACGTCTCGATCGCCGGCAACGTCCCGATCGCGGAGTTTCTCGACTGGCTGCGCCGGACTACACGCTCGGTCGTGATCGAGTTCGTCTCGCCCGACGACCCGATGGCCCGCCGCCTGCTCGCCCGCAAGCGGCCGAACGACCATCCCGACTACACCGAGGACTGGTTCGACCGCAGCCTTCGGGAGCGGTTCGACGTCGTCCGCTCGGAGACCCTCGCGGGGGGACAGCGAACGCTCCACCTTGCCCGCGCGAGAAGCTGACCAGACCTTCCTGCGCGTCGCGCTGACGCACGGCGCGCGCCTGGCCGTCCTCTCGGCCTTCGCGCTGGCCGAGCCGCTGCTCGACATCCTCGGGCGCAACCCGGAGTTCTTTTCGGTGCGGCGCGCCTCGAGCACCTCGATCGTGCTGTTCGCGCTCTTCCTCGTGTTCGTCCCGCCTGCCGTCTTGCTGGCGGTCGAGCTGCTCGTTCGTCTCGTCAACCGGCGTGCGGCGACCGTCGTGCACCTCGTCTTCGTGGCGGGTCTCGTCGCGGTCATCGTCCTGCACCTGCTCGCCCACCGCGAGACGCTCACCGGCGTGGGCGCGCTGGTCGTTGCGGCGGCCGTCGGGATCGCCGGGGCGCTGCTGTACTCGCGTTCGCGTTCGGTCGGGTCGTTCCTGACCGTGCTCGCGCCGGCGCCGTTCATCTTCCTCGCGCTCTTCCTGTTCGACTCGGACGCGTCGAAGCTCGTCGTCGTCTCGCACCCGCACCTCCGGCAGCAGCGCATCCACTCGCAGATACCGGTGGTGCTGGTCGTGTTCGACGAGTTCGCGCCGGTCTCGCTGATGGACGCTCGGGAGCACGTCAAGGCCGCTCGCTACCCGAACTTCGCCGCGCTCGCCCGCGACTCGACCTGGTACCACAGCGCGACCACGGTGCAGTGGCTGACCGAGCAGGCGGTGCCGGCGGTGCTGACTGGAATCATGCCGCCGCAGAACCGGACGCTCCTGCCGATCTACGCCGACCACCCGGACAACGTCTTCACGCTCCTCGGCGGCAGCTACCGCGTGCGCGCGGTCGAATCGCTGACGCAACTCTGCCCGTCGAAGATCTGCCGTGAGACACGCGGCGCCTCGCCGGCGGCCGTGTCCGATGCGACGGGCTCACTCGCCAACGACGCGGGTGTCGTCTACCTGCACCTGCTGCTGCCCCGGCCGTACTCGGAGGAGATCCCCGAGATCAGCGACAGCTGGGGGGATTTCGGGCAGGCCGAGCGGCGCGAGCCGGCGCGCTCGGTGGGCAGCGGCGCGATCGAGCCGTGCGGGCGGAACGTCTGCCGCTTTGCCTCGTTGTTCTCGAGCGACAAGCGGCCGACGCTCTACGTGCTCCACTCACTGCTGCCGCACGTGCCGTACTTGTACCTGCCGTCGGGCAGGCGTTACGGCGTCCAGGCACCGCCCCTGCGCGGGATCCGCGACAAAGTGTTCACGGAGGCCTGGCCGGCTGAGCAGGGCTACCAGCGCTTCCTGCTGCAGGCCAAGTACACCGACCGCGCGCTCGGGCTGATCATGCGCCGGCTGAAGGCGAAGGGGATCTACGACCGCGCTCTGGTGATCGTCACCGCCGACCACGGCGTCAGCTACCGGAACGGCGAGCCGCGGCGGCTACCGACGCCCGGAAACATGCAGGACATCGCCTTCGTGCCGCTGTTCGTGAAGCTGCCGCACCAGCACCGGGCACGGATCGACGACGGCTTCGCCCGCACGATCGACATCGTTCCGACGATCGCGCACGTTCTCGGAGCGCGGATCCCCTGGCACGTCGACGGGCGCACGCTCGTCGACCGCCGCTTGGCGCGAGACGACGAGGTCGAGATCAGGCTCGGCAACGGGAAGGCGCAGCGAGACCGGCTCTCAGTGCTGCTCAGGAAGCGCGCCGAGGCGCTGCGTGTTCAGCTGGCGCGGTTTGGCTCGGCGCCGGCGTCGGTCTACCGGATCGGCCCGGCCGCCGGGCTGATCGGCAAGCCGCTCTCGTCTCTGCGGGTCGAGCCGAGCGCGGACGCCGGGGTCGACCTCGACGGCCAGGAGCTGCTCAGCTATGTCGACCGCCGAACCGACTTCCTGCCGACCTGGGTCCAGGGACGGCTGACCGGACGCCACGGCCGGCACGAGAAGCTAGCGATCGCGGTGAACGGGAGGATCGAAGCGACCACGTGGAGCTTCGAGGGCGTCGACGGGACCGGCTTCGACGCGATGGTCCCGGAGCAGTCGCTACGGACCGGGCGGAACGACGTGGCCGTGCTGCTCGTGCGGCCCGACGGAACGCTCGAGCAGCTGCAAGGCGCTACGACCTCGGCGAGGCTCGCCGACGGCAGGATCCGCTCGTCCGACGGCTCGGTCGTCCCGGTCCGGGAGAAAGCCCTGCGCGGCTTCGTCGAGGTGAAGACCGGCGCGCTGACGCGCTTCAGCGGCTGGGCCGCGCGCGCCTCGCTCGCGCACCGCGCCGACAGCCTCGCGGTCTTCGTGGACGGGAAGCAGGTCTTCTCGAGCCCAACGGCCAAGCTCGCGCCGCACCGGGTGCTCGGTTACAAGCGGAACGTGGGCTTCCAGTTCGAGCTGCCCCAAGGGCTCTTGCCGGCGCCCGGGTCCGCGCACCGCGTTCAGGTCATTGCAATTGCGCAAGGCGTCGCATCGAAGCTGCGCCGGAAGGGCGAATGGCCCTGGGGCTGAGTTTCCGCGTCGCAAACGCCGGCAACGCGCGCCGTATGGCATACGGGCTCGTCGTCATCCGTGTGGTCTTTGGCCGCTCTGCCGCCACCGCCCGGCCCCCGCGCGGACAGAAGAGCTCCGCCGCGCGGCGTAGAGTGCCGCGGTCAGCCTAGGCGGACGGCGACCATTCCGATCGCGATCGCCAACAGAGTCGCCGCGCCATACCAAAACGCGTCTCCGTGCGAGGGGCTAGCCCGGTGGCGAATGACGCGCAGGGCGTACGCACTCCGCCCAAGAAGGTGTGTCCAGTCGACGCGGAGCTCGGGCAGCTCCTCGCGCTCGGATGAGATGAGGCGCACCGTCGCATGCGCTGCTCTGGATCCCGCCGCGGTCACCGCATACGTGATCCCGCGAAGCTCGCCGGCCGCTGCTCGCCACCAGTCGGCCTCGAAGTGCGCCCGCTCGGTCCAACTCCCGGTCGCCCGCCGGGCGCCGCCGATTCGTCCCCAGGTTCGGCGTCTGCGCCCGACGATTACGAAGCAGCAAAGGGCGAAAGCGATTGCGCCTACGCTCACGACTATGCGAACCCAGCCCGGCGTTCCCTCCGGTGCCTTTGCCGGCTGCTGCGAGGGCAGCAGAGGAAGGCCTGCCCGCCGCCTGTGGTTCTGCGCCCAGGTCTCGTAGGAATGCCCGTGGGCGCGAAGCCACGTCGCGAACGACTTCACGTCGACGAACGTCCTCCCGCCCCAGACGAAACCGGGCGGCTGCGGTTGCGAGGCCGGCGTGGGCGGGTTCGCGAGCTCACCCGCCACGTGCACGACAGCGACCAGCGTCACCACCCAGAGCACGACCAAGAACAGGATCTGCACGCGGTCGAGCACGTCGGCCCGCGTCCTCTTGAAGAGTCCCGGTGTGTTGTGCACCCTGTCCACGGCCGTTGCGATCGCCCCCGTTGAAAGGTCCCCACTAGAGTCCGACAAAGTCGCGCTAGATGCAACTGGTCAACACGACCAACCGCTTGTTCAAGCGGAACGCCGCTGTGGATAAGGGCTGAAATGCGCCTGGCAGGAATCGAACCTGCGACCTCGCGCTCCGGAGGCGCGCGCTCTATCCCCTGAGCTACAGGCGCTGGCCGGGCCAGTCTAGCGTCGGGTCGGGGTGGCCTCCTGTTTCCGATCTGACTAGCGTTCTCGCATCGCTCGCCGGTCGCCCCAACCAAGCCTTTTGAAGACGTCACTCGTACGCGGGGCGCAGCTACTCGTGCTCTCCGGCTTCGCACTCGCGCAGCCGTTGCTTGACATTCTCAGCCGGAATCCGGAGTTCTTCGCGATCCGGCGGGCGTCGAGCTCGGAGATCGTTCTCTTCGCGCTCTTCCTCGTCTTCGTTCCACCCGCGGTGCTGCTCGCGATCGAGCTGCTCGTCGGGCTCGTGAGCGGTCCTGCCGCTGAGGCGGTGCACTTGGTCTTCGTCGGGACGCTCGTCGCGGTCGTCGTCCTGCACGCGATCACGAACGACTCGAGCTTGACCGGAACCGCGTCGCTCGTCGTCGCGGCAGCGGCCGGCATCGGCGGAGCCGTCCTCTACGCGCGCACCTCGTTCGTCCGCTCGTTCCTGACCGTGCTTGCGCCTGCGCCGTTCATCTTCCTGGCGCTCTTCATCTCGAGCTCGGGGATCTCGAAGCTCGTCTTCGTCCACACGCCGCCGGTCAAGAAGGAGCACGTCAAGTCAAAGACACCGGTCGTCCTGATCGTCTTCGACGAGTTCGCGCCGGTCTCGCTGATGGACCGCAACGAGAGGGTCGACGCGAAGCGCTACCCGGACTTCGCCGAGCTCGCGCGCACCTCGACCTGGTACCGCAGCGCGACGACCGTGCAGTGGCTGACCGAGGTCGCCGTGCCGGCGATCTTCACCGGGATCCTGCCGCCGCCGCACAAGAAGCTCTTACCGATCTACTCGGACCACCCGAACAACATCTTCACGCTGTTCGGCGGCAGCTATCACGTTCACGCGGTCGAGTCGCTCACGCACATGTGCCCGGCGTCCATCTGCAAGCAGGTGAAGGGCCAGGCCTCGGCGCAGGAGGTGCAGGACACGACCGGCTCGCTCGCCAATGACGCGAGCGTCGTCTACCTGCACCTCGTCTTGCCGCGGCCGTACTCCGACCGGCTCCCGCAGATCAGCGACAGCTGGGGCAACTTCGGCCAGGCCGAGCACGAGACCGAGGTGCGCGCGACGCACTCCGGGCCGCTGCTGCCGTGCGCGCGGAACGTCTGTCGCTTCGCCTCGGCCTTCCGCAACGATGGGAAGCCGAACCTGTACGTGCTGCACTCGCTCCTGCCGCACGTGCCGTACCTCTACCTACCGTCGACCAAGGCGTACGGGATCGAGGTGCCGATCCTGCGCGGCATCCAGCAGGGCGTCTGGAAGCAGACGTTCCCGGCGCTGCAGAGCGAGCAGCGCTTTCTACTCCAAACGGAGTACACCGACCGCGCGCTCGGGTACATGATGCGGCGCCTGCGGCGGGCCCGGATCTTCGACAAGGCGCTCGTGATCGTCCTCGCCGATCACGGCGTCAGCTTCCGGCACCTGCAGCCTCGCCGCTACCCGACCCCGAAGAACCTGCAGGACATCGCCTTCGTGCCGCTCTTCGTCAAGCTCCCGCACCAGCACGCGGCGCGGATCGACGACGGTCTCGCTCGAACGATCGACGTCGTGCCGACGATCGCGCGCTACCTGCACCTCCGGATCCCGTACCACGTCGACGGCAAGCCGCTGATCGGGCGACGGCTCCCCAAGGACGGGACCGTCTCGCTTCTGGTCGGCAACGGCAAGTACGCGACGGCGCGGATCTCCGACCTGCAGGCGCTCCGCCGG
>VAXD01000062.1:0-28213 GCA_005884155.1 Actinomycetota bacterium | reverse complement strand
GGCCGACCTCTACCGGATCGGGCCGCATCAAGAGCTGCTCGGGAGGCTCGTCTCGAGCCTGCGGGCGATGCCGAGCCGGTCGGGCGGCGTGCAGCTCGCGAACCAGAACCTGCTCCAGACTGTCGACCTGCGCTCCAATCTGATCCCGACCTGGATCCAGGGCGACCTGAGCGGCGGCGTGGAGACGGGGGACGACCTGGCGGTCGCGGTCAACGGTCGGATCGCAGCCGTCACGGAGGCGTTCGAGGCCGACGGACGGACGAAGTTCGCTGCGATGGCACGACGGCCGCAACGACGTCTCAGTCTTCGTCGTGCGCGAGAACGAGCAGCTCGAGGAGCTGCGCGGCTCGAGTGTGACAACGACGATCCAGGCGCGAGGCGGGGGCGAGGTGATTGGCTCGAGCGGGAGGAAGGCGATCCCGGTTCGCGCGCAGGCGCTTCGGGGCCTGGTGCACGTCACGTCCGGCCAGAACTACACGTTCACGGGCTGGGCCTCGAACCAGCGGCTCTCGGCGAAGGTCGACACGGTGATGGTCTTCGTCGACCGCGAGCAGGTCTTCGCGAGCAAGCTCAGCCTGATCCAGCCGCACACGATGCTCGGCCAGGCCGTCCCGCACCAGAAGTTCGCCTTCGAGTTCGAGCTCCCGCCTGCGCTGTTGCCGAAACCGGGCTCGGGCCACAAGGTGCGCGTTTTCGCGGTGAGGCACGGCGTCGCAGCCGAGCTGCGCTACGGCGGCTCGTATCCTTGGCACACGCACTGATGGAGCTACGGGCCCGCAAGGCGACGCTGCGGATGGCGGAGACCTTCGTCATCTCGCGCGGCGCGTCCGACGAGGCCGAGGCGGTCTTCGTCGAGGTCCGGCATGAAGGCGTCAGCGGCTACGGCGAGGCGAACCCGATCGAGCGCTACGACGAGTCGGCCGACTCGGCGCTTGCGTTTCTGGAGGACGCCGGCGACCTGCTCGGCGACGACCCGTTCGCGCTCGAGGCGATCGGGGCGCGGCTGGCGGAGCGACCGGGTGAGCAGGCGGCGAAGGCCGGGCTCGACGCCGCGCTGCACGACCTCTGCGGGAAGCTTGCGGGCTTGCCCGTCTGGCGGCTCCTCGGGCTCGAGCGGGCCGGGCCGCCGACGTCCTGGACGATCTGGCTCGGCGACCCGGACGACATGGCCCGGCGGGCCGAGCAGGTTCGCGGGCGATTCAAGCGGCTGAAGCTGAAGCTCGGCGGGCGCGACGGGCTCGACGTCGAGCGGGTGCGGTCGGTTCGCAGGGTGGCCGATGTGCCGCTGCAGGTGGACGTGAACGAAGCGTGGTCGCTCGACGAGGCGCTCGCGGCGCTGCCTGAGCTCGAGCAACTTGGCGTCGAGTACTGCGAGCAGCCGCTTCCGGCCGGAGACTCGGCCGGGCCGGATCTGAAGCGCCGCTCGCCGCTGCCGATCTACGTCGACGAGGACTGCCACACGCTCGCGGACGTGCCTGCCTGCGCGGAGCGCGCGCATGGGCTGACCGTGAAGCTCGCCAAGTCGGGCGGGATTCGCGAGGCGGTGCGGATCGCGCACGCCGGCCGCGCGCTCGGCCTGGGCCTGATGCTCGGCTGCATGAACGAGTCCGGTCTCGCGGTCTCGGCCGGCGCGCAGGTCGCGAGCCTGTTCGACCACGTCGACCTCGACGGCAACCTCCTGCTCGCCGAGGACCCGTGGCCCGGCGTCGAGCTCGTCGACGGCGTCCAGCTCCCTCCGGATGCGCCCGGTCTCGGTGCCAGGCACCGTGACGAAAGTGCAACGACAACCGCTTCGAAGCGGCACCACGAGTCGTAACCTGCGGTGCCAGGCACCGTCACGAAGCGGTATCTAATCCTCGCCGAGGGGCGCTCCGGCGACCCGCACTACGGCAAGACCGCGCGAGGGGTGATCCGCTACGCGCCAGACCCCGCCGTGGTCGTGGTCGACTCGACGCGGCCCGGCGAGACGCTCGACGGGGTGCCGGTCGTGGCCACGGTGGCCGAGGCCCTCGGCTACGAGCCGACGACCGCGCTCGTCGGCGTCGCGACCCAGGGCGGACGCTTCCCGCCGGCCTGGCGCGAGCTGCTGAAGGCGTGCATCGAGGCCGGGCTCGACGTCGAGAACGGCCTGCACGAGTTCCTGGGCGACGATCCCGAGCTAGCGGAGCTCGCGAGCCGCCACGACGTCGAGCTGCGCGACCTGCGCCGCCCGCCTGAAGGCCTCGACGTACCGAAGGGCGAGAACCTGCAGATCCCGGCGCAGATCGCACTCACGGTCGGCTCGGACTGCGCGATCGGCAAGAAGACCGTCGCGCTCGAGCTCGACCTCGAGGCGCGTCGCCGCGGCCTGCCCTCAGTCTTCGTCCCGACCGGCCAGACCGGCATCGCGATCGCCGGCTGGGGAATCGCCGTCGACGCAGTGGTCGCGGACTTCCTGGCAGGCGCGGCCGAGCGACTCGTGGTCGAGGGGCATCGCCGGGGCGGTGAGCTGCTCTTCGTCGAGGGCCAGGGCTCGCTCGCGCACCCGGCATATTCCGGCGTCACGCTCGGCCTGATTCACGGCGCCGCGCCGCACGTCTTCGTCCTCTGCCACCGCGCCGGCTCGACGGAGATCGAGGGCTACCCAAGCCACCCGCTCCCGAGCCTCACCCAGCTCGTCGAGCTGCACGAGCGAATCGCGCTGCCGTTACGGCCGGCGCGGGTAGCGGCGCTGGCGCTGAACACCGCGCACCTCGAGGAGAGCCACGCCCGCCGGGCGATCGCGGAGGCGGCCGCGGAGACCGGCCTCCCGGCCGACGACCCGGTTCGCTTCGGCGCCTCCACCGTGCTCGACGCGGTCCTCCGCGCGCTTGAGGCTCAAGTCCCGCCGCAGGCAGCCGATCATTGACGGCGAATGAGAAACACCCGCCGCCGAACGTGTAAATCTAGGAGTGGGTCGAACCCGACGAGGAGGATGATGAAGAGGATCACGGGCCCGATTGCCTTGCTCTGCGCCGCAGCGGCGCTCACCGGTTCCGCGCGCGCGGGCATCACGTTCGGCGTCAGCGAGGACCGAGCGCGCTCGGGCGACCCGGCCGCGTTTTTCGCCACGCTGGGCGATCTCGGCCTAACCGAGAATCGCGCTTCGCTCTCGTGGGACACAGCCGCGCCAGACGTGATCCCGGGCCAGGGCCAGATCCAGACCTGGCTGCCGATGGCACAGGCCGCCGGTGTCCGGGTCGTCTTCTCCGTCGCGGCGAAGAGCCCGCGGGACCTCTCGACAACCGGCGCGTCTGCGCAGTTCGCCGCGTGGGTGGCGCACATCGCGCAGAGCTTCCCGACGGTCAAGGATTACGTCGTCGGCAACGAGCCGAACGTGAACTACTTCTGGCAGCCGCAGTTCGACGATGCCGGGCATCCGCTCTCCGGGGCCGCGTACGAGCCGGTGCTCGCCGACACCTACGACGCGCTCAAGGCCGTCGACCCGACGATCAACGTGATCGGTATCGGCCTCTCGCCGCGCGGTAACGACAACCCGAACGCCCGCAGCAACATCTCGCGCTCGCCGGTCCGTTTCCTGCACGACCTAGGCGTCGCCTACCGCGCCAGCGGCCGGACGAAGCCGCTGATGGACGAGTTCGCGTACCACCCGTACCCGGCGAAGAACACCGATCCGCCCGATGTCGGCTATCCCTGGCCGAATGCGGGCCTCCCAAATCTCGACCGCCTCAAGCAGGCCGTCTGGGACGCGTTCAACGGAACCGCGCAGCCGACCTTCGACGAGACCCCGTACCACGACAGCTTCGCGCCCCCGCTCCGCCTCCAGCTGGACGAGCTCGGCTGGCAGGTCGTGATTCCACCTGCGCTCGCGGGCCTTTACTACGGCACGGAGACGATGCCGACGATCGACGAGGCGACGCAGGCGCAGTACTACGCCGACTCGATCACCATGGTCGAGTGCGATCCGGCCGTCGATTCGCTCAACTTCTTCCTGCTCGTCGACGAGCCCGACCTGACCCGCTGGCAGAGCGGCCTCGAACGGATCGACGGCTCGCATCGCCCGTCCTACGACGCCGTCAAGCAGGCGATCGCGCAGACCCACGGCAACTGCCAGGGCACGCCCGCGGTCTGGCGGCACTCGACCCAGGTCTCGTTGGCGACTGTCCAGTGGGGCAACCTGAAGAAAGTGCGGCCGCGGCGCTCGACGCACTGGAGCTTCGTGACGGGGGCCCGCGAAGAAGCGACCTACAGGGCCGGGATCTTCAAGGCCGGAACGAGCCGGAAGACGATCGCCCGCGCGCTTTCGGGCCACAGCCCGAAGCCGCTGCTCAGCGCCTCGGGGTTGATCAAGGCGAAGAACCGGGTCGTCGTCTTTCCCGCCCGGCGGCTCAAACAGGGTCGCTACATCTATGCCATTCGAATCGTGGCCACGATGAACACGAAGCGCACCACGCAGGTCGTCAGCCGGCCGTTCCGCGTTCGGTGACGGATCCCAGGCTCGAACGACTAGCCCAGCTGGTGGTCGGCTACTCGCTCGACCTCCAGGCCGGCAAGATCGTGCGGATCGACAGCTCGCCGACGGGCCTGCCGCTGGCGACCGAGCTCTACGCAGCGGCGCTTCAGGCCGGCGCTTTCCCGTACGTGAACGTCGATCTCGAGAGCGTGACCGAGCTGCTCGTCGCGCAGGGCAGCGAGGAGCAGATCTCGTTCCTGCCGCCCACGGCGGAGGCGGAGATCGACGCGATCGACGCAATCATCACGATCTGGTCCGAGGGAAACACGCGCGCGCTGACCGGCTCGGCGCCGGAGCGCCACCAGCGGCTGATTGCCGCGACGCGCGAGCTGACGAACCGCCGGTGGGCGCGGATCTCGGCGGGCGAGATGAGCTGGGCCGGAGTGCTCTGCCCGGCCCCGGCCCACGCGCAGGACGCCGGGATGTCGCTCTCGGAATACGAGTCGTTCGTCTTCCGCGCGTGCCACGTCCAGGAGGACGGCGACCCGGTCGGCCACTGGCAGGCCCGCAGCGCCGAGCTCAACGCCTACGCGGAGCGCCTCGCGAACGTGCGGGAGCTTCGCATCGTCGGCCCCGGCACCGATCTGCGGGTCGCCGTCGCGGGCCGGAAGTGGGAAGCCGCCGACGGCCACTACAACATGCCGGACGGCGAGGTCTACACGAGCCCGCTCGAGGCGGAGACGCAGGGCGAGATCAGCTTCGCGTTCCCTGCGCTCTTCCACGGCCGCGAGGTGGACGGGATCTCGCTCCGCTTCGAGGACGGGAAAGTCGTAGCGGCCGAGGCGCGGCACGGTCGCGACTTCCTCGAGGCGCTGCTCGGGCTCGACGACGGCGCGCGGCGGCTCGGCGAGGTCGCTTTCGGCCTCAACTACGAGATCGACCGCTTCACCGCGAACACGCTCTTCGACGAGAAGATCGGCGGAACGATGCACGTCGCTCTCGGGTCGGCGTTCGAGGAGCTCGGAGGCCAGAACGAGTCGGCGCTCCACTGGGACCTCGTCTGTGATCTCCGCGCCGACGGCGAGGTCTACGCCGACGGCGAGCTCATCTGGCGCGCGGGCCGCTTTCTGGAGGAACCGACAGCGGTCACTTGACACGAACACGTGTTCGCGTTAGCATGGCGAACACATGTTCGGGAAGATCCTCCTCATCTCCGCGCTGGCGCTGATCGCCTGGGCGGTCGTCGCGCGCGCCTCGCAGGGCGCCGGGCCGACGCTCCGCTACACGGTCAGGCCGGGCGACACGCTCTGGTCGATCGCGGCCTCGCACTACGCAGGCGACCCGCGCGATGCGATCTACCGCATCGCGAAGCAGAACCACATCGCCGGCTACGTGATCGTCCCGGGCGAGCAGCTCGTCCTGCCGTCAGCCCGGTAGCGGCAGGCCGGCCGTCCAGACGCGCTCGCCCTCGAAGAGGCGCTGCTGCGCGTCCCACGGGAAGAAGATCGCGACCTGCCACACGAGCCGTTCGCCGCTCGGCTCGATACCGAGCCACTCGCCCTCGTGCGTGCCGGTGACCTCGGCCTCCTCGCAGACACCCTGTGGGCCGATCACGATGCCGCTCAGCTGGAAGTCGACGTCCGGGAACGCTCGCAGCAGGCCGAGGTAGAAGCGTGTCGCGCCCTCGTGCCCCTCCCAGCGGTGGCCGGTCTGGACGAGCTCGTAGACGCAGTCGGGCGTCAGCGTCGACAGCAGGCCGGGGAGGTCGCGCTGCTCCTCGGCGATCGAGTGGCGCTTCCAGAGCTCGCGGATCGCGTTGTGCTCGTCGGCGTCAGGCTCGCGGCGGATCGCGCGCAGGACAGCGTCGGCCATGCCACGACTCTAGCCCGCCTGCAGCGCATCGCCAGCGGGCTCGTCGAGCCCGAGCTCGGCCGGGCGTCGCTCGAGGGTCCGGTGGAAAGCGTCGACGACGACCGGCGAGAACTGCCTCCCGCGCCCGCCTGTGATCTCGCTCAACGCTTCCGCGATCGTGAGCGCCCGGTGGTACGGCCGGTCGGTGGTCATCGCGTCCCAGGCGTCCGCCAGCCCGACGATCGCCGCCTCGAGCGGGATCGCGTCCTGCTCGAGCCCGTCCGGGTAGCCCGCGCCGTCCCACCATTCGTGGTGGTGGCGAATGATCGGGACGGAGTCGCGTAGGCGGCCGAACTTCTCGACGATGCGCGCGCCCTCGACCGCGTGCGTCTTCATCCGGGCGTACTCCTGGGTGTCGAGCTTGCCCGGCTTAACGAGGATCCCGTCGGGAACGGCGATCTTGCCGATGTCATGGAAGAGCGAGCCGAAGCGGAGCGCGTCGAGCCGCTTCGGCTCGAGCCCGAGCTCCTCGCCGAGAGCGAGCGAGATTCGCTGCACCCGTCGGGAGTGGCCCGCCGTGGCCGGGTCCTTGGCCTCGACCGTGGCATTGAGGCTCTCGATCGCCTCGAGCGAGCTCTCCTCGAGGCGAGCGTAGGCCTCCATCAGCGCCTTCGAGCGCTCCCGCAGCTGGCGGGTCTGGCGGCGCAGCGTCGCGGAGGCGCCGCGAACAAGCAGCGCGAGCGCCGCCCAGAGCGCCAGGAAGACCAGCGCGACGGCGCCCCAGAGGACGTGCCTGCGCGAGGCGATCGTCGCCTCGAGGCCCTTCGGGTCGGCGTAGATCTCGTACGCGCCGAGGACGGTCTTGCCGTCGCTGTCGAGGATGGGCGCGTAGACCTGGAGCAGGTGGCTGAAACCGAGCGAGCGTTCGACCTGGTTCTCGTCCGCAGAGAGCTTGCCGACCGAGCCGGCTGCATGGCCGTGCAGCGCCTCGATGAGCTCGTTCTCTTGCTCGAAGCGCTTGCCGATCCGCTGCGGCGCGCGATTGGTCCACGCGAGCACGCCGTCGGGCCGCCACACCTTGACCGTGACGAGGTCGTCGTCGCGGCGCAGTTCCTGAAGCAAGGTGGAGGAGACGCGCGGGTCGACGCGCAGTCGATGGTCCCGCACGAGCGCGGGGCGGAGGACACCGTCGACGTAGAGCGTGAGGCTGTCGCGGTTGTCGGCGATGGCCTGGCCGTTGAGCGCGCGGGTGAGGACAGTGCTCAGGACGACGGCGCCGATCGCGAGGATGAGCGCGCTCGCGAGCAGGAAGACGCGCAGGAGCGTGAGCGAGCGCTCGGACGCCGCTCGTAAAGCCAGCCCGTGTGCCTGCCGCAGTCGCATGAGCCTCTCGCAACTATCGGCTGGGGCCGGGAGTTGCTTGAGTCAGGCGAAACTAGACTCTCCGCGTGGAACTCGACCTCGTCTTCTTCGGCACCTCCGGCTCGGTTCCGACCGCCCAGCGGGCGCCGTCGGCGCTGCTCGTCCGGCGCGGGGGCGAGCGGCTGCTGTTCGACTGCGGCGAGGGCACCCAGCGGCAGCTCCTGCGCTCGACGGTCGGGCTTGTCGAGCTGCGCGAGGTATTCGTCTCGCATTTCCACGCCGACCACTACCTCGGCCTGCCGGGCATGCTGAAGACGTTCGCGCTCCGCGGCCGGGACATTCCGCTGACCATCTACGGGCCGCCCGGCCTGAAGGACCTCTTCGCGACCTTGCGGCGGGTGTTCGGCAGGCTGACCTACCCGATCGAGATTGTCGAGCTGCGGCCCGGTGACGTGCTCGAGCGCGAGGACTACAACATCGTCACGTTCCCGGTCGCGCACGGCGTGCAGTCGCTCGGCTTCGCGCTGATCGAGCACCCGCGGCCCGGGCGCTTCGACGTGTCCGCCTCAGACGCGCTCGGCGTCCCGTCCGGGCCCCAGCGCGGGTTGCTCCAGGCGGGCGAGAGCGTGCAGCTCGCGGACGGCCGGGTCGTCACTCCGGACGAGGTGCTTGGCCCGCCCAGGCCCGGCCGCAAAGTCGTGCTCAGCGGGGACACCGCTCCTTCGCAGACAGTCGTCGAGGCCGCGCGCGGGGCGGAGGTGCTCGTCCACGAGGCAACGTTCCTCGACGAGGAGCGCGAGCGCGCGCAGGAGACGGCGCACTCGACCGCGCTCGACGCGGCGGAGGTAGCGCGGGAGGCCGACGTCGGCCTGCTCGCCCTCACGCACCTCTCCAACCGCTACTTCGGGCCCGAGGTGGTGCGCGAGGCGCGTACGATCTTCCCGGAGACCGTGGTGCCCAAGGACTTCGACGTGATCGACGTGCCGTTTCCCGACCGGGGCGCCCCCCGCTTGGTCAAAGGCGGCGCGCGCGCAGGCCGCAAGGAACTGGTGCCCGAAACGGAGACGGTGCCGTGAGCGCGCTGGTGCAGGTTGCGCTGGCCGAGGACGTCGCCGAGGCCGAGGAGATCCAGTCGCTGTTGCAGGCTGCAGGCATCTCGTCGGAGCTCGAGACCGCCGTCGAGCACCATCCACGGGAGACCGAGGACACGCCGCAGAAGGTGCTCGTCCCCGAGTCTGACCTCGAGGCCGCCCAGCACGCGATCGAATCGCTGACGGACCCGGACGATCTCATCGCGGACGCCTGAGCTCGCTTCAGTCTGATGCTTCGTTGCCGGGGCGTGATGCGTGGTTCGTGGCAAGGACGCAGGGAGCGTGCGTAGCCGTAGGCTACGGACGGGACTGAGGACGCAGTCCACGGGCCGCGCAGCGCGGTCCGGCGACACAAGTCTCAGGCTGAAGTGAGCTCGAAACCAGATTTCTCGCGGCTCGCCGCGACGTACGACCGGATCCGGCCGGTCGACGAGAACTGGTGGGAGGTCTTCCGCCATGTCGAGCGGGAGGCCGATCTCCCGGGCCGTCGCGTCCTCGACGTCGGCTGCGGCACCGGGCGGCTCGAGGCGGCGCTCGCGGACCACGCGAAGGTCTGGGGCGTCGACGCCGAGCCGGCGATGCTCGAGGTGGCGCGCGCGAATGTGCCCGGCGCAAGGTTCAAAGATGGCCGCGCCGAGGCGCTGCCGTTCAAGGACGCCTGGTTCGAGCGCGTCGTCATGTGGCTCTCGTCGCACCTGGTCGACCGCGGGCGCGCGTTCGCCGAGGCGCGTCGCGTCCTCGGTGCGGACGGCCGTCTTGCAGTCGTCACGTTCGACCCTTCCTACTTCCCGACCTACTGGCTCAACGAGCTCTTCCCGTCGATGGAGGCGGTCGATCGCGAGCGGTTCTCGAGTGCCGAGGAGCTCGAGACCGAGCTGCGCGCCGCAGGCTTCGGCGAGGTCGCGCTCTCTCAGCTCTCACAGGTCGGCGTCCACGAGCGCGAGGCGGCCCTCGAACGGATCCGCGGCAAGCACATCTCGACCTTCGACCTGATCCCACTCGAGGAGTACGACGAAGGCCTCGCCCGCGCCGAGCGCGAGCTCCCCGAGCGGATCGAATACCCGATCGAGTGGCTGATCGCGGTCGCGTTCGTTCAGCCGGCCGGCTTGAACGAGCGGGCGACTGCAAGCGCTTGATCCACCTGGTGCTTCGAGGCGCGGTCGCCGACCAGCACGCGCACCTGGTAGCGCTTGCCGGCCAGTAAGAGATCGGCGCCGGCGCCTCGGCCGGCGAAGCATTCGAAGAACGGTCGACGCACAGAGACGAGGTGCTCGAGCGGCATACGGCCGGGCCGCGGCGCTCCGCCTGCGGCCGAGACCGACGACCAGCCGACGACGACGACCGCCGCGCCCGAGGACGGGACGCGGTACGACTGGGCGGAGCAGCTAGACGGCCGAGCGCGCACGCCTGCCGTCCCGGCGACGAGCAGTGTCCGCGGGTCCGTCACCGGTCCCTGCGCAGGGCGGATCGAGCTCCAGCCGTTCGGCACGACAAGATGCACGCCGTGTGCCGCAAGGACGTGACCGCTG
The DNA here is from genome assembly GCA_005884155.1 of Actinomycetota bacterium. Classification (GTDB taxonomy): domain Bacteria; phylum Actinomycetota; class Thermoleophilia; order Gaiellales; family Gaiellaceae; genus AC-32. The sequence goes on along the minus strand of VAXD01000062.1, from coordinate 17,948 downwards.
CCGCCGCACGCCGAAGCGAGCAGCATCAGTGCGACGAAGGGACCGAGAACGAGGCGCATCCCCGGAATACGAGCAAACGGCTCTGAGCGGTCCTCCGAAGTAACCTGCGCATAGATGGAAGCGACGCCGGTCGAACGCGACGAGATCGCCGTGATGTTCATTCGCACACCCGACGACGTCGCCCTGTTCGGCCCGGCGTTCACGCGCCTCGAAGAGCTCGTCGGCACCCGCGGCCGCAAGTTCTACGGCGCGTTCTACCCACGGGAAAAGGAGTACCGAGCCTGCGTCGTGTCGCGGGAAGACGACGACCCTCAGGCACTCGGACTGGAGACGGGGACGCTCCCGGGCGGGCGCTATCTGCGCGCGCGGCTGAACGGTGAGCCGCCGGCTATCTACGAGCGCATCGGCCCCACATTCGACGCGCTGGTGGCGACCACGCAGCCCGACGAGAGCCGCCCGTCGCTCGAGTTCTACCGCCGCCACGACGAGATCGATTTGCTCTTGCCCGTCGCTAGCGAGTAACGTCCGGCCCGGCCGCTAGCGTCCCGCGGCGAACAGAGCACCCCTTTAACTCGGTCCCGAGAGGCCGGAAAGGAGTCGAAGGTGAGCAGCGCCGTGAGCGCGCCGTGAGCGCGCAGACCTCTGAAGCCAAGACTGTCCTCGATGCCGAGGCGATCGAGCGGACGCTGACGCGGATCGCGCACGAGATCGTCGAGGGCAACCCCGAGCTCGATCGCGTCGCGCTCGTCGGCATCCACACGCGCGGCGTGCCTATCGCGCAGAGGCTGCGCCGCCGTATCGAGGAGCTGAGCGGCATCGAAGTCGCCTTCGGCCAGCTCGACATCACCTTCCACCGCGACGACGTCCACGTCCGCGCGGGCGAGCCTCCCCGTCACGCCCAGCCGCTCGTCCGCTCGACGACGCTCGACTTCCCGCTCGAGGGGATGACCTGCGTGCTCGTCGACGACGTCCTCTACACCGGCCGCACGATCCGCGCGGCGATCGAGGCGCTCTTCGGCTACGGGCGCCCGGAGCGGGTCCAGCTTGCCGTCCTTGCCGATCGCGGCCACCGAGAGCTTCCGATTCGCCCTGACTACGTCGGCAAGAACCTGCCAACCGCCCGCGACGAGCGCGTCCAGGTGGAGCTCGTCGAGGTCGACGAGATCGACCGCGTCCTCATCGTCCCCGCAAAGGAGCCCCATGGGTGACATCCACGTGATGCGGGAGGAATTCCTCCCGCCGAAGGAGCCGCCACGACGGCACCTGATCTCGGTCGGCGACCTCACGCGCGCCGACGTCGAGCGCCTGCTCGCGACCGCGCGCAGCTTCTCGAGGTCGCTCGAGCGCGAGGTCAAGAAGCTGCCGACCCTTCGCGGCTACACGGTCGTGAACGTCTTCTACGAGTCCTCGACGCGCACCTCGTCGAGCTTCGAGCTCGCGGCCAAACGGCTCTCCGCCGACACGATGTCGATCAAGGCCGCCGGCTCGTCGGTCGACAAGGGCGAGTCCCTCAAGGACACGGCACTCACGCTCGGCGCCTACGACCCGGACGTGATCGTGCTCCGGCACCCGCAGATCGGTGCGCCGGAGCTCGTCGCCCGCTTCACCGAGGCGCACATCGTCAACGCCGGCGACGGGAAGCACCAGCACCCGACCCAGGCGCTGCTCGACCTCTACACCATCCGCGAGTCGGTCGGCCCGATCGAGGGCCTCCACGTCGCGATCGTCGGTGACGTCCTCCACTCGCGAGTCGCACGCTCGAACATCCAGGCGCTGACGCTGATGGGCGCGAAGGTCACGCTCGTCGGGCCGCCGCCGCTCATCCCGCGCGGGATCGAGGCGATGGGCTGCGAGATCTCCTACGAGATCGGTTCGATCGCTGCGGCGGACGTCGTCTACATCCTGCGGATGCAGCGCGAGCGGATGCAGGAGGGCGCGAACTACGTTCCCTCGCTGCGCGAATACACGGCCCGCTGGGGCGTGACGCCGGAGCGGCTGCGGCCGGGTCAGAAGGTGATGCACCCCGGGCCGATGAACCGCGGCGTGGAGATCGACCCGGTGGTCGCGGACGCGGCCGACGCGCTGATCGAGACCCAGGTTCGCGCCGGGCTCGTCACGCGGATGGCGGTGCTCTACGACCTGCTCACGACCGGTCCCGTGCCGATCAAAGCACCCGATCCGCTGGAGGTGGCGTGATGCTCTGGACCAAGAACGGGCCCAAGCACGACCTCGTCGTGCGCGGCGCCCGTGTGCTCGACCCGGGCGAAGGGCTCGACGCGGTCTGTGACGTCCGCATCGACGGCGGAACGATCTCGCAGCTCGGGACGAGCCTCGACGCAAACGGCCACCGGGTCATCGACGGCGAGGGCCTCGTGCTCGCGCCGGCCTTCGTCGACCCGCATGTGCACCTGCGAGTGCCGGGTCGTGAGGACGAGGAGACGATCGCGTCCGGGACCGCGGCGGCTGCTGCCGGCGGCTACTGCGCCATCCTCGCCATGCCGAACACCGACCCGGTCGTCGACTCGGCCGCGGTGCTCGGGTCGCTGATCGAGGACGCGCAGGCCGAGGCAGAGATCCCGGTCGGCTTCCTCGCGTCGATCACGCGCGGTCTGGAGGGCGGCGAGCTGACCGAGATGGCCGAGCTCGCCGACCAGGGCGCGGCGGGCTTCACGGACGACGGGCGGCCCGTCGTCGCGCCGGGGCTGATGCGCCGCGCGCTTCAGTACCACGGGATCACCGGCAGGCGGCTCGCGCTGCATTGCGAGGAGCCGACCCTCTCGAAGGACGGCCAGATGCACGAAGGGCCGGTCTCGGCGGAGCTCGGCTTCGCGGGCTACCCATCGGTGGCCGAGAGCCTGATGGTCGAGCGCGACCTCGCGCTCGCCGCCTACGAGCAGGCTCCGCTGCACCTGCTGCACCTCTCGGCGCGCGAGTCGGTCGAGGCGCTGCAGGCGGCGCAGACGAGTGGGGTGGAGGCGACCGGCGAGGTCACGCCGCACCACCTCTGCCTGACTGACGAGGCGGTCAGGACGCTCGACCCGAACGTGAAGATGAATCCGCCGTTGCGGGGCGCGGACGACCGCGCGGCCCTGATCGACGGTCTCCGCGACGGCACGATCACGGCGATCGCGACCGACCACGCGCCGCACGCGCGGCACGAGAAGGAGGTGCCGTTCGAGGCGGCGCCGTTCGGCGTGACCGGCCTCGAGACCGCGTTCGCGGCGCTCTACACGAGCCTCGTCGAGCCGGGCGTGGTCGCGCTCGAGACGCTGCTCGAGCGGATGTCCGCCGGCCCCGCGAGGGTCTACGGGCTCGACCGGCCGCGGATCGCGGTCGGCGCGCCTGCGAACCTCGTCCTGCTTGACGCGGCCGCGACCTGGCGCGTCGAGGAGGGCGAGTTCCGCTCCCGCTCGGCCAACTCCTGGCTGCTCGGCCAGACGCTCAAGGGCCGCGTCCGGATGACGGTCGCCGCCGGAAAGGTGGTGCACGAATGAATGAGCGTAGGCTCGACGGAGCTCATCAAAGAGCGGAGGCGGCGGCTTTGCCGGCGCCGGGAGCGGGAATGAGGGGCTTTCTCGCGCTCGAGGACGGGACGGTCTTCCGCGGCGATTCGGTCGGTGCCGAGGGCTTCACGTTCGGCGAAGCGGTGTTCACGACCGCGATGACCGGTTACCAGGAGGTCGTCACAGATCCGAGCTACTCCGAGCAGATCGTCTGTTTCTCGGCGCCGATGGTCGGCAACTACGGCGTTTCCGCCGACCGCGTCGAGTCCGCGCGGCCGCATGCTCGCGCCGTCCTGATGCGCGAAGCCCGCGGGCCGGCCTGGACGGACTGGCTGCACGAGCACGGAATCGTCGCGCTCTCGGGAATCGACACGCGCTCGGTCGTCGTCCATCTCCGGAAGGCGGGCGCGATGCGCGCGATCGCGGTCTCCGGCGAGGCGTCGGTCGACGAAGCGCTGACCGCGGTGCGAGAGCAGCCCGCGATGGCCGGCCGCGCGCTCGCCGGCGGGGTCTCCGCCCGAAAGCCGTACGTCTTCAGCGACGCCGGCTCGGCGCGGGTCGCGGTCGTCGACTACGGCTGTAAGCGCTCGATCCTGCAACGGCTCGCGTGGGCGGGGGCGGCGGTCACGGTCTTCCCCCACGACGCGACCGCAGACGAGCTCGCCGGCCACGACGGCGTCCTGCTCTCGAACGGCCCCGGCGACCCCGAGCCGCTCTCGGCCGAGGTCGAGACGGTGCGGGGTCTGCTCGGTCGCGTGCCGGTCTTCGGCATCTGCCTCGGCCACCAGCTGCTCGCGCTGGCCACCGGGCACGAGACGTTCAAGCTCCCATTCGGCCATCGAGGCGCAAACCACCCGGTGCTCGACAAGCGCACGAACAAGGTGCTCGTCACGAGCCAGAACCACGGCTTCGCGGTCGCGCCTTCGGCGGATCCGGCTGCCACGCACGTCTCGCTCTACGACGGCACGGTCGAGGGGCTTCATTTTCCCGAGTACGCCGCGCGCTCGGTCCAGTTCCATCCCGAAGCGCGGCCGGGCCCACACGACGCGTGGCCGCTGCTGAGCGAGTGGGTCCGGGAGGTGTCGGTTGCCCAGGCGGCGTGATCTCCGCTCGATCTGCCTGATCGGCTCAGGGCCGATCGTGATCGGCCAGGCCTGCGAGTTCGACTACGCGGGCTGTCAGGCGCTCAAGGTGCTACGCGAGGACGGTTTCCGGACGATCGTGGTCAACTCGAACCCGGCGACGATCATGACCGACCCGGGCTTCGCCGACCGCACGTACCTCGAGCCGCTCGACGTCGAGGGCGTCGCGGACGTGCTCGGGCGCGAGCGGCCCGACGCGCTCTTGCCGACGATGGGGGGCCAGACAGCGCTCAACATCGGCCTCGAGCTCGCCGAGGCGGGGGTGCTCGACGCACTCGGGATCGAGCTGATCGGCGCTCCCGCGGATGTGATCCGCCGCGCCGAGGACCGCGAGCGCTTCCGCGAGACCGTCCGCTCGACCGGCCTAAAGGTGCCCGAGTCGCTCGTTGTCACGGCGCTCTCGGAGGTGCCCGACGACCTCTCGTTCCCGGTGATCCTCCGCCCGGCGTTCACGCTCGGCGGTCACGGCGGCGGGATCGCCCGCTCGCGCGCGGAGCTCAACGATCTCCTGCCGAAGGCGCTCGCGGAGAGCCCGGTCGGCCAGGTGCTCGTCGAGGAGAGCCTGCTCGGCTGGGACGAGTTCGAGCTCGAGGTGATCCGCGACCGCGCGGACAACGTCGTGATCGTGTGCTCGATCGAGAACCTCGATCCGATGGGCGTCCACACCGGCGACTCGGTCACCGTCGCGCCGCAGATGACGCTCTCCGACGAGGCCTACCAGGAGCTCCGCGACGCGTCCGCCGCCGTGATCCGAGCGGTCGGCGTCGAGTGCGGCGGCTCGAACATCCAGTTCGCGCGCAACCGCGAGAGCGGCGACGTGCGCGTGATCGAGCTGAACCCGCGCGTCTCGCGCTCGTCGGCGCTCGCGTCAAAGGCGACCGGCTACCCGATCGCCAAGGTCGCGGCGAAGCTGGCCGTCGGCTACACGCTCGACGAGATCCCGAACGACTTGACGGGGACCACGCCCGCGAGCTTCGAGCCGACGCTCGACTACGTCGTCATCAAGGCGCCGCGCTTCGCCTTCGAGAAGTTCCCGGGAGCCGACACGACGCTCGGCACGCAGATGAAGTCGGTCGGCGAAGCGATGGGAATCGGGCGCACGTTCGGCGAGGCGCTGTTGAAGGCGCTCCGCTCGCGCGAGCTCGACGCTTCCGCCGTCTCGCCGTGGGATGGGCTCGACGAGCTGCCCGAGGGGCTGCACCCGTGGTTCCGCGCCGAGATCGAGCGGCTGCGGCTGCCGGAGCTGAGCCTCGAAGATCTCGTCGCAGACGACTGGGCCCGGCTCAAGCGGCTCGGGCACTCGGACGCAGACGTCGCGCGGGCCTGCCGGACAAGCGAGGAGGCGGTACGCGCGGCGCGGCGCTCGTGGGGCGTGCGGCCGAGCTACCGGCGCGTCGACTCCTGCGCGGGCGAGGTCGAAGCGGCGTCGAACTACCTCTATTCGACCTGGGGCGAGGCCGACGAGAGCGAGCCTGCAGGCGGGTCGGTGGTCATCCTCGGCTCCGGCCCGAACCGGATCGGCCAGGGGATCGAGTTCGACTACTGCTGTGTCCACGCAGCGCAGAGCTTCAGAGCGCTCGGTTACGAGGCCGTGATGGTCAACTGCAACCCGGAGACCGTCTCGACCGACTACGACACGTCCGACCGGCTCTACTTCGAGCCGCTGCGCGTCGAGGAGGTGCTCTCGATCTGCGAGCGCGAGCGGCCGGAGGGCGTGGTGATCCAGTTCGGGGGTCAGACTCCGCTCAAGCTCGCCGGCGCAATCGAGGCAGCAGGCCTCCGGATCCTCGGGACGCCGTTCGACGCGGTCGACCTCGCCGAGGACCGGGAGCGTTTCGCGGCGCTGTGCGAGCAGCTGGGGATCGACGTGCCGGCGTGGGGGACTGCGAGCTCACCGGACGAGGCGGCCGAAGTGGCGGAGCGGGTCGGCTACCCCGTGCTCGTGCGGCCGTCGTACGTGCTCGGCGGGCGCAGCATGCGGGTCTGCTACGACGAGGCCGCCGTGCGCGAGGCGGCGGCGCGTGGCGGGCACCTGCTCGTCGACCGCTTCCTCGAGAACGCGATCGAGCTCGACGTCGACGCGCTCTGCGACGGCGAGGAGACGTACGTGGGCGCGGTCATGCAGCACGTCGAGGAGGCCGGCGTTCACTCCGGCGACTCGAGCTGCGTGCTGCCCGCGCCGCTCGAGGAGCCAGAGCACGACCTCGTCGTCGAGCTGGTCTCGCGGCTGGGACCGGCGCTCGGCGTCGTCGGTCTGCTCAACGTCCAGCTCGCGATCGCCGACGGGCGGCTCTACGTGCTCGAGGCGAATCCACGAGCGTCGCGGACGGTGCCGTTCGTGAGCAAGGCAACCGGCGTCAACCTCGTCGAGGCGGCCTGCCGGCTCGCCGCCGGTGCGAAGCTGTCCGAGTTGGACATGCCACGGGGACAGTCCCTGGGACAGGTCTCCGTCAAGGCTGCGGTGCTCCCGTTCGCCCGCTTCCCCGGCGCCGACCCAGTGCTCGGGCCGGAGATGCGCTCGACCGGCGAGGTGATGGCGAGCGCTTCCGACCTGCCGACCGCGTTCGCCCGCGCCGAGCGGGCCGCAGGCCGGCGCCTTCCGACCGGCGGTACCGCGTTCCTCTCCGTGCGCGACGAGGACAAAGCGGCCGCGACGGACGTCGGGCGCGCGCTGTCTGCGCTCGGCTTCAAGCTGCTCGCGACCGCCGGCACGGCGCGCACGCTCGCGGCCGCGGGCCTCGTAGTCGAGTACGTCCGCAAGGTGACGGAGGAGGGCACGGGCCCGAGCGTCGTCGACCTCCTCCGCCGCGGACGCTGCGACCTCGTGATCAACACGCCGCAGGGCTCCGGCGCGCGGACGGACGGCTACCGGATCCGCGAGGCCGCGCTCGTCGCCCGGATTCCGTGCGTGACGACGCTCTCGGGCGCCGCGGCGGCGGTCGAGGCGATCGCGCACGCACGCGACGAAGTCGCGCTCAGCCTGCAGGAGAGGATCGATGCTCAGGCGCGGACCGCGTAGGAAAACGGGGGAACCCATGGTTCCCCCGTTGGCCCCCTCCTTGCGGGCGGCCGCGTAGCTCTTCGCTTCACGAGCCGGCGATTGTTCGGTGAAAGCCGGGGCGGATCCGGCGCCGCGGCGCAAGAGCGGGCCCAGAAGGGGATCGGTTTGGGTGTGCCGGGCGGCTTTTTCCCGAGTGGTGGGACCACAAGGGAGACGAGCCAGGCCGCCCGGCGCATCGCAATTTTCGGGCCTGGAGGGCGTCATCTCTTATGACAACGACGCGAAAGGGGGTCGAGGTCGAATGCGCAGGATTCTGCTGGTCGCGGCCGCCCTGGCGGCGTTTACGGTCGTCGGGATTGCCGCGGCAGGAAAGCCCGCGACCGTATCGATCTCAGCGGCACGTCCAGCCGTGACCTACGGGAGCTCGGTGAAGCTCTCCGGCACGGTCTCGAACCATCAGGCCGGTGAGCACGTGCTCGTCCTGGGCCGCCCGTACGGCGTGACGACCTACACCGAGGTCGGCGCGGTCGACACAACGGCCAAGGGCGGCGCGGTCGACACAACGGCCAAGGGTGCCTGGAGCTTCACGGCCTCGCCGCTCATCCAGACCAGCTACGAGGCGACCTGGAACGCCGTTATGAGCCGTGCCGTAGTCGTGAAGGTGCGGCCCCGGATCCGGCTCGCGCTCTCGAGCCGAACCGCGACGCGCGGCACGTTCACCGTCGAGGTGGACGGGAGCCGGGTCCTGGTGCAGCGGCTCACACCGAGCGGCCCCGCGACCGTCAAGCACGTCGTGCTCGGCGCAAGCTCGTCCGCGACGTTCACGATCCGCGTCCCGCGGCATCGTGCGCGTGTGAGGATCGTGATGCCGAGCTCCCAGGCGGCACCCGGCTACATCGCGGGCGTCAGCAACGTCTGGAAGAGCTCCTAGCGACCCCTCTCCATCCCCGAGCGGAGGCCGGGCCACGCCCGGCCCTCCGCTTGACGCGTGATCTAAGCTGACAAGCTCGGTCATCGGCGGGGAGGATGGATGCTCGCGATGAGGTTGCTGGGGCCGGCAACGCTGGCCTTGGCGTTTGTCCTCATCGCCCCGGGCCGGGCCTCTGCAGACATCGTCGCCCGCGGGGTCCACGACGGCTCGCTCGCGCTCGATGCCAAGGGGACGCCGTACGTCGCGTACCTGCACGGCAAGAGCCTTCTAGTAGCGACCCGGACCGGGGCGGGCCGCTGGCGCGCCGAGGTTGCCGACAGCGTCTCGGCGGGCTCGCAGCTGATGGCCTTCCAGGTCGGTTCGGCAGGCCCCGTGGCCCTCGTCCTGAGCGGCGACAGCCGCCGGTTGAACCTCGTCCGCAAGCGGCTGCCGGGGTGGCAGACGATCCGCCTCAACACGAAGCTCGCGGGCCGCGGCTACCTCGGCTGGCCTGGGCTGACCCTCGACCGCGCGGGCCTGCCGCTCGTCGCCTACACGCGCTGGAACAGCGGCAACTTCAAAAGCCAGCTGCTGCTCTCGCGGATCAATGCCAAGGGAGGCGTGAGCACGACGCGGATCACGGCGGAAGGGTTCCCGCAGAGCTACGTGCCTCCGCCGGCCGAGCCGGTGATCGTCGGCGGGCGCGTCCACGTGCTCGAGTCGTACGGCTACCGCGGCACCGTCGCGACCTTCGAGTGGTTCCCGCAGAAGCACAGCTGGACCGGGCTCGGGATCGACGCCGGCCTCGGGGACTTCCCGCTCGGGCCGCTGTTCGGCGGAATCGGCCCGGACGGGTACCTCCATGCGGCGTGGACCGAGTCGCTGATCCCGCTGGCATCGGCACCGGTCACGCTTGCGACCCGCGGGCGCATCAGCGACTCGACGTTCATCCTTGACCGTGCCTTGACCACGGGGCTCGCGCTGACCGGTACCGGGGCAGAGGTCGCGGCGAACGAGTGGGTGAGCCCGGACGACATCGGAGTCTCTGGGCAGAAGTACCTCTGGGCCGGCACGATCGTCCACCGGCGGAGCATCGTCGAGCTCGACGGCTGGCTCGCCGGCCTGGCGGTTGCCCCTCGAGGAGCCCGAGATGTTTTGCTGGGCGGTGCCGCCGGGCTGAACTGGTACCGCTCGCCGCGCCGGCTGACGACGCGTGTGACGATCGAGGCCAGTGACCAGGGCGACGGCACCGTCGACGTCTCCGGGGGCGTTTCCGGCGTCAGCTCCGGGAAAGTCGTGCTCTACCGCGAGCGGCCCAGCGAGAAGCGCGTCGCCGTCGCGACCGTGAACCTCTCCGGAGGCGCGTTCTCCTTCGTCGACGACGCGCCGGTGGTCCGGCCGATCCTCTACCGGGCGGTCTACACCGATCCGCGGACCGGGATTCCCTACGCAGCCCTGCTGCGCGAGCCGATCACCGACACGGGCTAGCGGCTACAGGAGCAGACTGGCTCGCCGAGATGCTGCCGCTCGTAGCGGAGACCGCAGCGCCCGCACGTGGCCGGGAGGACGGCTGCCTTCACGAGCAGCGCCCGCATGAGGGCCGCCCAGAGGGCGAAGTACGGCATGAAGAGCACCGGCGAGGTCATGCACGGCGTATCGGTCGGTTGTCGGTGAGGGTTTAGACCTCGGGCTAGAATGGCCCACGTGAGCTGGCTGTCGGTCGCGCTCCTCGCCTGTGCCGTCCTGGCGGTGATCGGGGCGGAGTGGCCCAGGCTGAGCGAGCGGCTCGGGCTCGAGGCTCGGCGGAAGCGCCAGCGGGCGCGCCGCAAGTCGCAGTGGCAGCTGGTCCGCGGCGAATCGGAGGACCAGGACCTGGACGCGGAGGACTTCGCCGCGAGTGTCGAGCGCGACCTCGAGCAGCTGCCGACGACGACGCTCGACGAGTCGGACCGCTTCAAGCGCTAGCGGACCGTAAACGTCGCCGAGTAGCGTCGGGTGTTCGGAAGCGTCTTGGAAGCGTCCTCGGTGTTCTTCGTCTCCTGGTAGTCGGCGACGATGAAGAGCAGCGAGTGCCGTCCGGGGGCGAGCCGGCCGACCACGACCTCCACGCGGCCCGAGCCGTACAGCACTCGGCGGTAGCGCCCGTCGACCCGGGCGGCCATGGACGTCGGGTCGACGCCGGAGCCTCGGTCGTGCACCCTCAGGCGCAGGGGCGAGCCCGACCGTGGAGTCCTGGTCAGAAGCCGCGCCGACGGCGGCGTCGTGTCGTTCACCCAGTAGCGAAACGTGAACGGGCCCGCGACTCGGCGGCTGCCCGTGTCGAAAACGAGGTCGTAGGCGCCGGGCGCCGGCCGGAAGACGCCGACGACGGGCTCGATCCCGTAGAAGCTCGGCTCGTAGGGGTTGAGCCGGAGCGGCAGCCCCGCGTAACCGGTCAGGCGGTCTTCGTCGCCGGCCCGGACGAGGCGCGGCGAGACCGAGACGCCGGCCGCCTCCGATAGGACGCGCGCTCCCGCGTTGGTGACCCGTCCCCGGAGGATCAGGCGGAAGACCAGCTCCGGGCCGAACAGGTGCGCCCGCAGGCCCAGCGACGAGGAGCCGCTCGGGAACCGGTACGACGAGACGATGCTCTTGCCTCGGCGCGTGTTGCCGCGATAGGTGCCGGGCCTGCGGAGGACCGCGTGCGGCTCGCGGGCGAGCGCGCGAGCCGATACGTGCAGCCAGTACGGGATCCGTCTCGTCTCGCCGCCGCGGGTGAGCACGACGAAGCCGCTGGAGTCGGCCGCCGCCGCGCGTCGCGTCGCCGTTGCGCTCACCGTCAGGCCGCCGGGCACGGTGACGGCCGCAGGTGCCGAGACGCTCACGCCGCGCCCGGACAGCATCCGCTTCAGCGAGACGCTCCAGACCCCGGCGCCGCCGCCTGCATCGGTGAGCGCGACTCGTCGCCGGACCGCACGGCCGCGCCTGAGATAGCCGAGCGAGAAGCTCGTGGGCCTCGCGAAGACCAGCGGCTGGTCGGCCCGCGGCAGCCAGATCATCCCGCCGCCTTCGCGGGTCGGCGGGATTTCACCGCCACGCGCGGCGATCGGATTGCCCGTCAGGACGAGCGCGGACTTGATCTGCGCCACGGTCCAGGCGGGGTGGCGCTGGCGGAGCACGGCCGCGGCGCCGGCCACATGCGGGGAGGCCATGCTCGTGCCGTCGAGGAAGCGCCACGACCCGAGATGCACCGGCACCGACGAGAGGATCGAGACCCCGGGCGCGGCGACGTCCGGCTTGAAGCGCAGGGAGTAGGGGGTGGGTCCCGCGGAGGAGAACCCTGCGATCGCGCCGCCCTTCGTCGCCGCCGCGACGGTGATCGCCGCGGGCGCAGAGCCAGGCGAGTCGATCGAGCCGTAGCCGAGCACGTCGAAGTCGTTGCCGGCCGCGATCACGGGCACGACGCCGGCCCGCGCGGCGCCGTCGATCGCCTGGACGACGATGTCGCGCGAGGGCGTGATCTCCGGCTCGCCGATCGAAAGGTTGATCACGTTCATGCCGTCGCGCACCGCGGCCTCGATCCCCGCGACGATCTCGGGCGAGTTGCCGTCGAGCCCGAACTGGGCTGTCGGGATCGTCAGAACGCGGTAGTTGCCGAGGTATGCGTGCGGCGCGATCCCGGAGACCTGGACCGGCCTGCCGCTCGGGCCGGGCGCGGTCGTCTCGTGGTCGCCGGCCGCGATCCCGGCCACGTGCGTGCCGTGCTCGGACTCCGCCGGGTCGAACGGCAGCTTCGCGTAGCGGTACTTCAGCCCCGGCGGCGGGAACGCGCGCGCGGCGATCACCTTGGGGGTCGTGTAGGCCGCGTTGCCCTTGGGGAAGCCGGCCGGCATCGTGAAGCCGGCGGGCGAGAAGAACGGGTGCGTCCGGTCGATCCCGTCGTCGATGATCCCGATCTTGATCCCGTCGCCCGCGGTGGCGAGGCCGGGCCCCCAGACCTGCGGGGCGCCGATCACGGCCGGGCTCTGGTAGAGCGAGCGGTGGTAGGTGACGCTCGGGTACACCGCCGTGACCCCGGCCAGCGAAGCGATCCGCTTGGCCGAGCCCGCGGGCACGACGACCGCCATACCGTCCAGGACGACCTGGTAGCGCCAGCTGACCGTTGCGCCCGGAACAGCTCGCTCGAGCCGCCGGACGAAATCGTTCTGCCCCCGCCCGACCGCGTTCGCGTGGGCGGGCCTGTCGAGCGTGACGACGAGCTCGACGAGGGGCGGCTTCGGCGGGGTCGGGCCCCCGGCCGAGGCGAGCCCGAGCGGCACGGCGAGCGCTGCCGCCAGGAGGACGAGAAGACCCCTGCTCAAGCGGAAAATCGTACCGGGGACCGGCGCTACACTGTCCCTCCGCGCGGATGTGGCGGAATTGGTAGACGCGCACGGTTCAGGTCCGTGTGGGCGAAAGCCCGTGGAGGTTCAAGTCCTCTCATCCGCATACGCGGCGCTCCGCCTGGCGGGACGTCGGAGCCCCGGTCAGTAAGGCAGCGTCGTCAGGTTGTCTGCGGCGGTGAACTTTCGATCGGCCAACGTGAGCAGACGGTCGCCCGCTTGCTGGTGCCTATTTCCTGCTCCGTCGTCGTGGTGCCCCCACGCGCGGTGAGCAAGCACGTACTGCTCGTTCGCCGCAGCATCGAGCCGGAAGGCGGCGGTTGCGGTCCGCTGGAGCAGGCTCCCCCTCGCCGTTTGCGGGCCCGCTTCCCTGAGCCTGGCGACCGCGCGCAGATCGTAGGCGCGGATTCGGGTGAACCTGCGCGGTGCAGTCTGGATCACGTAGCCGACAGGAAGGTAGTTGATGTAGTTCTGGGTTTCCCAGTACCAGTAGCTGTCCACGAGAAGCGCGTCGCCGGTCGCGCTCGAAACGGGCCCGATCGACGTTGCAGACGGGCCGTTTGCCGCCGCTGGTCGCCACGACGGGTTGGCGTCGAATCCGTGCCCGGGGGCGGTGATCTGGACCATGCGGCCGAGGGGCCTGCGGAGGGCGATGCCCGATCTGACTCCGCAACTTCGCTCGAGCACGAGCGTCGACCCGTCGGGCGCGTAGGCCGGATGGGCTTCTTCGCAGGCGTCGTCCGTTAGCTGGCGGGTGCGGCGGGTGCTTACGGTCGTGCGGAAGACGCGGTAGTAGTCGTGGTCGTAGAAGGTCCGCGAATTGCCGAAGGAAGCGATCTTCCTGCCGTCGGGCGACCAAGCAGGGTCCGTGACGTAGAAGACGGGTGAGGTGAATCGCCGTGGCTGGGTTCCGTCGGCGTTCATGAGGTAGATCGCCGACCTTCCGCCGGACCAGGACCGATAGCGATCGAAGGCGATCGTTGTGCCGTTCGGCGACCAGGCCGGATCGTCGTCGTTCCAGGAGGTCCCGGGTAGGCGGTGCAGCCCGGAACCGTCCGCGTTGATCACATAGACGTGGAACTTGCCGTCGGCGTTGCTCGCGAAGGCGATCTGGCTTCCGTCGGGAGACCAGGTTGGATGATCGACGTACGCCCATTTGCCCGGCCACTGACTTGTGGTCAGCCGCCCCTGCCCGCTCCCGTCCGAGTTCATCACGCAGAGCTCGAAGTTCCCGCAGACGTAGGCGATCCTGCTCCCGTCGGGCGAGTAGGCCGGCTGTCCCTGCAAGGACGGTTGTGCCGTCGTCAGCTGCTGCCGGCCGCTGCCGTCTGCGTTCATCGCGAAGATCGCGGAGAGGCCGTCCTGGTAGCTCGCGAACACGAGTGTGGAAAGAGGGGCTCCGTGGCGAGAACCGGCCGCTCCTGCCGCTGCTACTAGCGCCATCGCCGTGAGCAGCGCCCCGACCAGCGTGAGTCTCGGTGACGTCATTTCACCCCTCCGCAAGCATGCGCCTGACGCGGCCAGGAGTCAACGCGCGACGCAGGTTCGGACGGCTGCGTGCTAGAGCGCGGCCAGCACGTCGTCCGCGTGCCGGTCCGGGTTCACCCGGCGCATGATCCTGGCGACGTTGCCGTCGGCGCCGATCACGAAGGTCGACCGCTCGTAGGAGTTCTTGCCCTCCTGCCCGACGCCGTAGGGCTCGGCGAGCTTGTGCTCCGGGTCGGCCAGGAGCGTGAACGGCAGCGAGTACTTCGCCCTGAAGCGCTCGTGTGAGGCCTGCGTGTCGGCGCTGATGCCGAAAACCTCCGCGCCCGCGCGCTCGAACTCGGCCCAGGAGTCGCGGATCCCGCACGCCTGCCGTGTGCAGCCGGGCGTGTCGTCCTTGGGATAGAAGTAGAGGACGACCGGCTTGCCGCGCAGGTCGGAGAGCTTCACGGTCCCGCCGGTGTCGCTCTCGAGCTCGAAATCCGGAGCCGGCTTGCCTTCCTCGATCACGCCGCGATGCTAGCTACCCTGGGCCGGGTGAGGCGCGCCTTCCAGGACATGAACGCGACCCTCCGCGGCTTCCTGATCATCGCGCTGATCGCGGCGCTGGTCGTCGTGCTCCAGCTCGAGCGAACGCTGACGGCGCTGTTCATCCTCGCCCGGATCGCGTTCTTCCTCGCGATCGCCTACTTCCTGTTCCTGATGTGGCGCGACCGGCGCGAGGAGATCTCGATGTGGTCGAACCGCTCGCGCGCGGTCTTCTACGGCTCGGCGGCGCTGCTGGTCGTGAACGTGGCCGTGCGCTTCTTCACCCCGATCGGGAACGGCTGGAACCTGATCGTGTTCCTGGCCGTGTTCGTGTTCGGGGGCTTCGCCATGTGGCGAGTCTGGCGCGACGAGCACACGTACGGCTACTGAACCGAGACGCTCGTTCGGGCGCCGTCCAACTCGTCCAGGGCATCCCGGATCTCCACGAGGCGGCCGACGAAGATCGGTGTGTCGCGCTCCGTGTAACGGCTCGCTTCCGTGTCGCGCAGCGTCAGCATCAGGTGCATGAAGTCCGCCGGCTCCTCGCACTCGAAGGCGGTCATGAACTCCTGGTCGTCGATCCCGAACGAGTACGTCGTGTGGTTCGTGATCGTCGAGAACTCGTGGCCGATGCGCATGTGCTCGTTCATCGCACGCTGCCGGTCCTCGTGCGCGAGCGCGTACCAGGGCCGCACCTTCACGAACGGGTAGACGACGAGGTACGGCGAGCCCTTCGGGACCACCTGCCGCGGCTTGCGGGCCTTCGTGTACTCGGAGGCCTTCGTCGTGGCGAGGTATGAATAGGGCGTCGACAGCCAGCCGGCCAACGGCGTCGAGTTGAGCGTTGCGCCGAGCTCGCCCAGATCCTCGTAGCGCTCGGTGATCTTCCAGAGGAAGAAGTCCGCGTCAGGGCGCACACCTGCGGTCGAGTAGGCGCGGAGCGAGGCCATCCGGCCCGCCCAGTCCTCGACGACCTCCGCGAACGCGTCCTTGCCAGCACGGCGCTCGTCGATCGGCAGTCGCCGCCAGGCCGGATCCACCTTGAAGAACGTGTACGCGACGTACTGCCCGGCCATGCGCAAAAGCCTAGCGCCCGCAGTTCGTCAGCTTGCCGTCCCGCAGGTCGGTCACGGCGCGCCGGAAGCCCCGCACGCTCGGCTTCGGGCTCCGGTCGGCGTAGTAGAGCCCGGACTGCCAGCCGTTCAGCCGCGACTCGTCGAAGGTGTGGAAGATGAACAGCCCGCGGACGGTCGGCTGGCAATATGCAAGCGCCAGGGCCTGGCGGTAGTACGCGGCCTGCGTCGCAGCACTGACGCCTTCCCCCGAATTCGGTGACGTGCCCTCCTGGTAGGCGAACATCTTCTGCTCGGGCACGATCGTCTGGACGCCGAACTCGGCGTAGAGGATCGGCAGCGTCCGTCCGCGCTGTGGAGTACCGCGGAAGGCCTCGTCCAGCAGCGTCACGAGCTTCGGGTAGTCGGCGACCGTGATCTCGGTGGTCTTCCCGTGCCTGACGGTGGGAGGGACCGTCGGCGAGAGCATGTACGGGTGAATCGCGAAGGCGTCCATGAGCGGGCGGTTGCGGCCACTTGCGCGGTAGCTCTTGCCGAGGTCGCGGATGAACGCGGTCGGCGAGTGGGTCGGGCGGATGCCCAGCGGACGGTCGGCGCCTCTCGGCGAGAGCCCGACCCCGATCACCTCGACGTCGTGCGACGCCTTCTTGATCGCGTCGTAGCTCCGTGCGAGCAGGTCCTCGTAGGCGGCCGCCGCGACGTCGCGTCCGTCGCGCCCGAACTGCGGCATCCAGAACGTGTTCAGGTTCGGCTCGTTGCCGACGATCACGCCGTGGACGCTCGGGAATGCCTTCACCAGGGCGGCCGTGAAGGTCGCGAACTGCCCCCGCTCGTTCCCGTTACGAGGCGTGTTCGCGGCGAGACCGTTCCACGCGACGATGAAGAGGCGCATGTGATCGGCGCGTGCCGCGCGCGCGACGTTTCCGATCCCGCGCACGTCGGCTGCCTGGGGCCGCGTTCGCCCGCGTGCCCAGTTCGCCGAGATCACGACCGCCTCGAAGCCCGCGCGGTGCGAGATGTCCACGAGCGACCGCGCCGAGGCCGCGTTCTGCTGGGCGAGCGAGTCGTCGACGACGCCGATCGTGAAGACCTTCCGGCGCTCGCTGTGCGGCCCGGGCGGCGGCGGGATCTTCGAGGTCGTCGCCGGGACCGGGGAGGTCGTCGCCGTCGGCGGCGGTGGGGCGGTGCCCGTTGTGGAGCCCGTCGTGGTGCCGCCGGAGGTCGGTTGTGTCCCGCTCGTCGTGCCCCCCGCCGAGGACGCCGGCTGCGAGCTCTTCCCGCCGCCGGAGGAGACGATCACGGCGGCGAGCGCGCCTCCTGCGGCGAGCACGGCCACGGCGGCTATGAGCCAGGCCTTCCTCACGAGGCAGGAGGCTACCCTTGCCCGGGATGAGCAATCAGGTCGAAGAGCAGCTCAAGGGGCTCCCCGCGAAGCCGGGCGTCTACCTCTTCCGCGACGAGAAGGGCCAGGTGCTGTACATCGGCAAGGCCAAGTCACTGCGCCCGCGCGTTCGCAGCTACTTCCAGGCGACCCCGGACTCGCGCTCGACGATCCAGCGGCTGCCCGAGCGGGTCGTGGACGTCGAGGTGATCGTGACGGACACCGAGGCGGAGGCGCTGCACCTCGAGCAGAACCTGGTCAAGCGGCACCGGCCGCCGTTCAACGTCCGCCTCCGCGACGACAAGTCGTTCCCGTACATCGCCGTCACGGTCGAGGACGACTACCCGCGGGTCATGTTCACGCGCGAGCGGCACCGCCGCGGGGTCGTCTACTTCGGGCCGTACGCGAACGCGAAGAAGGTTCGGGAGACGCTCGACGTGCTCAACCGCGTCTTCCCGTATCGGCCCTGCGAAGGACCGCAGCCCGGGCGCCATTCCGGGATCCCGTGCCTCGATTACCACATCGAGCGCTGCCTGGCGCCGTGCGTGGGCTACGTCTCGAAGG
>VAXD01000115.1 GCA_005884155.1 Actinomycetota bacterium | reverse complement strand
GGGGTGGTGACGGTGGTGTCGTTCATCGTCAGCTCACCGCCTTCGTCACGAGCTTGCGGATCTTGCTTTCGTCGCCTGCGCTCAGCTCTGTGAGCGCGTAGGCGATCGGCCATATGGAGCCATCGTCGAGGTTCGCACTGTCGTTGAAGCCGAACATCGCGTACCTCTCTTTGAACTTCCCCGCGTTGCGGAAGAAGCACACGACCTTGCCGTCTTTGTTCGCGTACGCGGGCATTCCGTACCAGGTCTTCGGAACGAGATCCGGGGCGCTCTCCGTGACGATCGCGTGAATCCGCTTGCCGAGTGCGCGATCCTTCGGCGACATCTCGGCCAGCGCGGCGCGCACGGCGCTTTCCCCGTCCTCCTTGCTCTTCAGCTCTTTGGCGCGCGCCCGCATCGCGGCCTTCTCCTCGGCCGTGAATCCGTCCTTCTTCTTGGTGGTGCTCATCGGTCTCCTTTCGTCCGTTCGACGATTTGGGCGAAGCGGTCGAGCCGCTGCAGCCAGGTGCTGATGCCCTCGAAGGCGTAGGGCGCGAGCATGCACCTGCGGGCCCGGCCGACCTTCTCCGTTGTCACGAGCTCCGCCTCCTCGAGCAGCCGGACATGCTTCTTCATCCCGGTCAGCGACATGCCGAAGGGTTCGGCGAGCTCGCTGATCGTTGCACTACCGGCGCCGAGCCGCTCGAGGACGGCGCGGCGGGTCGGGTCGCCGATAGCTGCAAAGGCGCGGTCGGTGGTCGTCGTATTCTGAACCATTGGGTTCACTATAGCGACTACCGCGGCGAGCTGCCGCGGCAGTACCATCGCCGTATGAGCCCGGTCAGGCCAACGCTCCAGGTCGTCGGCCGCAGGATGGACGCCGAGCACTACCGGCTGCGCGACTTCCTCACCCGCTCCGCACAGCCGTACGAGTGGCACGAGGCCGGCTCCGCTGACGCCGACCAGCTGCTCGAAAAGCTCGGCCTCCAGGGTGCCGCCCTGCCGGTGCTCGTCGACGTGGAGCAGACGTTCCAGGGCGCGACTGTCGAGTCGATCATCGCGGCCTGGGGTCCCGACTACCGCTCCGCGAAGCGGAAGCACTACGACTTCGTCGTCATCGGCGCAGGGCCGGCGGGGCTCGCGGCCGCGGTCTACGCCGCCTCGGACGGCCTCGCCACGCTCGTCTGCGATACCGACCTGCCCGGGGGCCAAGCCTCGTACGCCACCCTGATCGAAAACTTCTTCGGCTTCCCCGAAGGGATCGGCGGCGCTGAGCTCACGCGGCTTGCAGCCCGGCAGGCCGAACGCTTCGGAGCCGAGCTGCTCTTCCTGCGCGGAGTCAGAGGCAGCCGGATGAACGGCCACGACGAGCCGGTCGGGTTGATCCTCGACGACGGCTCCGAGGTCAGCGCCTCGGTCGTCCTCGCGACTACCGGAATGGATTGGACCCGCCTCGAGCTGAAAGGCATCGACGACCTGATCGGCGACGGCGTCTATTACGGAGCCGGCCGGAGCGAGGCCGCCCAGTGCTCCGGCCAGGACGTCGTGGTGGTCGGCGCCGGCAACTCGGCAGGTCAGGCCGTGCTCAACTTCGCAAATCAGACCGCTCGCGTGACGATGCTCGTCCGCGGCGAGTCGCTCAGCAAGAGTATGTCCGCCTACCTGATCGAGCGGATCGAGAAGCACCCGCTGATCGACGTCCATCTCGAGACTGTGCTGACCGAGCTGCACACGAACGACGGGGCGCTCAGCGGAGTGACCTTCACCGACTCCGCCGGAAAGATGCAGGACCAGGCCGTCGACGGCGTCTTCCTCTGCATCGGCGGGTCGCCGCACACCGAGTGGTGCTCCCGGGAGCACGTGCTCACTGACGAGCGGGGCTACATCCTCACGGGCCAGGACCTGGTTGCTGATGGGAAACTGCCGGACTGCTGGCCGCTCGAGCGCGATCCGTTGCCGCTCGAGACCAGCCGGGTCGGGCTGTTCGCCGCAGGCGATGTGCGGCACGGTTCGACGAAGCGCGTTGCCGCGGCGGTCGGCGAGGGATCGATGGTCGCCTCGCTCATCTTCAGCCGGCTCGCCGAGCTCGGCGTCAGTTACTGAGAGAGCGCTCATGGCTGCGACCCCTATCTGCGCGCATCTCGATCAGATCGAGGTGACTGCTCTGCCCGAGACGATCGAGGGTTGCGAGGAATGCCTCAAGATCGGCAGCGGCTGGGTGCACCTGCGTATGTGCATGACCTGCGGGAAGATCGGCTGCTGCGACTCGTCGCCGAACCGGCACGCGACCGCGCACGCCGATGAGAGCGGCCACCCGATCATCCGCTCGGCCGAGCCCGGCGAGGACTGGAGCTGGTGCTACATCGAAGAGGTCGCATTTGCGGCGCCGCGTCGTGCTGTATGACGCTGCGCAATTCGAGCCGCTGACCGACGAGGCGTGGGACGACGGGCGGGCTCGCGACGCGATCGCGGCGATCGTGGCCGACGCCGACGCGGCGTTCGATCCTGAGACGCTGTGGCCCGTGTACGACTGGGACGGCTGGGAGACGCCCCGGCCGGCGACGAACCTCTACGTGGGCGCGGCCGGCGTGCTCTGGGCGGTCGACGCGCTGTGCCGGCGGGGGCATGCCGAGACGTCGCTCGACCTCGCCGCGGCCGCGTCGCGCATGGTCGAGCTGGAGCGTGCGGACCCCGACTTCGAGGCAGATCTCGCGGAGGGCGAGCTGCACGCGGCTCCGGGGGCGCTGCTCCGCGGGCAGACCGGGCCGCTCCTCGCGGCGTTCCGGCTGAAGCCTGACCCCGGGCTGGCGGACGATCTGCACGCGCTCGTCCGCGGGAACGTCACGAATCCCACTGACGACATCGCGTGGGGCGCGCCCGGGACGCTCCTCGCCGCGCTGGCGATGGCGGACTGGACCGGCGAGGCGCGTTGGCACGAGGCTGCGCGGGAGACGGCCGAAGCGCTGCGAGCACGACGAGGCGACGACGGGCTCTGGCGGCAGGACGACGACTACCGCGGTCTCGGGACGCTGCACGGCGGCGCCGGCAACACGCTCGCCCTGCTCCGGCTCGAGCCGGACGACGCGCTTGCCTCCGACATGGCTGACGTGCTCGCCCGCACCGCCTTCCGCGAGGACGGCCTCGCGAACTGGCCCGGTGCGCCTAGTACCACGCTGGTCAGGGCGGATGGAACCATCCGCCTCCAGTGGTGCACGGGCGCGCCCGGCATCGTCGCCGGCGCCTGGGAGTACCTCGACGAGGAGCTGCTACTCGAAGGGGCCGAGCTGATCTGGCGTGCCGGCGCGCACGGCGACGTGAAGGGTCACGGCCTCTGCCACGGCACGTCCGGAAACGGCTTCGCGCTCCTCAAGGCCTTCGCGCGCACGGGCGACGAGCGTTGGCTCGAGCGTGCCCGGCGGTTCGCGGTCCACGCGCTCCGCCAAGGCGAACGCCTTCGGGCGGCGAACGGCCGCGGCCGCTACTCGCTGTGGACCGGCCACGTCGGCACCGCGCTTTTCGCCGCTGCCTGCCTCGACGCGGACGCCCGCTACCCGATCGTCGACGATCTCTAGGCCGGGTGCTGAATCTCGCGCACGCGGAAGGCGAGCACGATGTCCCTGACACCGCGGATGATCGCGAAGGCCGCCACCCAGGCGATCAGCAGAATCGCGCTCCGGCCGTAGTAGCCGGCCGCCCAGAACCCGAGCACGATCTCGATGATTCCGCCGATCAGCTGCAACCACCAGACCTCGATCTCGTGGCGGGCCGAGATTGCCCAGATCACATCGAAGGTCCCCGCGAAGATGAAGAAGAAGCTGAAGACCGCCGCGAGGGCGAGGAACGTGCTCCCGGGATGGATGAACGCCACGATGCCCGAGACGATGAAGGCGATCGCAAGGAGCACGTTCAGGAGCCTCCACCAGCCGTGGCTCATGAAGATCAATCCGATCTCCATGAAGCCGGCCGCGAGCGCGACGAGCCCGAAGAGAATCGAGATCGACGACACTGAGGTGTAGTCGAAGCGGAGCAGGATCAGCGCCACCACCGTCCAGCCGATCCCCGTGATCAACAGCACCCACCAGGGCGGAAGCGAGTCCGCCAGGAGCCGCGGTGTGGTTGCTGAGCGCATCACCACAACATCGACCCTCTCACAGTCGGCCCCCGAAGTCGAGGTGCTCAGCGACGTGCGTTCGCGGGGGACGGCCTTTACGCTCCGGCGAGGCTGCGCAGGGCCTCGATCGACGGGACGAAGTAGTACGCGCCGGTGAGCGGCCGCGAGTAGCGCGTCAGCGCATCGCGAGGAGCGCTCGCCGAGCCGGCCATGCTGACCAGCATGTCGGCGAGCCGCGACTGGGCGGCACTGAAGCCGACGAACATCGTCCCGTGGTCGGTCACAGTGCCGTACGGCATGTTGCGCCGGAAGATCTTCCCGAAGCGATCCTGATCGGTGCTCGCCACGTGTGAATCGGCCGGCTTGTTCTCGAGCTCCACGCTGTCGGTCTTCCTGCGGCCGATCACGAGCTCCTGGTCGCCGTCGGAGAGCGCTTCCCAGAGGCTTGCGTCGTGCGCCCACTTCTGCAGGAGCAGCACCGTCCCGCCCGCCCCGGGCTCTCCCTCCGGGATGACGGCGAGCTCGGGCGCGTCGATCAGCGTCGGGTTCTCGGTGCCGTCGATGAAGCCGGTCAGGTCACGATCGTGCCGGTACGGCCAGCTCGACGTTTCCTCGACGACCGTCGCGACACCGGCCAGCTCGCGGATCGCCATCGAGACCTCGAAGACGACGTCGTAGGCGCTGCCGGACAGCCAGAGGACGGCGTCGTGCTGGGTCGCGGGCATCACGAAACCCTCCGCCCCGGCCAAGGGCGCGTCGAATCCCTTCGGGCTTGCCGGCGCGTCGTCGCCCGCGACCTCGCGCCACAACTCGGGCCGGAAGCCGGCGACGAGGTTGACGCCTTCCATGGTCGTGCGCGGCTCGCGCAGCGACGCGATCGTTCGGACGAGCTCCGGCCGCAGCGACGAATTCGACGCGTCGAGCTCGAGATAGGCGTGCGACGCGGTCCCGAGAGCGAAAATGCCGGGCTGCGGGTGATTCACGCTGGACGAATCCTCCCACGGGCAGCGGTGTAGCGTCGCTGCATGGCCGCGCGAATGACGGAGCCCACGCGGCTCGCCCGGCGGCTGGGGCCTTTCGACGCGGTCGTGATCGGGCTCGGCTCGATGGTCGGCGCCGGGATCTTCGCGGCGATCGCGCCGGCTGCGCACGCGGCGGGCTCG
Source organism: Actinomycetota bacterium (assembly GCA_005884155.1). Classification (GTDB taxonomy): domain Bacteria; phylum Actinomycetota; class Thermoleophilia; order Gaiellales; family Gaiellaceae; genus AC-32. Next base: position 1,700 of record VAXD01000115.1, on the reverse strand, counting down.
GCGCTTCTGCTCGGGCTCGTGCTCGCCGGCGCAGTTGCGTACTGCAACGCCACGTCATCCGCGCGACTGGCCGCGCTCTATCCCGAGTCCGGCGGCACCTACGTCTACGGGCGCCGCCGGCTGGGCGATTTCTGGGGCTACCTCGCCGGCGCCGGCTTCGTGGCCGGAAAGCTCGCGAGCTGCGCGGCCATGGCGCTGACGTTCGCGCACTACGTCGCTCCATCATTTGCGCATCCACTCGCCGCGGGCGCGGTCGTCGCTCTGACGGCGGTGAACCTCGCCGGGATCGACAAGACCGCCGGCGTGACCCGCGCGATCGTCGTCGTGGTGCTCGCCGCGCTCGCGGTCTTCGTCGTGGCCGCGCTCGGCGGCGGGACAGTGGACACGTCGCACCTGACGCACTCTCGTGGCGGCGTCGTCGGAGTGCTGCGCGCGGGCGGGCTGCTCTTCTTTGCGTTTGCCGGCTACGCGCGGATCGCGACGCTCGGCGAGGAGGTGCGAGAACCGGCCCGGACGATTCCGCGGGCGATCCTGCTAGCGCTGGGCCTGACGTTCGCGGTCTACGCCGCCGTCGACGTGGCCGCGCTGCTCGCCGCCTCGCCGGCCACGCTGGCCGCGACCGACGCGCCGCTCCGCGCGGTCGTCCACGCCGGATCGCTCGACCAGCTCGAGCCGGCCGTGCAGATCGGAGCCGCGGTTGCCTCGCTCGGCGTCCTGCTCTCGCTGCTTGCCGGTGTCTCGCGGACGGTCTTCGCGATGGCCGCGAACCGGCACCTCCCCCACGCGCTCGCGGCCGTGCACGAGCGACGACGCGTTCCGCACCGGGCCGAGCTGGCCGTTGGCGCGATCGTCGTCGTGGTCGCGTCCGTCGGCGACATTCGCGGCGCGATCGGATTCAGCTCGTTCTGTGTCCTCTTCTACTACGCGGTAGCGAATACGTCGGCGGTGACGCTGCGCAGGCGGCTCGTCGTTCCGATCGCCGGATTGGCGGGCTGCTTGGTGCTCGCGTTCGCACTGCCGCTGACGTCGGTCGCCGGCGGCGCGGCGACGATCGGCGCGGCTGCCCTTCTCTACCCCCTCACGCGCATCGGCCGTCGCAACCGCTAACTAGTAGGCTCGCGCGCCGTGACAAAGCTCCGAGTCGGTCAAATCGCCCGGCGCACGCGAGAGGTGGCGGCACGCGACATCGAGCTCTTCACCGAGCTCACCGGCGACCGCAACCCGCTGCACTACGACGAGGCGCTGGCGAGCCGTAGCCGCTTCGGCGGGATCATCGTCCAGGGCGGCGTCACCTCCGGCCTCCTGAACGCCGTCGTTGCGGAGGACCTGCCGGGCCCGGGAAGCGTCTTCCTGCACGTCGATTGGAGCTTCCGCGCCCCGGTCCGGCCGGGAGACACGATCACGGCCGAGGTCGAGGTGCTCGAGGTGCGGCCCGACAAGCCGATGACGAAGCTGCGCACCACGATCACCAATCAGGACGAAACGGTTGTGCTCGACGGTGAAGCGCTCGTCTGGACCGAGCCGGCGGCATGAGGGCGGTCGTCCACGACCGGTACGGGCCTCCTGAGGTGCTGCGCGTCGACGACGTCGAGCGACCGGTGCCCGCCGAGGACGAGGTGCTCGTCTGCGTTCGCGCCTCGACGGTCACCCGAGGCGATGCGATGAGCGTGCGCAGCAACGAGTATCGGTTCGCGCGCGTG
>VAXD01000114.1:8010-13878 GCA_005884155.1 Actinomycetota bacterium | reverse complement strand
AGCCGGTCGACGAGCTGCACGTCGAGCTCGTTCCCGTCCACGGCCAGCTCGGAACGACCGTCACGATAGACCACCGCCGCCGCTCGATCGTGCGGCACCTGATCGAGGGCGCGCAGAGCCGCCTCGGGGCCGGGCAGCGTCTCCTCGGTGTCGAGCTCCTCGCTCGGCGAATGCTCGAAGACGCGGTGCGTCGGGAAGATCGTCAGGCCCGGATCGTCGAGGCTGACGAGCACGGCGAGGACGTCGACGTCCGGCCCATAGGCGAGCGCGGTCTCGTAGCGGTGGTGGCCGTCGGCGATCAGCAGCTGCCGGTCGGCGAACGCCTCGGCGATCCCGTCGGGCGGGAGACGCCACAGCCGCGCGCCCTCGACCTCGAGGTCCGGCTCGCGGTCGGGCCGCCGCGCGACCGGCTCGCCCTCGTAGAGGAAGAAGAGCGGCTCCAGCTGCGCGCGGGTCTCACGGAGCAGGCGCAAACGGCCTTCCTTCGGGCCGCGGTGTGTGCGCTCGTGGGGCAGGACGACCCGCGTCTCGTACGGCTCGCGCGTACGCGCGACCTCGTCCGGGCCGACGTAGTCCTGCGACAGCCACCAGACGCCCTCGGGCTCGTCCTCGAGCACTCCGTCGGCGCGCCACTCGCGCCAGAGCCGGCCCGCTTCGGCCTCGTCGTCGGCCAGCGTCAAATGGACGACGTTGTACGAGCTCGCGGCGCGGAAGCGCTCGCGCTCCTCGGGCGAGATCACGTCGTACGGCGGGGCGACGAGGCTCTGGAGCGGCCCGGCCGCCTCGACGTAGCGAACGGCGCGAAACGGCTTGACCTCGGCCATCGCGGCCGAGCCTAGCATCCGGCTTCCCGCCTAGACTCGTCCCGTGTCGGCCGCCATCGCATCCCTCGCCGAGGACCGGGTGGTCGAAGGCGTCTACGCGGTCGCGCGCAAGGAGCGGCGGCGCACGAAGGCCGGCGCACCCTACCTTGCGCTCGAGCTCGTCGACCCGAGCGGGCGCATCGAGGCGCGCGTCTGGTCGGACGTCGAGCTGCTCGACGGGCGGTTCGGCGAGGGCGACGCCGTGCACGTGCTCGGCCGGGTCGAGCGCTTCCGCGACCGGCTTCAACTCGACGTGCGCTCGCTGGAAGCGGCGGAGGCCGACCCCGCGGAGCTCGCGCCCGCGATGCGCCGCGATGCCGCCGAGCTCGACGGGTTCCTCGAGTTCCTCGCCGCGGAGATCTCGCACCCTGGCCTGCGCGAGACGGTTAGCCGATTCGTCGCGGACGAGCCGTTTCGCGCTGCTTTGCGCGGGCTACCCGCAGCCGAGACGCACCACGCCTACGCGGGCGGGCTGCTCGAGCACACGGTCGGCGTCGCGACGCTCTGCCGCGAGGCGGCGCAGCTGCACCCGCGGCTGCGCACCGACCTGCTCCTCGCGGCGGCGTTGCTACACGACGTCGGCCGCACGCGCGAGCTAGAGCGCGGTCCCACTTTCCGCCAGACCGAGGAGGGGCGCCTCCTGGGCCACGTCCATCTCGGGCTGAGGCTGATCGAGGAGCGGGCTACCGCGCTCGAAGCGGACGCGCGCGCGGAGTTACTGCACGCTGTCGCCGCGCACCACGACGCCCGCGCGGCCAGAACCGCCGAGGCGAGCGTGCTCTACCACGCGAATCAGCTCGACGCGACCGCGGCTACTCGTCCAGTGGCGTAGGCTCGACGGAGCCACCAGAGAGCGGAGGCCGCGGCTCAGCCGCGGCCGGGAGCGGGATTCGACTGACCGCCGAGAGCGAAAGCGAGCTGCTCGACCGCTTCCGGCACCAACCGGTAGTGGACCCAGGTTCCGCGCTTGCGCGCGACTTCGATCAACCCCGCCTCGCGCAGGATCCGCAGGTGGTGCGAGACCGTCGGCTGCGAGAGCCCGAGCCGGAACTCGCAGACGCAGACGTCATCGGCGCCGGCGAGCCGGTTGACGATCGCGACGCGGGCCGGGTCGGCCAGCGCCTTGAAGTGCGCGGCCAGCCGCTCTGCGTCGTCGCGCGGAAGCGGCGGCGCCCCCGGCGCGCAGCACGGCTGGTTGAGAACTTTGAGCCCTGCTTTCATTGACGTCTATCAATATAACAGCTAGCGTCGGATCGAGCGAGACACGAAAGGAGGCGACGCAATGAGCTGTTGTGATTGTGACTGCGATTGCTGCAGCGGCTGCTGCTAGCCCACGTTGAAGCGGACGTTGAGGACGTCCCCGTCCGCGACGACGTACGTCTTGCCCTCGACGCGCTGGAGGCCGCGGCGCCCGGCCTCCGCGCGCGAGCCGGCCTCGACGAAGGCATCCCACGGGATCACCTCGCAGCGGATGAAGCCGCGCGCGATGTCGGTGTGAATCGCCTCGGCTGCGTCGAGAGCCGTCTCGCCGCGCGTCAGCGTCCAGGCGCGCGTCTCCGTCGGGCCGGCGGTGAAGAACGTGATCAGGTCGGCCGCCGCGAACACGTCCTGCAGCACCGACTCAAGCGCCGACGGGCCGTCGCGGAACTCCTTCGCCTCTTCCGGCGGCAGCTCCGCGAGCTCTGCCTCGAGCTTCAGATCGATCCCGCCGGAGCCGTTCTCGATGGCGACGAGCGGCTTCGTCGTCAACGGCTCCAGCTCGCGCGGGAGCTCGCCCGGGTAGTCGGAGAGCGGCCGCCCCTCCTCGGTGTGCGCGAGAACGCGCTCGAGCTCGGCAACCTCCTCCCGCAGGCGCGGGTCACCCGACTTCGCCTGCGTTCGCACGCGCTCGAGTCGGCCTTCCACGTGGTCGCGGTCGGCCACGACCATCTCGAGCAGCAGCGCCTCGCGATCGGCGGCCGGGTCGCGCGTCCCGGAAAAGGCGTCCACGACGGCGAGCAGCGCGTCCATCTGGCGCAGGTTCCCGAGCAGCGCCGAGCCCGTGCCCGGCACGTCTACGACCTCGAGCGTCGCCGGCGTCACCTTCGCCGAGCTTTCGATCCGGGCGACAGGCTCGAGCCGCTCGTCCGGAATCGGCACCGTGCCGACCGGCCCGTGGCCGCCCGTCAGCGCGGCGAACAGCGTCGATCGTCCGGAGCCGGGAAGCCCCACGATTCCCACACGAAGCACGCCGCTAGCTTGACGAGATCTGCTTGTGCAGGGAGGCGAGCGCGCGGTGCTGGAGTGACTTCACGGCGCCCTCGGTCTTGTCGAGGATTGTCGCCGCCTCGCCGTTCGAGAAGTTGAAGACGAACTTCAGCGTCAGCACCTGCTGCTGCTCGTCCGAGAGGTTCTCGATCAGCTGGAGCATGCTCTTGCGGCCGATCGACTGAAGCGCAGCCTCCTCCGCGGAGCTCTCGGCCTCGGACGGCTCGGGCACTTCTTCCTCCGGTTGCCAGCGGCGTGTCGCGCGGAAGTGATCCATCGCGAGGTTGTGCGCGATCCGGAAGAGCCAGGCCGAGAACGGCGCCGACTTCCAGCGGAAACGGCCGATCGCCTCGAGCATCCTGAGGAACGTCTGCGTTGTCAGGTCCTCGGCGTCGTGCCGGTTGCCGACGCTCAGGTGCAGGTAGCTGTAGATGCGGTCGAAGTGCTGGAGGTAGAGCTCTTCCAGCGCTTCGCGCTCCCCTTTCTGGGCCCTGGCCACCAACGCCCAGAGGTCTTCGGCGCGAGCCGTAGCGTTCGGCGCGGTCGCCGACATGGGATACGCATGCCCGCCGGACGCGTGCCTTTAACTACGGCGTGAAACCGACATGGGACTCGCGCGTAAACCGCTTGACGTAGACAACCTTGCCGAGCGCGACCGTATAGCGGCCGTCTTCGGCTTCGAGGGCGAACGCTCCGCCCGCCGCTGCGCCGCCGAGCGCCCGCTCCAGCTCGTCCGCGGCGCCCGCCGCCACGAGCACCGACAGCACCTGGCCGCCGTCGAAGGCGACCTCGACTCTGACCTGCTCGTCAGCCACTGCTCACGATCTCCGCGAGAACCCCGTGCATCGAGTCGGGGTGGACGAACGCGACCTCGAGCCCGAAGAGGCCGCGCCGGGGCTGCTCGTCTATCAGCTCGGCACCCTCGGACGAGAGCTCGCCGAGCGCCTCGCCGACGTCGGCGACCTCGTAGGCGACGTGGTGCATCCCGGGGCCGCGCTTCGCCAGAAACTTGCCGACGGGCGTCTCCTCGCCGAGCGAGGCGAGCAGCTCGACCCGGCCTGAGCCGACCCGCAGCGACGCTGCCTCGACGCCCTGGTCGGGCACGAGCTCGCGGTGCTCGAGCTGCGCGCCGAGCAAGCGCTCGTAGCTGGCGACAGCCTCGTCGAGATCGTCGACCACAACCCCGAGGTGGTGAATTCCGCGCGGCTCCACGCCGCCGATGTTAGTCCGCGGCGACGACGCGAACGGTGCCGACCGTCTCCGAGGAGCGTGACTCGGCCTCGGTGCCCTCCAGCAGCTCGGCGAGCTCGTCCTTGTCGAGCGTCTCCTTGTCGAGCAGCGCGAGCGCGATCCGGTCGAGCGAGGGGCGGTGCTTCACGAGCAGCCGAAGGGCCTCGGCGAACGCCTCGTCGGTCAGCCGCGCCTGCTCGTGGTCGCGGATGGCCTTCGTCTCCTCCGAGAGCGCGTAGTTGTCGGCGCGCATCGTGCGCGAGACCGCGGCGTTCGACATGCCGTAGTCGAACACCATCGCTCGCGCGAGCTCGGTCGCCTTCTCGAGGTCGTTCGCGGCGCCGTTCGTGATCCGGCCGAAGACGACCTGCTCGGCCGCGCGGCCGGCGAGGAAGACCTTCAGCAGGTCCTCGAACTCCTCTGTCGTGTGCAGGTAACGCTCTTCGCTCGGCAGGTTGAGCGTGTAGCCGAGCGCGCTTCCGCGCGAGACGATCGTGACCTTGTGCACCGGGAGCAGGTCGCCGGTCAAGTGCGACATGACCGCGTGTCCGGCCTCGTGGTAGGCGACGATCCGCCGCTCCTTCTCGGTCATCACCTTCCGCTGCTGTAGGCCGGCGACGACACGCTCCATCGCTTCCTCGAAATCGTGCTGGTGGAGCACCTTTTGGCCCTTGCGACCGGCGAAGATCGCAGCTTCGTTGGCGATGTTCTCGAGCTCGGCGCCGGTGAGGCCGGCGGTCTGGCGAGCAATCGACCTGAGGTCGATCTCCTCCGCGAGCGGCTTGCCGCGCGTGTGGACGCCGAGAATCGCCTCGCGGCCGGCGAGATCCGGCGCAGCCACTAAGACCTGCCGGTCGAAGCGCCCCGGCCTGAGCAGCGCGATGTCGAGATCCTGAAGGCGGTTGGACGCGCCCATCACGATCACCTGCTCGCGCGCCTCGAAGCCGTCCAGCTCCACGAGCAGCTGGTTCAGCGTCTGGTCCTGCTCGCGCGAGAAGCCGTGGCCGGTGCGCTGGGCGCCGACCGCGTCGAGCTCGTCGATGAAGACGATTGCAGGCGCGTTCTTCCGCGCCTCTTCGAAGAGCTTCCGGATCCGCGCCGCGCCGAGGCCGGCGAACATCTCGACGAACGCGGAGGCGCTCTGCGCGAAGAACTTGGCGCCCGCCTCGCTGGCGATCGCCTTGGCGAGGAGCGTCTTGCCGGTGCCGGGCGGGCCGTAGAGCAGGATCCCCTTGGGCACGCGCGCGCCGAGCCGGCCGAAGCGCTCCGGGTCGCGCAGAAAGTCGATCACCTCGTGGAGCTCGTCCTTGGCCTCGTCGAGCCCGGCGACGTCGTCCCACGAGACGTTCGCGCTCGCCGTGATGGTCTTCGCGGCGGTCACGCGCGGCATCACCTGGAGCGTGCGCCAGAGGATGTAGACCATCATGATCAGCAGCACCGCGAAGAGCAGCGGAAGCCAGTTCGCGAACTCGTCGCGGAAAACGACCAGCCAATCCATCCTGTCTCGTTATGCGTCGGTTTCGGGCCC
>VAXD01000114.1:0-7970 GCA_005884155.1 Actinomycetota bacterium | reverse complement strand
CGATTTCGGGGTGGTTGAGCCAGAACTCGCGCACGGCGTCGTGAAGCTCGCGGCCGGGAGTGAGATCGTCCATCACGATCGTCGCGCCCGGCGCCAGCAGGCCGACGACCTGCTCGCCGTCGAGCTCCGGGTGCTGCTTGCCGCCGCCGTCGTAGAAGAGCAGGTCGAACGGCGCCTCGGTCGGCATCAGCTCGTGCCAGTCGCCCTGGAGCACGGTCACATTCTCGTCCTCGGCGAAGAGCTCCGCAGCGGCCTCCGCGAGGGTCGGGTCGACCTCGACGGTGACGAACGGGATGGTCGGCGGGAGCGCCGAGACGATCCAGGCGGCACCCACGCCGCAGCCGGTGCCGAGCTCTCCCACGCGGGTGCGCCCGCGCTGGGCGGCCAGGACGTGCAGGAGGTGGCCCACCTTCGGGATCGACGAGTGCGTGAAGCCGAGCCGGCGCTCGAGCTCGAGCGCCCGCGTCACCAGCGGCGGCTCACGCAAGCCGCTCGATGACCGTGTCGGTCGTCGCGAACTCGACCCCGCCCTCCGCGCACCTCGTCGAGCCCGCGCGCTGCGTCCTCGACAAAGGTCACACGCAGGTCGCGGCGCAGGAAGCCGCGGATCGCCGCGTCGTCGCAGACATCCGTCGCAACGCCGAAGACGACGAGCTCCTTCGGATCGAGAGCGTCGAGCAGCGCGTCGGTGTTCGGGTTGGTGAAGACGTCGAAGTTCTTCTTCAGCAGCAGGATCTCACGACGGCCGTCAACGAGTCCCGGGACGAGCCCGGGCGGGTACGGCACGAGCGAGAGCGGCAGCGGATCCGACTGCTTCGTCTCGTCGATCTTCTCCGCGCCCGGCGTCCCGCGCAGGCAGTGCGGCGGGTACGTGTTCTGAAAGTCCGGCTCGTCCGAGATCTCGGGGTCGGTCAGCTCGTGGTCGTCTGCGGAGGCCACATGCACGACCCCCGCCTCGCGCACCGCCCCGACGAGCCGCGCCATCGCCGGCGCGGTCTCCTCGGCTCCCGGAACGTAGAGCTTCCCCTCGGGAAGCATGAAGTCGCGCTGCGTGTCGACGTCCCAGAGGACGATCTTCATTCGACGAGCTCAACGCGTGGGCTCGGCCGGTAGCGGCGCCCCGCTTTCGCCGACGGGCGGCCGTCCGTCATCACGATGTCGGCCGTGTAGTCGTTCTCGCCGCGGATCAGCGCGGAGCCGACGCCGTAAGAGTCGACCGGGACGCCCAGCTGCTCGAACGCGCGGATGCGCTCCGCGTCGAACCCGCCCGACGCGACGATCTTCACGCGCTCGAAGCCGTCGCGGTCCAGGGCTTCGCGCACCTTGCGCACGAGCCGCTCGTTGACGCCGCGCGGCTCGAAGTCGCCCATCTCGTCCCAGAGCGAACGATCGACGAGCTGCCCTGAGGTGTCGAGCCGCACGCCCCAGAGTCGCGGCCCGAGCGCGCGCGCGACCTCCAACGCCGTGCGAACCGAGTCGTTCTCGAAGTCGACGAGCACAGTGATGTTCATGTCGGGATCCGTATGCTCGGCGAACCTGGTCGCCGCGAGGACCGTGTTCCCGCCGTAGGACGCGATCAGCGCGTGAGGCACCGTGCCGACGCCGCGGCCGCCCCACCAGGACGCCTGCGCGTCGGAGGTGACGCCGATCTCGGTCCCACAGACCTGGCCCGCGACGTACGCCGCGTAGCCGTCACCGGTCTGGACGCGATGGTGATCGTGCCGAGCCGGCATGAAGATGATCGGCTTGCCGTTCGCCGCCTCGAGCACGCGAACGACGTTGCTCGTGATCAACGTGCGCCGTGCGAGCACGCCGAGGTAGACGGTCTCGAGGTGCGCAAAGCTCGTGTAGTCGCCCTCGATCGTCAGTACGGGCTCGTACGGCTCGATCGGATCGCCGTCGTAGAGCGCATGGACGGTCAGGTCGTCCCAGTCGTCCGCGCAGAGCTTGAGCACGGCGATCGCCTCGTCGATCCCGCCGAGGTGCGAGTGCTTCTTCTGAAAGGCCTGCATGACGACCCGCGGGTGGCGCCCGTCGCGCAGGAGCATCTCCCGCGTGTGGTTGAAGTAGGCGTCGGTGTAGTAGCCCTCCCGCATCTTCTCGACGGGGAGCTCGAAGATCTCCGGCGGGAGCCGCTTAGTTCGAGTCCGCTCCATCTGCCGCTCTCTCCAGCTCGAGGCAGCGCGCGAGCGCGGCCTCGGCGACCTCGAGCTGCTCGGGGGTCGGCTCGGCGGTCGCCACGCGGTGCTGGAGCTCGTGGCCCGGCTTGGCGAGCGCCTGGGCGAGAGGGTTGTCCGGATTGCGCACCATCCAGCTGAAGATCTCCGTCGAGGCAGCGAGCGCTCCGAGCTGGGCGGCGAGGCGGGCCGGTGCCCGTAGGTGCGCCGGAGCGCGGGTGGCGAGCGCTCCGCCGACGGCCGTGGTGGCGATCAGCGGGCCGAGCATGTGCGAGCCACAGCGCTCGTGCTCGCGTTCGCGCGGCGCGCCGTGCTCGTAGCTGCCGATCGAGATGTGCTCCGCGCCGTGGTAGGCCGCGAGGTCGGAGCCGCGCAGCGCCAGCACCGCCGGCACCGCCGAGAGGAGCCCGGCGAAGAGCTCGCGGGTGAACGGCGTCAGGCTGCGGGAGCCCTTCACGACGCGCACCGTCGCCGCGGTCGCGAACATCGCCGCGAGCACGCCGCGCCGCTGGAACGGCAAGCGTGCCTCGGGCAGGCGCCGCCTGATCATCGGCAGCAGCGCAAAGACCTCGGCGAGTCGAGCCGGCCCGCGCAGGAGCGCCGACTGAATCTTGCTCGCCCGCAGCGGCTTGATCTCGCCGGCCACCTTGAGCTCTCCGTCATCGGTGCGGATCGCGCAGGCCCAAGCGTTCGGCCCGTGCACGAGCACGCCGTTCAGCAGCGCCATCCCGCCGAGCCGGATCTTGTCGTCGCTCATGGGCCCAGACTAGCCACAGACCGTGCGCGCGACGTGGCGGAAGCAGTCGACGCCGAGCTCGAGATCCTCGACCGCGATTCGCTCGTCGGCGGAGTGGATCAGGCGCGCCGCGAGCTGCGCATCCATCGTGCGCGCCGGGAAAAACCCGTACGCGACCGTCCCGAACGCCTCGCGCAGCCAGTGGCTGTCGGTGAAGCCCGGGACGCAGACCGGGACAGCCGCCGCCGACGGCTCCGTCGCCGCGACCCAGCTCTGCACCGCGTCCCACAGCGGCCCCTCGAACGGCGAACGCGTGCCGCCGCGGCCGTCGAGCCACTCGAAGTCGAAGTCGCCTTCGCCGAGCACCTCGCGCAGCACCGGCTCGACCTCGGCCTGCGCCTGGCCCGGGAGCAATCTGCAGTCGACCACAACCTCGCAGGTGGACGGAATCACGTTCTGCCGCTCGGAGGCGGAGATCATCGTCGGTGAGAGCGTGAACGAGAGCAGCGGCTCGAGCAGCTCGGCGGCGAACGGGTCGAGCCCGCGCGCCAGGTCGAGCGCTTGGGACGCCTCGAGCCTCTGGCCCGCGATCGCCTCGACGAGCGCCGCCGTCTCCGCCTCCAGCCGCAGCGCGGGCCGGTACTCCGCGAGCCGCTCGATCAACGGCGCCGCCTTGACCAGGGCGTTGTCCGCGATTCCCGGCATCGACGCGTGACCAGCCCGTCCGTGCACAACGAGCCGGAACGGCGAGCTCATCTTCTCCGCGGTCGAGCAGAGGTAGAACGGCCTGCCGGCGAACTCGACGCGCTCGCCGGCGCCCTCGTTCAGTGCGTAGTCGGCGCGAACGGCATCCGGATGCTCCTTGCAGAGCCAGGACAGGCCAAAGTCGTAGCCGACCTCCTCGTCGGCCGCCGCGACGAAGATCAGGTCGCCCTGCGGCTGGAACCCGTCGCGGGCGAGGGAGGCGATCGCGACCGCGCTGGCCGCAACCTCGCCCTTCATGTCGAGCGCGCCGCGCCCCCAGATCTCGCCGTCGCGCAGCTCGCCCGACCATGGGTCGACCTGCCACTCGGCCGGGTCGGCGACGACCGTGTCGGTGTGCGAGAGCAGCAGGAAGCTCGGGCCGTCGCCGCGGCCGGGAATCCGCGCGACCAGATTCGCCCGCGCCGGCTCCCTCGCGTAGAGCTCGCTCTCGACTCCGCTCTCGGCGAGGTAGTCGCGCAACAGCTCGGCCGCCGCGGTCTCGTTACCCGGCGGGTTGACCGTGTCGAGGCGGATTAGCTCCTGCAGGAGCTCCGTGACCTCGGCCCGCAGCGAATCAGTCGTAGTCGCCAGGCCCGGGAGCATACTTCCCGGCATGAGCGATCTCTTCGCCGACGCCGCCAAGGAGCGGATCAACGAACTGGCGCCGCTCGCGTCGCGCCTTCGCCCGCGCACGCTGGATGAATTCGTCGGCCAGGAGGACGTCCTCGGCGAGCACTCGGCGCTGCGACTCGCGATCGCCGAGGACCGCGTCGGCTCGATGATCCTCTACGGCCCGCCCGGGAGCGGCAAGACGACGCTCGCGCGAATCGTCGCCGAGACGACCGGCGCAGCGTTCGAGGAGCTTTCGGCCGTGTCCGCGACGGTCGCCGACGTGCGAGCCGTGCTCGCCCGCGCGCGCGACGGGCTCGGCGGCTCGGGGCAGCGGACGATCCTCTTCCTCGACGAGATCCACCGCTTCAACAAGGCGCAGCAGGACGCGCTCCTACCGGCGGTCGAGGAAGGGCTCGTGACGCTCCGAGAACCCGTACTTCGAGGTGAACTCGGCCCTGCTCTCGCGCTGCCAAATCTACGAGCTAGAGCCGCTGTCCGAGGAGGAGCTCGCGCTGATCGTGCGACGCGGGGCCGACGCGCTGGAGGCGAAGCTGGACGACGAGCTGGTGGCGCTCGTCGCTCGACGCGCCGGCGGCGACGCACGGAACGCGCTCAACATCCTCGAGCTGTCGACCCAGACCGCCCGGGCAGAGGGCGGTGGGGTAGCGGCCGAGCACGTCGAGGACGCGGCCCGCAAGCGGCCACTTGTCTACGACAAGGGCGGCGATGCCCACTACGACTTCATCTCGGCCTTCATCAAGTCAATGCGGGGGTCGGACCCCGATGCCTCCGTGTACTACCTGGCGGCGATGCTCGAGGGCGGCGAGGACGCGCGCTTCATCGCGCGGCGGATGATCGTGCTCGCCTCCGAGGACATCGGCAACGCCGACCCGCGGGCCCTGCTCGTGGCCGTCGCGGCGGCGCACGCGGTCGAGCACGTCGGCCTCCCGGAGGCTCGGCTGAACCTGGCGCAGGCCGCGATCTACCTCGCGCGGGCACCGAAGTCGAACGCCTCCTACGTCGCGCTCAAAGAAGCAGCCGCGGACGTGCGCGAGCACGGGCACATCCGACCGCCGGACGCGCTTCGTGACACGAGCTACTACGGAGCGCGCAAGCTCGGGCGCGGCAAGGGTTACGTGTACCCGCACGACGACCCGCAGGGCTTCGAGGTCGACTACCTGCCGGAGCAGCTCAAGGGCAGGCAGTACTATCGCCCGTCCGGTTCAGGCGAGGAAGGGAACGACGATGGCGACTGAAAAGACGGCGACTTCGATCTGGGAAGGCACGCTTGCGGAGGGACACGGCACGATCGACCTCGGCAGCGGGGCGGCACGTGGGCTCCAGGTCACCTGGAAGGACCGCGCCGAAGGCGGCGAGGGCACGAGCCCGGAAGAGCTGATCGCCGCCGCCCACGCGAGCTGCATCCTGATGGCGCTCGCAGCCGGCCTGGTGCGCGCCGGGACGCCTCCGACCCGGCTCGAGTCGGAGGCGCGGTCGACGTTCGACAAGGTCGGCGAGGGCTTCGCGATCACGAAGATGGCGCTCCGGATCCGCGGTGAGGTAGACGGGATCGACGAAGCCGCCTTCCGCGAGGCCGCCGAGGGCGCGAAGGAGAACTGCCCGGTCTCGCATGCACTCGAAGGCAACGTCGAGATCACGCTCGACGCGTCGTTGAGCTAGTCCGAGCCGCGCTCGATCCTGCGGCCGGCCATCTCGCCGAAGTCGCCACCCATGGCGCGGTAGGCGTCGGCCGCCTGCTGCGTGTCGTACTCCGTGCGGCGGAAGGTGAACTCGCCGTCGTCGTGGGTCGCCCACGCCGCCCGCGTGTCGCCGTCGAGGGGCATCCCGACGCTGCCGGGGTTGAGCAAGTCGGTGCCGTCGGGGCCGGGCCGGCGGAACTGCTGGTGGCTGTGGCCGAAGACGATCGTGCGGTCGCGAACGCCAGCGAGCATGCGAGCCTCGTCGTCCTGCGGCTCGGGCGCAAAGCTCTCGACGTCCGAGAGCGGCGAGCCGTGCACGTAGAGCACCCCGTCGAGCTCGGCCTGCGGCGGGAGCCCGTAGAGCCAGTCGACCACGTCGTCCGGCAAGCCGCCCGCGAAGAGCTCGTAGACGCTCATCACTTCGGGCCGGTCGAGCGGTGGCTCCCGCAACCAGCGCTCGCCGTTGCCGCGGATCCAGGTTGCGTTCTCGAGCTCGCGGAGACGGTCGAGCGTCTCGAACGGCCACGGGCTCGGCGTGCCGTAGTCGCCGCCGAGCAGCCAGCGGTCGACGCCGAGCTCACCCGCCTGGGCGAGCACCTCTTCCAGCGCCGGCAGGTTCCCGTGGATGTCGTAGAGCAGCCCGAGCATGGGCCGATAGTCTCACGCGCGTGAAGATCGTCTGCCTCGTCAAGCAGATTCCGCGCCCCGACGCGATCGAGTTCGACGAAGAGACGAAGGCACTCAAGCGCGAGGGCGTGCCGCTGGAGCTGAATCGGTTCGACGCCTACGCGGTCGCCCACGCCGCTCGCCTGCGGGAAGAGGAAGGCGGCGAGGTGGTCGCCATGACGATGGGGCCGCCGCAGGCAGAGGAGGCGCTCCGAACCGCGCTCGCGCTCGGCGCCGACCGCTGTGTCCATCTCTCCGACCGGCTGTTCGCTGTCGCCGACACGCTGGGCACGTCGCGGACGCTCGCCATGGCGATCCGCAAGGAGGGCGCAGACCTCGTCCTCTGCGGGCGCAAGACGCTCGACTCCGAGACCTGGCAGGTGCCGCCGGAGGTCGCTGCGTTCCTCGGCTGGGCTCAGGTGACGAACGCGCTCTCGCTCGATGCTGTGGGTGGCAAGCTGCAGGCTCGGCGGCTCGGCAACGAGGGCGAGGAGGTCTACGAGCTCGACTTGCCCGCCGTGTGCACCGTTGCCGCGCAGCCCGAGGGCGCGGTGCTCGACGTCGAGCCGTCCGCGAACGGCCAGATCGATGTGTGGGCGGCCGCCGACCTCGTCCCGGATGCGAAGCCCGGGGACAGGCGCTTCGGGCAGACCGGCTCGCCGACGCGGGTCCTCGCAGTGCGGGACGTCAGCCCTGAGCGCGCGCAAGAGCTCTTTACTGATCCGGCCGCCGCGGCGGCGCGAGTGCGAGAGCTGCTGGAGGAGAGACCGGCTCCCGAGACCTCATGGGAGAAACCCGAGCGCCTGGGCGAGCAGCCGGGCGCCTCGTACGACTCCTGGTCGCTCGTCGAGCTGGTCGAGGGCCGGCCCGCGCGCGTCTCGCTCGAGCTCCTCGCGAAGGGGCGGGAGCTCGCAGGCAAGCTCGGTGGCAAGAACGTCGCGCTGCTGCTCGGGCACGGGCTCGACGACGCGGCGCGCGAGGTTGCGCGCCACGGCGCGGAAGAAGTCGTCGTCGCGGACGACCCGGCGCTGGCCGAGTACGAGCCGATCGTCTGGGCGGGCGCGCTGGCGGAGGTGCTCAGGCGCGAGCGGCCGCACGTCCTGCTGATCCCCTCGACGAGCAGGGGCCGCGACTATGGCCCGCGTGCCGCGGGCGAGCTCGAGCTCGGCATGACCGGCGACTGCGTCGACCTCGGGATCGACCGCGCCGGGCGCCTGATCCAGTTCAAGCCGGCCTACGGGGGCAACATCGTCTCGGTGATCATGGGTGCGACGACGCCGCAGCTCGCGACCGTGCGGCCGCGGATGTTCGAGCCGCTCGACCCACGCGACGGCT
>VAXD01000113.1 GCA_005884155.1 Actinomycetota bacterium | reverse complement strand
GGCGCTGCTGATTAGCCACGTCTGGATGGGATAACCGCTGAAAGCATCTAAGCGGGAAGCCCACCTCGAGATGAGGCTTCCCATCCCCTTCGAGGGAGTAAGGGCCGTGGGAGACCACCACGTTGATAGGCGGGACGTGTAAGCGCAGCAATGCGTTCAGCGGACCCGTACTAATTGCCCGAGGTCTTGATTTGAATACGTTGTGTCGCTATGGAGTTTTGAGGGTGCGCCCGTGAATTTTCGGGCCCTGACAATTTCGGCGGCGATAGCGGCGGGGGTACACCTCTTCCCATTCCGAACAGAGAAGTTAAGCCCGCCAGCGCCGATGGTACTCGGAGGGCAACCTCCCGGGAGAGTAGGTCGCCGCCGACTTCTTTACGAGGCCGCCTTTCGGGGCGGCCTCTTTCATGGTCCCCTACGATCACTCGGATGGAGATCCGGGACGACGAGCTCGTGCTCAGGCCGATCGAAGCTCGAGACGCCGACGCGATCGCGGCGGGCCTCGCCGATCCCGAGACCTCGCGCTACATGCTGCAGATTCCGACGCCTTACACACCGGAAGACGCCCGAACCTGGGTCGCACGTTGCGAGCAGGTGTGGCGTGATGAGACCTCGTATCCGTTCGCGATCGTCGACGCGGCCGGCGGCGCCTTTCTCGGCTCGATCGAGCTGAGCGGCGACTCCGGGAGCATCGGGTACTGGGTCGCGCCGGAGGCCCAAGGACGGGGTGTGGCCACGCGCGCCCTGCGGCTGTTGTGCGGCTGGGCTAGCCAACGCCCGCTGCGGCTGACGACGCACCCCGACAACGTTGCCTCACAGCGCGTGGCAGAGAAGGCCGGGTTTCGGCGCATCGGGACGATCACCGAGGAGCAGCGGTTCCGGGACGGCGAGCGCGAGTCGATTCTGTTCGAGCTGCCCTGACCGGGGCGCTCAGGCTGCGCGCAGCTTGTCCCGCCAGTCGGGGTCGAGCTCGCGCAGTCGCCGGACGCGCTCACCCACGGGTGGGTGCGTGACGAAGAGAGCGCCCAGCCCTTCCTCGGCGAACGGGTTGAAGGTGTAGAGAGGCTCCGTCGCCGGGTTGGCCCGGAACTCGACGAGCTGCGCCGCCTGCTCGAGCCGGATCAACGCGTCAGCGAGCCCGTGCGGCGAGCCGCAGAGGCCGGCGGCAGTGCGATCGGCCGTGAACTCGCGCTTCGGCGAGAGCAGCAGGTGCACGAACGCGGCCGCGATCGGCCCCAGTACGAAGAGGAGCGCCCGCTGCATCCACCCGCCGATCCGGCTCAGCTCGATCAGCGCGCCGGCGAGCACGACCGCGGTCGTCTGCAGGAGCAGGTCGCGGTTGCGCACGTGCGCGAGCTCGTGTGCGAGCACGCCTTCGAGCTCGGCCGGAGTCGCCGCCCCGAGCAGTCCGCGGCTGACCGCGATCGCCGCGCCGCGCGGCCCACGTCCGGCGCCGAGCGCGCGGGGATGTCCGTCGGGTAGGAGGTAGAGCTTGGGCTTCGGCAGTCCGGCGGCCGTCGCAAGGCGCGCCAGGGTCGAGTGCAGCGCCGGCGACTCGCCGAGCGGCAGTTCTCGCGCTCCAACCATGCCGAGGGCGACACGGTCCGCGTACCAGTATGCAGCCGCCGCCACGAGCGCCCCGAAGAAGACGAGCAGCGACGCGAGCCGGTAGCCGCCCAGCGACCAACCGATCGCAGCGAGCGCAGCGCACCCGCCGAGCAGTACCAGCCAGACCTTGAGGATGTTCCAGAAGACGACGACCCGGAAGCGCAACTAGTGCCCCTCCAGCCTAGTTGTCCTGCTGCTCGTCGTCCTCGAGCCCCCGTGGCGGCCAGTCGGGCTCGGGTGCGTCGCAGCGGCTCGAGCAGTGGAGCGAGGCGATGTTCTGGAGCGGGATCAGGATGTGGCCGTTCAGCTCGATGTGCGCGACGTCCTCGACGAGGCAGTACGCGGTGAGCACGCCGTCCTGGTAGTCCCCGCCGAAGAGCGCGACCTCGACCTGCTCGCCCTTGTACTTGTTCGTGTAGTCGTCCACGCCGCCTCAGTCTATTTCCCGGAGAACGCCGTCACCCGCTTGGAGCCGGAGGACATGGCAGTTGGCGATCCGGTCGACGCCGTCGACACCGCAGTGCCTCAGCACGGCGCGGAGGGGGCCGCCGTGCGAGACGACGAGCACGGTGCCGCCGGAATGATCTTCCGCGATCCGCTCGAGCGCGGCGAGGATTCGGCGGTCGAGCTCATCGCGAGACTCCCCGTCTCCGAGCACGCCGTCGGCAACCTCGTCGGGGAAGCGCTCGTGGATCTCCTCGTCGGTGAGTCCCTCCCAGGTGCCGAAGTGCCGCTCGCGGAGCGACGGGAGCACGGTCACGTCGAGCCCGCGGGCTCCGGCGATGATCCGGGCGGTCTCCTCGGCGCGCGAGAGATCGCTCGAGTAGACGGCGTCGAGCGGCTCCTCGGCGAGCGCCGCTGCGAGGCTTCGCGCCTGTTCGCGCCCGGTCTGGTTGAGCGGGCGGTCGGCGTGGCCCTGGAGGCGCCGGTTGAGATTCCAGTCCGTCTCGCCGTGCCGCACGAGGAGGATCCGGGTCACGCGGTTAGGCTAGCGACCCCGTGGACCTCGGCCTGCGCGATCGCCTCTGCATCGTCACCGGTTCGACCGGCGGTATCGGTCTCGTGACGGCGAGCCTGCTCGTCGAGGAGGGCGCCCGTGTGGTGACGTGCGGGCGGAGCGAGGCGCCGGGAATCGGCGAGGCACTGCACGTGCAGGCCGATCTCTCGCGGCCGGGCGAGCCCGAACGTGTCGTCGCGGAAGCCGGGCCGGCCGACGTGCTCGTCAACAACGCCGGCTTCGCCGAGCAGCGCAATTTCCTCGAGGTGACCGACGAGCAGTGGGACGCCGTCTGGCAGCTGAACGTGATGAGCTACGTCCGGGCGATTCGTGCTGCCGTGCCGGCGATGCGAGAGCGGGGCGGCGGCGTGATCGTGAACGTCGCGTCCACCGCGGGCAAGCGACCGTCAACCGGGATGCCGGACTATTCGGTGACGAAGGCGGCCGTGCTTTCGCTCTCCCGGCTGGTGGCCGATCTCTACGCAGGCGACGGCGTCCGCTGCAATGCGGTCGCGCCCGGGCCGACGGCGACCGAGGCGTGGCTCGGCGAGGGTGGGCTCGCCGACCAGCAGGCCGGCCGCAGCGGGACGAGCCGGGACGAGGTGCTGGACGCGGTTGGCAAGGGCAGGCCGCTGGGACGCCTTGCGCAGCCGGAGGAGATCGCGGCGGTGATCGCGTTCCTCTGCTCGGAGCGCGCCTCATACGTCACGGGCGCCGCGTGGAGCGCGGACGGCGGGACCGTGCCGATCATCATCTGAGGTGGCTCGAGGCAGTTGTGCGTGCGCGCGTGTGGAGCAATCGGCACACATTCGGCGCAAAGCGCTCACCCACGCGTGATGCGGCCGCCGGTAACCTCGACCGCGAGGGAGGTGGGAACCGAGCCCCACCCAATGAGGGGTGGGGGACGGACCCGGGCCCTCGGTTTACGGGTGGCGGCCGATGGAAATCGACGTAGTCGCTGCCCGGTCGAATGACTAGCATCGGCGGCGTGCCGGAACTTGCCGGAACGGTTGCGGATGCCTTCGAGGCGGGAGTGCGTGAGCACGAGGAACGCTGGCTCTCGCCGCTCGCGGTGCGCTCCTTCGAGACGCGCGGGCGCGCCGTGCCCGAGGACGAGTGTCGCCTTCGCACGCCCTTCCAGCGAGACCGCGACCGGATCGTTCACGCGAAGGCGTTTCGCCGGCTCATGCACAAGACGCAGGTCTTCATCGACCCGGCGGGCGACCACTACCGCACGCGGCTCACGCACACGCTCGAGACGACCGGCATCTCGCGCGGGGTGGCCCGGGCGCTGCGGCTGAACGAGGACCTCGTCGAGGCGATCGGGCTTGGCCACGACCTCGGCCACACGCCGTTCGGCCACGCCGGCGAAGAGGCGCTCGACGAGGTGCTGCAGAAGCGCTTGGGCCGCAGCTTCCGCCACAACGAGCATTCGCTCCGTGTCGTCGACGTGCTCGAGCGGGACGGGCGCGGGCTGAACCTGACCGCAGAGGTGCGCGACGGCATCCTCAACCACACCGGCCCGAACGAGCCGGACACCCTCGAGGGCAAAATCGTCCGCCTCGTCGACCGCGTCGCCTACATCAACCACGACATCGACGACGCGATCCGCGCCGCTGTGCTCGACCCGGCCGACCTTCCGCGCGACGAGATCGAGCTCCTCGGCCCGACGGGCTCCCGCCGAATCGACACGCTCGTCCACGACCTGGTCGAGACCTCGGCGCGCGAGGGCGACATCCGCCAAACGGAGGAGATTGGCACGGCAATGCTCACCCTCCGTGAGTTCATGTTCGAGCACGTCTACCTCGCCGAACCGGCCCGCGCCGAGCACACGCGCGCCCGCGCGACCATCCAGCGGATCTTCGACCACCTCGTCGCCCGCGGCGAGCCGGTCGACGACGTGGTGGACTACATCGCCGGCATGACCGATCGCTTCGCACTCAACTACGCCGAGACGCTCGGCTGATGGCGCGGATCCGCGAAGCATCGGTGCGGGAGGCCATCGATGCGGCCGACATGGTCGAGGTCGTCTCGGCGCGCACCCAGCTGCGCCGCTCCGGCGCGCGCTACACCGGCCTCTGTCCCTTCCACGACGAGAAGACGCCAAGCTTCTCCGTCAATCCGGCCGACAAGCTCTTCTACTGCTTCGGCTGCAGCAAGGGCGGCGACCTGATCACCTTCGTGCGCGAGACCGAGCAGCTCGACTTCGCAGAGGCGGTCGAGTGGCTGGCCGAGCGCTATCGCGTGACGCTCGAGTACGAGGAGTCGTCCCCGCAGCAGGACGCCGCTCGCGGTCGGCGGGAGCGCCTCTTCGCGCTGCTCGAGCAGGCGACGGCCTATTACGAGCGCTACCTCTGGGACTCCGCCTCGGGCGGTCCGGCGCGGGAGTACCTCGACAGCCGCGGCCTCGGCGAGGAGATCTGCCGCGAGTACCGGCTCGGCCTCGCGCCCGGCGGTCAGACGCTGGTGCGCAAGGCGC
>VAXD01000112.1:5384-7818 GCA_005884155.1 Actinomycetota bacterium | reverse complement strand
CCTGAGCACGGTCACGTAGGCCTCGGCCGGCGTGAGCGCTGTCGTCCAGAGCATCCGGGAGGTCGGCTTCGGCGGCCGGGGGCAGGGCAGGTGCTCGCCCTGGGTCGTGTGCCCGCGCTCGTGACCAAGATCCTCCCCGGCCAGCGGAGGGAGCCCGTAGAGCACCCGGCCCGCGCCAGCTCCGCTGAGCGAGCCGAGCCGGAGCTCCTGCGCGCACCGCTCGACCCGCACGTAGAGCAGCTTGCCGCCGACCCGCGCGGGGTTGAGCAGCAGGGCGTGCGTAGACGAGCGAAGCACGGTCTTCTTGCCCGACGCGAGGTCGAACGACAGGAGCGAGCTCTGTCCGCCGAGGTCGAGGTGGTAGAGCACGACGTCCTGCGTGAGCGACGGCCGGCCCAGATGCCCGCGTGCGCGGGAATGCGTGAGCACGCGAGCCGTCGCCGGATCTGCGAGCGCGCGCGCCTGGATCTCCTCCCGGCCGCCGGGAAGCGCGAGCCGATAGACCAGCCACGTCTCGGAGACCGCCAACTTCTCGACGCCCGGGATCGAGAGTTCGAGCACAGGCACGAGCGTGTCTCTCGCCGCGACGGTCACCGTGTCGCCGAGGTGCCAGGCGATATAGGCGTCGCCGACGGCGGGGTCGTTGCCCGGCAGCGGGGTCTTGACGCCGTTGCGCAGGAGGAAGCCGCCGACGCCTGGCTGCTGCCAGACGACATCCGTGCCCACAGCGCCCGGATCGCCCGCCGGCGCAGCGACGGGCGTCGCGGCACGGGCCGCGCCGGCCAGCAGCGCCGCGACGAGCGCTCCGGCCGCGAGCACCCGCAGGACGCGAAGCCCTTCCGGCCGCTCCGCGAGCGCGGTCTCGGCGTCCCGCGCCGCGAGCAGGAGCACCGGCAGCGTCCGCCCGAGAGCGAAGCCGAGCCCGACTACGATCGCGGCGGCAGGGCTGCCGAGCGCGACGCAGAGCACGAGCAGAGCCCACGCCGCCGCGGCCGGCACGAAGGTCGTCACCCCGGTCCCGAGCAAGAGCCCGTAGAGAAACAGCGCCCGCGGCAGCGGCATCGTCCGCCGCCAGCGCTCGGGAACCTGGAAGCGAACCTGCGGCCGCACGCGCAATCCCGCGAGGTCCATCAATGCGGCCGCACCCACCACCACCGCCACGACGATCGCACCGGGATGGAACGCCGCACCGAGCGCTCCCAGCGCGCCGAAGAACGCCGAGGCGCCGAGCGTGAGCCCGACCCCGAACGCGATCCCTCCCCGCCGGCGCCCGGCACGCACGGTGCCGACCATCGAGAGGCTTCAGGGCGACCAGGCGCCTGCGAGGCCGACGAGCAGCGCCGTCAGCGAGAGCGCGGCCGTCAGCACTTGATCTTCGAGTCGTAGTACATGACGCAGAACACGTGGCGGCCCTGGTAGCAGTAGCCGGTCAGCGCGGCGTCGCCGTTGATCCGCCTGCGCGTGTAGCCGCAGCAGTCGACGAGCCGCCGGATGTGCCCGCCGCAGCAGCGATACCACGAGCCGTCGAGGTAGGGCCGGAAGCCGTGCGCGTGCCCGGCCGCCTCGCAGATGCGTGTTCGCGAAGCGGATGGCAGCGGGTTCCCATCGGGATCCAGCAGCGGGTTGCCGTGCGCGTCGACCGGCTGCCCGGCGGCGTTGACCGGCCGCCCGAGGTCGTCCACCGCGTGCCCGTCGCTCGCGCGCAGCGGGAAGCCGTGCGCGTCGATGCGCGGCAGCCCGGTCGGATGCGGACAGGAGCCGGTCGTGTAAATGTGACCGCAGAAGTGGAACGCCTCGGCCTTCTCCGCCCGGAGCGCTGCGCCGAGCACACCCGCGCCGCTGACGGCGAGGAGGAGCTTCCCTGTGCGAGCCAGGAAGCCGCGCCGCGAGGTCGTGGTGACGACCGCGTCGCTAAGCACTGACCGGCCGGGTCGCGGTGGCGAGAATGCTCTCGAGCTGGAAGAGCGAGTTGAACGTTCCCTGGCGAGAGCACGACCGCGTACGGGCTGCCGGGGATCGCAAGCTCGAGCCAGGCCTCGGCGTCGTCCTGCTCGTCGAAGACCTCGAGCTCGACCTCCGGGTCGGAGGCGACCAGCCGCAGCGACGGCTCGAGCGCGCGGCAGAGCGCGCACCCGGGCGAGCTGAAGACCGCGAGCAGCAGCGGCGAGTCGCCGCGGAAGCGCTCGACGAGGCGCAGCCGGCTGCCGAGCTCGGGGCCTTCGTGGTCGATCGACAGTGCGGCCTGCGGCGCGATCGCGAGCCGCAGCTCGCCGACCTCCCGCGCAAGCGCAAGCAGCGCAACGGCAAGCACCGCGATCGCGGCCAGCGCGAGCACGAGGCCCGCCGCCAGCCAAGCCTGCGTCGATGGACGGGTGTCCGGCAGGAAAGGCAGCACTGCGAACCCGGCGGCGAGCACGAGGTTCCGTGCAACCGC
>VAXD01000112.1:0-5345 GCA_005884155.1 Actinomycetota bacterium | reverse complement strand
CGGCGCGGCCGCGAGCGATCGCCCAGACCATCCCGAGCGCAAACACGGTGAGCAGCCCTGCAGCGGCCTCGGCCGAGTCCGGAACCTGGAGGGCGACTGCGATCGCGAGCCCGGTCTCGGCCGTGATCAGGCCTGCCCAGAGCGCCGTTTGCAGCGGAGGGCGCGTCACGCCGTAGGAGCGCAGCGCCGTGCGCGCCCGGCCCCCCGCGAGGAGCTTGGCGACGGCCGCACCGAGCAGCACGGCGGCCAGGAAGAAGCGAAGGAGACCCGCGATCGTCAGAGGTCGGAGAGGATAATCGCCGTCAGCGACGCGGGAGGTATGAGCGTGACTCTGCTCTGGTTCGTGGTCTGGTTCATCTGCGACCTGATCGGCGACCGCGAGGCGCTGACGTTCGACCCGGTCAACTGGTGGGCGGGCTTCTTTCTCTTCGCGGTGGCGGTCGACCTGAGCCGGCCGCATGGGATGAAGCGCCGGCGGTGAGCTGGGTCAGTCCCTTCGGGACGTGTGAATTGACACGTTCGAAAGTGGGTAGTTAACTAGACAAGCACGTACCGCTGAGGACGACGCTTTGGGAGAGGAGTCGTGCAAAGGGTCCCAACGGCAAGCCGCCGGCTGTTGGTTTTCGTAGTGGCTTTGGTTAGCCTTGCCGTGCCTTCAGCTGCGGCAGGCCAGGGGGAGTCGATCACGCCCGTAATCTCCGGGACGATGGGCGCGAACGGCTGGTACACAAGCAACGTTACGGTGAACTGGGTGGTCACACCCCCGCCCGACTCGGAGTCGAGCGGGTGCCTAACCGTGACCTACACAGCGGATACCCCAGGTACCAACCGGACGTGCTCCGCCACCTGGGGAAGCATCCACATCGACTTCACCGTGACTATCAAGATCGACAAGACGGCCCCAGCCGTGCACGCTGTCCCGAGCCGGCCTCCCGACGTGAACGGCTGGTACAACCATCCCGTCCCCGTGTCATTCGCGGGTAGCGATGCGACCTCGGGGCTCGCCGGGTGCTCGTCCACGACCTACAGCGGCCCGGACAACGGCAGCGCGTCGGTCGTCGGCACGTGCTCGGACAACGCGGGCAACGTCGGAAGCGCTACGTACGGGCTCTCGTACGACGCGACCCCGCCGAGTCTCGGGAAGGTGACCGCGAAGCATGGGGATCGAAATGTGCTGCTGGGCTGGACGGCCTCTCCCGACGTGCAGGGCGTGCAGGTGATGCGCTCTCGGGGCTCGGGGCCCAACAAGTTGATCTTCAACGGCACGGGCGCAGCCTTCCGCGACAAGGGGCTGCGGCCCGGTGCGCAGTACCACTACACGGTGAGCGCTTTCGACGTCGCCGCAAATTCGGCCACCCAGGCGCTGACGGTGACGGCAACCGGCAGGCTGATCAATCCCGTCCCCGGCGAACGCGTCAGCGCCCGGCCTCACCTGGCCTGGCTACCCGCGAAGGGTGCCAGCTACTACAACGTCCAACTGATCCGTGGCAAGCGGATCCTGACCGCCTGGCCCACGCACGCCCACTTCAAGCTGCCGCGGAGTTGGGTCTACCAGGGCCACCGCTACCGGCTCCGGCCGGGGGTCTACCGCTGGTACGTGTGGCCCGGCCTCGGGGCGCGCGCGCGGGGGCACTACGGGCGCATGCTCGGCGGCAGCACGTTCGTCTACGCCGGTTAGAGAAGAAGCAGCACGAGGGCGACGACCAGCCAGACCAGGACGAGCGCCGCGAGCACCCAGAGCAGGAACGCCGTCTCGCCGAGCGGGAGCCACTTGAGCTCGACGTCCTCGACTTGGAACCAGAAGCGACGCCCCTCTCGAGCCTCGGGGGGCTCGAGGATCTCCCCGCGAGCTGCGGCACGCTTTCTCGTCACCGTCTGAGGATTGTAGGCTCAGCGGCCGGATCGGAACAGCAGAGTCGAGACCGTCTTGGCGCAGATTGCGAGATCCACGACAAGGTTGCGGTTCCGCAGGTACCAGAGGTCGTAGGAGAGCTTCTCGGCCGCGCTGGACGAGTCGAACGCGTAACCGCAGCGGAGCTGAGCCCAGCCGGTGATGCCGGGCTTGACCAGCAGGCGCCGCGTCCAGAAGGGGACCGAACGCTCGAGCAAGGCGACGAACTCCGGCCGTTCCGGCCGCGGGCCGACCACCGACATCTCGCCCCTGAGCACATTCCAGAGCTGGGGCAGCTCGTCGAGATGCGTCTGGCGGAGAACGTGCCCTACCCAGGTGACGCGCGAGTCGTGCTCCAGCGCGAAGCGCGGGGACCCGTCGTGCTCGGCGTCGACGCGCATCGTCCGGAGCTTGAAGATCGTGAAATGCCGTCCCCCTTCGCCCAGCCGCGTCTGGCGGTAGATGATCGGTCCCGGGGTGGTGCGGACCAGCAGCACGAGGAACGGGAACAGCGGCGCCACCACCAGCAGGCCTGCTGACGAGACCAGGAGGTCGAACGCGCGCTTCGCCAGCCGCGTGTACGGCTTCTGACGGAGGTGCAGCATGCTCATGAACCACGCCGGAGTCAGGTGGCGGAGGGGAACGCGCCCGAGCGCGTGCTCGACGAAATGCGAGACGCCGACGACCCGGAACCCAATCGGCGCGAGGTCGAGGAGCGGATCGACGGCCCACGAGCTCACGCGTTCGTCGGTGAGGATCACGATGTCGGGCCGGTGCATCTCGACGATCTCCCGGAGCTCGTCGAACGACCCCAGGCGAGGGACATCGCCTGCGGGCGTCTCGCGTCCGTCGCCGACGAGCCCCAGCATCGTGAACGGGGCCCGCTTGCCGCGCTGAAGCTCGTCCAGAACCTCGGCAGCGCACCCGCCGGTGCCCACCACGAGCACGCGACGCTTCGCGATGCTGCGGACCGCGTGCTCCCAGGCCGCGGACAGCGCGAAGACGACCACGGCGGTCTCGCCCAGGGCGCCCGCGCCGGGGTCGATTCCCGGCACCCAGAGGTCGAAGGCCGAGACGGCGACGAGCCCCGTGAGCGTCCCGGCCGCCGAGGCGACTGCCGGACCGAGTGTGAAGTAGGTGCTCAGCCCGGCGCGGAGGCCCAGGAGCCAGATCGCGGACACCACGCCGGCGGCGACGAGCGCCTTGGGCATCGGCGTGGTCTGCGCGAGCAGGAAACAGACCGGCAGCCAGATCAGGAGCGCGCGTCCGCCGAGGACGAGCCAGGTGACGCTGTTCCGCGGGGCGACATAGGGACGCGCGCGCGGCTCCGTCCGGGTGAGGCCGTGCAGCCGCTCGGGCTCGAAGGGGCCCGCCTCGGTGCCGGTGCTCATACCCGTCCCCGTCCGCGGAAGACCAGATTGACGCCTCGGGCCACCAACGGCCCCGGGTCGGTCACGCGGAACCATGAGTGTGTGACCCGGCGGTGAGGAAGGATTGCGGTAACCGCCGCTCGGAGCCGCCGGTGGCGCAGCTGCCACGCGAAGTGGCAGAGCTCGCCTTCTTCCCAGCGATATCGCCTCTTCGGCTCCGCGACCACTGGGAGGGGGTTGCGGCCGAGCAGCCAGTCACACCAGACGGCGGCGAGATTCGCGCCGGCGTAGTCGTCGAGCGCGATCGACCCGAATACCCGGGGGTTGAGATCGATCACCGAGAGCCGCCCGTCCGGCAGCTCGAGCATCTGGAGCTGGAAGATGCCCTGCCAGCCGATCGCCGTGAGCAGCGCGCGCACACGATCGGTCAGGCCGCGCGGCGGGCTGATGGTCTCGGAAAACGTATGCATCCCCGCGGTGGGAGGCCAGAGCCGCAGCACACGCGAGGTCGTCGCGGCCAGCAATTGGCCCTCCGCGAACACGCCTGTGCAAGACAGAAAGCCGGCCCGCTCGAAGCGTTGGACGATGAAGGGCGGCGTCAGCGTCGACACCGAGCTCTCGAGCGTCTCCGCGTCCGCAATGACGACGACGCCTTGCTGCTTCAGGCCTCCGTTCACCGGCTGGAACGACTGCGCCGGCTTGAGCACGACGGGATAGCCCAGCTCCGACGCGGCGACTTCGGCCTCCTCGAGGCCGGTGCAGGCCTTGCTGTGCGGCCCAGCAAGGCCTGCGAGGTCGGCCACCTCGAGCAGCAGCCGCTTGTCGACGCTTCGTCGCACGGCCTCGCGCGACGGCAGCCCGAGACGGGTCGAACGCTCGAGCCGTTCCCGGTGCTCGGAGACGGCGAGCAGCGAGGCGTCGCTTCCCGGGATGAGCGCGTCGTAGCGGCCGTCCTTCAGGAGCTCGTCGAGCCCGTCGACGAAGCCCTGGACGCTCTTGCGCGGGTCGGGCAACCGGACGCGTTCGGAACACGACCGTGACCAGTGCGTCGCGGCCGGTCGACCGCGCGCGACAGCGCACACGCGGTAGCCGGCTCTCCGGAGACCGCGTGCAGCTCCGAGCGCTGCGCGCTCGTCGGCGTCGGTCACGACGACGGAGCTCATCGGCGTGCCCTGCCGGCTGGGTCGTGGTCGTACGAGACGGCGACCGCGCCCGGCGCGAGACCGTCGAAGTTGTTCTCGTAGTACTGGTTGTCGATGCCCCGGAAATCGCCGATTCCGGCCCAGTCCTGGCCCACGAAAACGCAGTGGCGAACGACAGTCCGGGTCGTTCCCTGATCGAGGTAGACGCCCACGTGCGACGCCCTGAAGTACGCGTCCTCGATGACGTTGTCGACGCTGGCCGGCCGCCCGCCCTGAGCCTGGTTCGCCCATTCGGCGTTGACGCCGCGAGTCACGCCCGTTCCGAAGCGCAGGCGCCGGAAGGTCGTGCCGGTGGTGAAGTGCTCGATGTAGATCCCGACCCGTGAGCGGTCGATCGTCGCGTCTTGGATGCGCGAGCTCCTCATGGCCGTGCCCGTCCAGATCCCGCTGATCGCACAGTTGCGGACGCTTACCCGTTGGACCGTTCCGCGGCTTCCGAGCCAGAGGCAGGCCTCGGCAGTGCCGTTCGACGAGCCCGGCACCCTTCGGCTGACACCCGCGATCGTGAGGTCGCGCAGCGAGTACGGCAACTTCGTCGTGTAGTTGAAGTCGTTGGGGTCGACGACGATGCCGTAGCTCAGGAACCGCCGCGCCACAACTCGCCGCGCGACGAAGCCGGCCGGCTGATGGACGACCAGCCCGGCGTCGATTACGCCATGGCCGTCGATCCGGGTGTCGAGCACCCGTGCCCCCGACGCCGAGCCCCAGATGTGGACGACATCTCCGTGCAGGGTCTTCCTCGGATCGCGGACGCTGAAGTTCAGGCCGCGGATCAATGCTCCCGGCGGGCCGTTGTTCCCGCCGAGGACGATTCCAGCCCTCAGCACGGCGCGGCCCACTCGGGACGCGTAGATGCGATCTCCCTCCCGGTCGGCGAACTCT
>VAXD01000116.1 GCA_005884155.1 Actinomycetota bacterium | reverse complement strand
CGTGAAGTCGGTGTGGGAGAAGCGCGAGAGCTGCTCCTGCGCGGCGGCCACGACCTGCGGATTCGAATGGCCGACGTTGAGGCAGCCGACGCCGCCGGTGAAGTCGATGAACGTGTTGCCGTCGACGTCGGTCAGCGTCGCGCCACGCGCCTCCTCGACGACGACCGGCAGGAAGACCGACAGCGGCTCGGCAACGACCCGCTCCTTGCGCTCGAGGATCTCCCGTGAGCGTGGTCCGGGAATCTCCGCCCGCAGCTCAATCGTCCGCGTCATCGCCATAGAGGTGACCTTAGCGGACGGCGATTACGGCGCAAGCGCCCCAGGCGTGTACACACCGAGTGGGTTCCAGAGCAGAAACCCTTGCGTGTGGTGCGCGCGGGCCGCGGCGATCTGTTCTTCGACGTCCGTCAGCGTGTACGTGCGGCCGAGCGAGAAGTCCTGGAGCCACGGGACGAGCCGGGTCTTGCGACCCTCCAGCGCGCGCCGGAAGTCCGCCAGCGAGCGCGAGACCGTGATCCCGGGCGCGTCGTCAGGCGAGGCGATCCCGTACTCGCCCGGGTTGTAGTGCGACGGGTAGGCCATCGGGTAAACGGTGTCGACGTACCGCGAGATCCGGCGCGGCAGCTGACCCCCGCGTCGCGGAGAGCCCGAAGACGTCCGCGGACACGCGCACGCCGAGCGGATGGAGGCGCTGCGTCGCGTACTTCGTGAAGGCGGGGATCGTCCAGCGCATCGCCTGCGGATGCGGCCCCGGGTAGCGGATCAGCGAGAGATCGCCGTCGCTCGGAAAGCGAACGTAGTCGAACTGGATCTCGTCGAAGCCATCCTTCGCGGCTGCCGCGGCGATGTCGACGTTGTAGCGCCAGACGCGCCGGTCGTACGGGTTCGTCCAGCCAAGCCCGGCGTTGTTATGCCAGAGCGACCCGTCGCTCGTGTGGATCGCCATGTCCGGGCGCTTCACGGAGAGCACGGGGTCCTCAAAGGTGACGACGCGGCCGATCAGGTAGACCCCATGCGCGTGCACCAGCCGCGCGACTCGCTTGGCGTTGTAGTACGGGCCGGCAGCGCCGGTCCTTCGCGCGAGCGCCGGAGTCGAGCGCACGAAGCCGACGCGGCCGTTCTCGTCCTTGACGTCGAGCTCGAGCGTGTTCAGGCCAGGGATGAAGAGGTACTGCTGCAGCCTTCCGTGCAGCGACGCGAGCGCCATCGTGACGTGCACTCCGCGCACGTGCTCCGGGGCCGGGAGGTGCTGTGTGTGTGGCGTGCCTCGCCGTCGCGTGGGCGGGCGGAGCGGCTGCTGGTGTCCTCCCGCCTGCTTGCCGCCGCCAACGGCGCGCGCGCCGAGCGTGATCCCGGCGGCAAGAGCCAGCAGCACGCCAATCGCGACCGTCCTTCTGATCCGGACCTGACGCCGGCGACGGGCGCGCCGCCGCTCCCGAAGTCGCTCGTTCCGGTCAGGCCCTGCCATCGAAAGGAGCGCAAGCATACGACGGCCGTAGAATCGCCGCGTGGTCCTCTCCGACCGGACGATCCGCCGCCTGCTCGAGGAAGGACGCATCGGGATCGACCCTTACGACGAGTCGCTGCTGCAGCCCTCGAGCGTTGACGTCCGGGTCGACCGGCTCTTCCGCGTCTTCCACAACGCGCGCTACCCGTTCATCGACGTCAAGCAGCAGCAGGAAGACCTGACCGAGCTGGTCGAGATCGACGGCGACCGCGCGTTCATCCTGCATCCAGGCGAGTTCGTGCTCGGCTCGACGCTCGAGCGGATCCAGCTCCCTGACGACCTCGTGGCCCGCTTGGAGGGCAAGAGCTCGCTAGGCCGGC
Source organism: Actinomycetota bacterium (assembly GCA_005884155.1). Classification (GTDB taxonomy): domain Bacteria; phylum Actinomycetota; class Thermoleophilia; order Gaiellales; family Gaiellaceae; genus AC-32. The sequence goes on along the minus strand of VAXD01000116.1, from coordinate 3,997 downwards.
TTGGACTGCTGATTCACTCGACCGCAGGCTTCATCGACCCCGGCTGGGACGGGCACGTGACGCTCGAGCTCTCGAACGTCGCCAACCTCCCGATCACGATCTACTACGGGATGAAGATCGGCCAGCTCTCGTTCGTGCAACTGACGGAACCGGCCGAGCGACCCTATGGCGCAGACGAGCTCGGCTCGAAGTACCAGGGCCAACAGGGCCCCACGCCGAGCAGGTACTGGCAGAACTTCAGCTAAAACCCGAAATCCGTCAGGCGAGAGGGACGCTCGTCCCAGGGCGGCCTTCCGCCTCCTGTGGCGCCTCCGGGGGGTAGCCTCGAAGCATGGCGGACGCCTTTGGGCAGATGCTCCTCGACGGGACAGGCCCGGAAATCATCGAGCGAGATGACGGGTTCCTCGACGCAGGAAAGATGGCCTACTTCGCACCCGTGGCTCTGTGGCCTGCGGTGGAGCGTCGCGCACTCCGCTGGGTGCGCGGGAGGGTGCTTGACGTCGGTGTGGGCGCTGGGCGAGCGGCTCTGGAACTGCAGCGGCGTGGAAGAAGCGTCGTCGGGATCGACGTTTCGTCGGGTGCGGTCGAGGTGGCACGTGGGCGCGGAGTCCGCGACGTGCGGCTGCTCGCATTCGAAGAGGTTGACGACTCGGTTGGCCGGTTCGACACGATCGTCATGTTCGGTAACAACTTCGGTCTCTTCGGCTCGCCGAGCAAGGCCCGGCGATTGCTCCGGCGGCTCCGCCCGCTGGCCGACAGAATCGTGGCGGGCTCGAATGACCCTTATGCGACGGAAGACCCGGCCCATCTCGCCTATCAGGAGCACAACCGCAAGCGGGGCCGGATGCCGGGCCAGCTACGGTTGCGCGTTCGCTACCGCGACCTCATCGGGCCTTGGTTCGACTATCTGATTGTCTCACCGGACGAAATGGCGTCCATCCTCGAAGACACACAGTGGCGGATCCGCCGAGTGATCCAAGAGAGCGGCAGCGGCTATTACGTCGCCATTCTGGAGTAGACGCAGCACGCGATCCTGAGGGGCAGTCGCAGTGGATGGCATCAGGGCCCGCACACTGGCCCGAGCCAGCGTCGAGGTGGGCCGGGCCGAGCCCCACAACGGATTGTCGGACTAGATCATTCGCTGACCGGCGAGCGAAGTCAGTCGTCGGGCAGAAGCGGCGGGCCAACATTGACTTGACCGTGGGCTCTAAAGAGTTCTTCGAGTTGCTCGGGCGAGGGCCGCGGTGTCTCGCTCGGTGGCAGTGTCGGCTCTGTAGCCCGGACTGACCCGTCTCGAACCATTCGCTCGAGCCCTGCCGGCGTACTGAGTATGAGCACCCGCGCGTGGTCGCTGTCCACGCGAAAGGTGTGCGCAACCCCCATCGGCACGACGGCCGCGGCGCCCGCCACGAGTTCGAACCGCTGCTCGCCCGCATGCAGCGTCAGCCGTCCCTCCTGGACGATGTAGCTCTCGTCCAGCGGATGCGTGTGAAGCGGTGGCGAGGCGTGCCGTGGAAAGAGAAACTCGATCAGAGCGAAGCGCCCGTCACTCGCCTCGCCCGCCACCCGGACGATCGCGAGTGTGCCGAGGAACCAGAACTGCTCGCCTTCCCCCGAACCCGACCATGTGGCGGTCAGCCCACTCACGCTCGTCAGCGTATCCGGGCACGCGACCCCGTTCAGGGACATTCCCGCACACTGGCCCATGCCAGGCCAGGAGAAGCTCCCTCACTCTGCTCGGCGCATCGCTCTGTACACGGAGTCCCAATGCGAGGAGATTTCCTCCAAGGCGCGGGCGGTTACCAGAGCGGTTGCCTCCAGGCCTTTGATGATTCGCTCGACCTCAGCCAAGCGCGTCTCGAGGGAGTTGACCTGTTCCCCCAGTTTTTCCAACTCCTGAGCGAGGACTTCGCTCTCGCTGCTCTCGGGAGTCATGACGGCTACCCAATTTTACGCGAGCTCTACCCGTTTTTTGAAGTCCTCGGCACGGTACGGGTGCGATCGCTTAGATCCGGGCTCTTTAGACTTCCTGCGGAGACGCCACCCCGCGCTTCAGTCGGTGACAATCCGCGCGATGCCTGAGCGGCGCCACGCCTTCGTCACTCTCCGCGAGGTCGAGCGCTATCCGGCCATGAGCGGCGCGCCTGTGTTGATGCCGCTTCGCCGACGGCTTGACCTACAGGCATTCGGGCTCAACTGCTGGACGGCCCCGGTCGGTGCGCCGGTGATCGAACGTCATAGCGAACCCGATGGCGACGAAGAGGTGTACGTCATCATCAGCGGCCGCGCCCGGTTCACCATTGGCGGGGAGACCTTCGAGGCAGGCCCCGAGACCGTCGTCTACGTGCCGCCGAACACATCCCGACAGGCAGTCGCCATGGAGCCGGAGACGCTCGTGCTTGCCGTCGGGGCGAAGCCGGGCGAGGCATTCGAGCCGAAGTCCTGGGAGGACTTCCAGATCGCGTTCGCCGAAGCATTCGCCCAAGGCGAGGAAAAGGCGCGAGCACTGCTCGCTGAGGCGCTCGCCCGCGATCCCGAGGCATGGCAGCCTCACTACAACCTCGCCTGCTTCGAGGCGCTGACCGGCAACTTCGACGGTGCGTTCGAGCACCTCGCGCGCGGGCTCGAACTAGGTCCTCCGCCGGTTCGACAGCTCGCAGCCGAGAGCGAAGACCTCGACGTGCTCCGCTCAGACCCCCGGTGGCGCGAGATTGTCGGCTGACCGGTGCTCGACCGGTTTGGCCCGTTTACAACGCGACCGTTACTCGGAGGAAGGTCGCTGGAATCGACGTGACCTCCTCGTCGGGGCTCGTGTTTTGGGTGGTGAAGAGGGCGTCCAGCTCAGCGTTCAGCTCGGCATCGCGGCCGTCCGCCTCTGCAGCCTCGAACGCATTCATGGTCGGCCCGTAGTAGTTCCTGAACAAGGTGACGAGCTCCGATGGAGCCGCCGGGAAGGTGAACGTGTAGGTGTCCCGCTCGAACGAGATCTTCTCTTCGGGCACGCCCGCGGCCGCGAATCGCTCGATCACGTCATCCTCGATGCCCCACGTCATCGGACTGACGAACCCTTCCGGCGGTGGCGGTGAGTAAGCGGAGCTGATCTTCAAGATCTGGGCCACCAGCGTGGGATCGCCGGGGATCCAGTTCCCCATCACGATCCGGCCGCCGGGCCGCGTGACTCGGACCATCTCCTTGGCCACGTCGAACGGTTTCGGAGCGAACATCGCCCCGAAGATGGTGATGACGAGGTCGAAGCTGTCATCGGCGATGTCGCTCAGGTCGGATGCATCGCCTTCCTGGAACCTGCAGTTTGTTAAGCCAAGGCTCTGCGCTCGTGCGTTCCCCGCCTCGACCAAGTTGCTGGCGATGTCGACCCCGAGGACGTTCGCCCCGAGCTTCGCCGCCGGCAAGGCGGTCGTGCCGTCGCCGCAGCCGAGGTCCAGGACGTCGAGCCCAGGGGTGATCCCGAGCGTCGCCACGAGGGCCTCGCCACTCTCCCGCATGCTCTCCGCAATGCGAGTGAAGTCGCCCTTCTCCCAGAGTGCCTTGTTCGGATTCATCTGATCACGCCTTCCAACGGTGGGGGTAAAAGGAGCCCCTTGGGGCCAGGTGGCGAATATCTCACGAGCGTGTCGCCTGCGCCCGCTTCCACTCGGGCGGCACGGACTTATGGTGGAGCCCGACGTAGCGGCCGGGGAACCACCATCTCACGGCGTGGCCAAGGGCGGTTCGCTGACACCAGCGGTCTGGCGCGCAGCCGCAGACCCGGTTTCGCGGATTGTGGATCCGCTGAAGCAGCGTTCTCTCGGCCACCCCTGAAGGCTAACGCGAGTCTTCGAGCTAAGCGACCCGGCCGCATTCGAGCTGGAGGTCGACCAGCGCCTCGGTGGAGCCGTCGTTGGTCAGCGACCACCTCCCGCCGCGTGCAACCGCGACCGACCCGCCTAGCGTCACCCCGCGTGGGAGCGAGTAGCCGGTCGCGAGGCCGAACCACCCC
>VAXD01000092.1 GCA_005884155.1 Actinomycetota bacterium | reverse complement strand
CCGCACTCGTCGGCGACACCAATACGGCGGCGCGATTCAACGGGTCGAACGGAATGGTTCAGGTACCAGACAGCGCCCCGGTGCGGTTGAACGGCTCCTGGAGCATCGAGTTCTGGGCGAAGCAGATTTCGTACATGAACACCTACCCGGGCATCCTCGGCAAGGGCAACCCGACGACTACGGACGGCTACGGCATCTGGTCCGACTCGCACGGCGCCCTCTGGTTCATGCGGGACCAGAAGATCAGCGGCTCGGGCAACGGAGCCCTTACGACAACGTTCCGCTACTTCGTTCTCGCCTACGACGCGACGTCCAAGAAGCTGCGCTGGTATGTGAACGGCGCTCTCGCGACGACGACGACAGCAACCCTGCCGAGCAGCAGCGGGACTCTGCCGTTCCAGCTCGGGCAAGGCTACGGCTACTTCGGGAACAACGACCTCGACGAGGTCGCGCTCTACGGGGCAGCACTGAGCTCAACGCAGGTCGCAACCCATTTCGCGGCCGGCAGCTAACCCCTGAACCGGGGTTAAGCGGCCCGCCGGGGGCGCCGATATTCCGGCTGATGAGCTCTGCGGCTTCAGCTGCTACCCCTGCGGGCGAACGTACGGCTCCTTCGCCCAGGAAGGAAAAGTCGAGCCTCACCCGGAGGTCGGGTCTACAGCTACTCGCAGGTCTGCTCGTCGTGGCCGGAATCCCCGTTATCGCGACGGTGCGGATCCTCGACGCGAACGCGCTGCGCAACCAGCAGGCGCGCGCGGACGCGGCGCTGACGGCCGAGCTCCAGTCCGCCGGTGACGAGCTGCGTGGAATCAACGACGACGCGTCGACTCGAGCCGACGATCTCACTCAGTCGCGCGTGCTTCAGCGTGCGATCCTGACGGACGACCGCGCGACGCTCACGCGCTTTGCGCGCCGGCACAGCAACACCGCGATCTACGTCGGCACGACGCACGTCGCCGGGAAGCACCCAGCCGTCGCGCTAAGCCGCTCGGTCTCGCTGGTCCTCAACGGTAAGCGTGTCGGCCGGGTCGTCGTCGCCGTCCCTCTCGACCGGCCGCTCCTGAGGCGCCTCTACGAGGCCGCACGCCCTGCGAACGGAGACCGGCTGTTGTTCGTGCGCGCGGGCACGGTCGTCGGCTCCGGCCGGCGGATTCACGTCGCGGGCCAAACCGTCGAGCTCGCCGACACGCGTTACCGCGGTGCCCTCAGGCCGATCCCGAACGCGCCGCGCACGAAGCTCCTCGCGCTCCGGCCCAACACGGCGATCACGGCTTCGGTGCGGCCGTACCAGCATCGAGTCCTGTACGCCGCGCTCGGGTCGTTCGGGCTGCTCGTGCTCGTCGGACTGCTCTTCGGCGGGCCGATCCTGCGAACGCTCGGCGATTTCCGGCGGGTCGCGTCCCAGGCCAAGACCGACTCTCTCACAGGCCTCGCGAACCGCTGGGCCTTCGACGAGGAGCTGGCCCTCGAGTGGCGCCGCGCCGAGCGTGTCGGCGACCCGCTGGGGCTGATCCTGCTCGACATCGACAACTTCAAATCCGTCAACGACACGTACGGCCACCAGGTCGGCGACGCGGTTCTGCGTCGCGTCGGCGAGGTGCTGGCGGGCAGCGTCCGCCAGGTCGATCTCGCCGCACGGTACGGCGGGGAGGAGTTCGGCGTGATCGTCCCGGAGACCGATCTCGGGGGCGCAATCGAGCTCGCGGAGCGGCTCCGCTCCGTCCTTGCCGCCGAGCAGATCGAGCTGCCGGACGGCGGCGTTCTGTCCGTCACCGCCAGCTTCGGCGCTGCGGTCAAGGGCGACCTCCCGGGCGGCGAGGAGCTCATTGCGGCGGCCGACGAGTTGCTCTACGAGGCCAAGCGGTCAGGCAAGAACCGGGTCGTTCCCACGGACGTACCCGAGTCGCCGGGCAAGAAGTCGCGCCCGGCCGAGCGCCGGCGCCGCAGCTCGGCTACGCACGAGAGCTAGCGCTACCGGACTAAGGTTCGGCCGCGTGACTTCGGCCCCCTCGGAACGCCACCGGCTGCGAGCGACGTTCGAGCAGGACGCCGAGCTCTACGACCGGGCCCGGCCCACCTATCCGGCAAAGCTCTTCGATGACCTGCAGGCGCTCGCGGGCCTGCGAGCGGGCGACCGGATCCTCGAGCTCGGGCCTGGAACAGGCAAGGCCACCTTGGCGCTGGCACAACGCGGCCTTCAGGTCGTCGGCGTCGAGCTGGGCGAGAGCCTCGCGGCCGTCGCCAGGCGCAACCTGGCCGACTTCCCGGCCGTCGAGATCGTCACCGTCCCGTTCGAGCGGTGGCAGACGGACGAGCGCTTCGACGCGGCGGTCGCCTTCACCGCGTTCCACTGGATCGACCCGGAGATTCGCTATGAGAAGACGGCACGGCTGTTGCGCGCCGGCGGATCGCTGGCCATCGTGGAGACGAAGCACGTGCTGCCCGAGGGCGGCGACCGCTTCTGGGAGGACGTCCAGGCCGATTACGACGCCGTCGCGCCGCACCCCGACAACCGCCCGCCGCCGAGGCCGGACGAGGTGCCCGACCTGAGCGCGGAGATCGAGGCGAGCGGCCGCTTCCGGAACGTCGCCGCGCGCCGCTATCTCTGGGACGCGCCGTACACAGCCGACGAATACATCGCGGTGCTCGACACGTACTCCGGCCACCGCTCGATGGCCGACGACCAGCGGCGCGAGCTCTACCGGCGCATCCGCGAGCGCATCGGCGAGCGCATCGTCACGAAGACATACCTGTTCGCGCTGAACCTCGCGACGCGGCTCTAGAGTCCCAGCGATGCGTGTTTCCGCGAAGGTCGACTACGCCGTGCGCGCCGCGGTCGAGCTCGCAGTCGCAGGCGACGGCCCCGTCAAGGGGGAGCGGATCGCGGACGCGCAGCAGATCCCGCTCAACTTCCTCGAGAACATCCTGCTGGAGCTGAAGCACGCCGGCCTTGTGCAGAGCCAGCGCGGCGCCGAAGGCGGGTACTGGCTGGCCAAGCCCGCCGAGGAGATCGTGCTCGCGGAGGTCATTCGCGCTGTAGAGGGCCCGATCGCAAACGTCCGCGGCCAGCGGCCCGAGCAGGTCGAGTACAGCGGCGCGGCCGAGCCGTTACGCGACGTCTGGATAGCCGTGCGCGCGAACCTACGCGCGGTGCTCGAGCGGGTCACCGTGGCCGACGTCGCCGCGGGACGGCTCCCGGAAGAGATCTCCCGCCTCGCCGCCGACCCGGAGGCCTGGCAGCCGCACTAGGCGAACGTCTTCGTCCGGCTCGACCGAACGTGGACGATCTGGCCGGGCTCGAGCTCGAGTTGCTCGACGTCGTCCTGCGTCAGCTGCGCGAGGAGCCTCTCGCCATCGGCGCGGAGGAGCTCGACGCGAACCTCGAAGCCGAGGTGCACGACCCGCTCGACCATCGCCTCCTCGGAGCCAGCCTCCGGCTCGAGGCTGAGCTCGACGTCGTGCGGGCGAACGAAGGTCTCGCCGACGCGGTTGACCGGCCCGACGAAGCTCATCACGAACTCGTTCGCCGGCGAGTCGTAGAGCTCGCGCGGCGAGCCGACCTGCTCGATCCGACCCTCGTTGAGAACGACGATCTGGCCGGCGACCTCCATCGCCTCTTCCTGGTCGTGGGTGACGATGATCGTCGTGACGTGCACCTCGTCGTGCAGGCGCCGGAGCCACGCGCGCAGCTCCTTGCGCACCCGCGCGTCGAGCGCGCCGAAGGGCTCGTCCAAGAGCAGCACGCCCGGCTCGACGGCGAGCGCGCGGGCAAGCGCCATCCGCTGGCGCTGGCCGCCCGAGAGCTGGGCCGGGTATCGCTTCGCCAGCCCTTCGAGCTGGACGAGCTCGAGCAGCTCGTGCACGCGGTCGCGGATCTCGGCGCGCGGCCGGCGGCGGATCGCGAGGCCGAACGCGACGTTGTCGTAGACCGTCATGTGCTTGAAGGCGGCGTAGTGCTGGAAGACCATGCCGACCCCGCGCGCCCGGGCCGGCTGTTCGGTCACGTCTTCGTTTCCGATCAGCACCTTTCCGCCGTCGGGGCTCTCGAGGCCGGCGATCACGCGCAGGAGCGTTGACTTGCCGCTTCCGCTTGGGCCGAGCAGTGCCGTCAGCGAGCCTTCGGGGATCGTCACCGAGACGTCGTCGAGCGCGGTGAAGCCGTTGAAGCGTTTTGTGACGTCGAGGACAGTGATGCCGCTCATCCGGCCTCCTCGCGAGGGTGCAGGGCGCGCAGCGCGACGACCACGGCGATCGCGATCATCGCGAGCACGACCGACGACGCGTACGCGCCGGCCGTGTCGAAGCCGTCGAACTGCGCCTTGACGTAGAGCGGCAGCGTCTGCGTCCGCCCTTCGATGTTCCCGGAGACGGCGCTGACGGCGCCGAACTCGCCGATCGCGCGGGCCGTCGTCAGCACGACGCCGTAGGCGACCGCCCAGCGGATCGCGGGGAACGTGATCCGGCGGAAGGTTTGGAACGGCCCGGCGCCGAGCGTCTCGGCCGCCTGCTCCTGCTCGGTGCCGATCTCGCGGAGCACCGGTACGACCTCGCGCACGACGAACGGGAGCGAGACGAACATCGTCGCCAGCACCATCCCGGGAAACGCGAACAGGATCTTCAGCCCGTGGCCGGCCAGCCCGCCGAGCCAGCCGCCGCGGCCGTAAAGGAGCACGAGCGAGAGGCCGACCACCACCGGCGAGAGCGCGAGCGGCAGGTCGACGGCCGCATTGAGTAGCCCGCGTCCCGGCAGCCGGCCGCGCACGAGCGCGAGGGCCATGACGATCCCGAAGACCGTGTTCGCCGGCACCGCGATCGCGGCGATCAGCAGCGTCAGCTCGAGCGCGTGGACCGCCGCCGGAGTCGTGACCGCATGCCACGCGTGCGAGAAGCCGTGGTCGAAGGCGCGGTAAAAGACGAACCCGACCGGCAGGAGCAACAGAAGCGCGAGGTAACCGAGCGCGCCGAAGCGAATCACGTACCTAGACACGGTCGTGCCTCGTCCTCCAATGTCGGAACCCGCCGATTGCGAGTAGGGCGCCGAGTGAGATCACGAGCAGGAGCACCGAGACCGCCGCGGCTCCGCTGCCGTTGCCCGACTGCAGCTGGCCGAAGATGTAGACGGACGAGACCTGCGTCTTGAAGGGGATGTTCCCGGAGATCAGCACCACGGCACCGAACTCCCCGACCGCCCGCGCGAACGCGAGCGCAACCCCGGACAGGACCGCCGGCAGCAGGTTCGGGAAGATGATCCGCCTGAAGATCGCGAGTGGGCGCGCGCCGAGCGACGCAGCGGCCTCCTCCATCTCGGTGTCGAGCTCTATCAGCACGGGCTGCACCGCGCGCACGACGAACGGCAGCGTCACGAACAGGAGCGCAACGATGAGTCCGACGATGTCCACGCGGAACGGCCCGCTCGGGCCGTAGAGCGCAAGCAGCGTCAGGCCCGCGACGATCGTCGGCAGCGCGAACGGTAGGTCGATCACCGAGTCGACGATCCCCTTGCCACGAAATCGGTCGCGAACGAGCACCCAGGCGATCGCCGTGCCGGCCACCGCGTTGACGAGCGCGCAGACGGCCGCGACCCCGAGCGTCAGCTTCAGCGCCGCAACCGCCTCGGGCCGGGTCGCCTCGTGCCAGAACACGCTGAGGCCGCCGGCGCGCGAGCTCCAGACGAGCGCCGCCAGCGGCAGCAGCACCACGACGCTGAGGTAGCCCATCGCCACGCCTCCGGCCAGGGCGGCCGGTGACCCGAGCGCCAGGCCGCGCCGCGGAAGCTCAGGCGCGACGCTAGTGGCCAAGCGACCTCTCGACCGCGGCCATGATCCCGGTCTTCGGGTCGAAGAAGCGCTTGTTCACCTTGGTCCAGCCGTTCAGCCCGTAGCGCTTCGAGGCGATCGTGAACAGCCCCGGCGGGTGGTACAGGTGGTAGTGCTTCGCGACGCTCTTGACGACCGGCTGGTAGCCTTGCTCGCCGAAGGCCCGTTGCGCGGTGGCCGACCAGAGGTACTTGTAGAACGCCTTCGCGGCAGGCTTCGAGAGGCCGCTCTTCGTCAACGCAACCGGGGTCTGGATGAGGATCGTCGCCTTGGGCACGTGGTACTCGGTGTGGACGCCTTTCTGCTCGGCGTAGATCGCATCGTTCTGGTACGTGAGCAGCACGTCGCCCTTGCCCTGCGCGAAGACCTGCAGCGCCGACCGCGCGCTGTCCGGCTGGACTGGCACGTGGTGGAAGAGCTTGTAGAGGTACTGGACCGCCTGCTTGTCGCTCTTGCCAGAGCGGCGAAGCGCGCCGTAGGCCGCCATCACGTTCCAGCGGGCTCCGCCGGAGGTGAACGGGTTCGGCGTTATCACCTGAACACCCGGCTTGACGAGGTCGCCCCAACCGGTGATGTGCTTCGGGTTCCCGTCGCGGACGACGAGGACGACCACCGAGTTGGAGACGACGCCGTGGTACTGGTTCGCGCTCCGCCAGTTTTTCGGGACGATGTTCTTCTTGACGAGGAAGTCGATGTCCGGCGCGAGCGAGAGCGCGACGAGATCGGCCGGCTGGCCCGCGGCGACCGCGCGTGCCTGGTCGCCGGACGCGCCGTACGACTGCGTGAAGTCGACACCGTGCCCGGCAGCGGTGCCCTGGAACGAACTGATGATCTTCCCGTAGGCGTCCTTGGGGGTTGAGTACGCGACCAGGTCGACGGACCCACTCTGCGAGGCGCCCCCCGCCGAGCCGGCGAGGATTCCCATCAGAGCCAAAGCCAGACAAATACTTCTCATTCGCACTCCTTATTTTTCGATTTTCTCGACTAAGTTGCTGGACAATAGGTGCCGCGGCGGCTGGACGTCAAGCGAGAAGCGTCGCGCCCTAGAGTTGTGCGCGATGGAACCGCTCGACCGTTCGACGATCTGGCCGTACCGCGAGGGCGAGCCGGGTGACTTCTACTACCAGCGGTACGCGCACCCGACCGGGGTTGCCGCCGAACGCGCTCTCGGTGAGCTCGAAGGCGGTGAGGCGCTCCTCTTCCCCTCCGGGTCGGGGGCGATCACGGCGCTCGTGCTCGGGCTGCTCGAGCCGGGACAGACGATCGCGCTCGCCGGCGGCGGCTACTACGGCACCGCGCTTCTGTTCGAGGAGCTCGCGCGCTGGGGGATCCGCCACGAGGAGTTCGACCAGACCGGCCCGCCGCCTGACGGCGTCGACCTCGTCTGGCTCGAGGCGCCGTCGAACCCGTTCCTGACGATGCCGGACTTCGAAGCCGCGGCCAGACACCCGGCGCGCGTCGTAGTCGACTCGACCGCCGCGACTCCCGTCTACCTGCGTCCGCTCGAGCACGACGCGGACTTCGTCCTGCACAGCGCGACCAAGTACCTCGGCGGTCACTCGGACGTACTGCTCGGCGCGGTCGTGTGCGGCGCCGCAGAGGACGCCGAGCGGCTGGGCGCGTTCCGGGGCCGGACAGGGATCGTCGCCGCGCCGGATCCGTGCTGGCTGCTGCTGCGCAGCCTCAAGACCCTACGCGTGCGGATGGAGCGGATCACCGCCACGGCGCAGGAGCTCGCCGAGCGGTTGCGCGGCCATCCTGCCGTCTCGGAAGTGCGTTATCCCGGCTTCAGCGGCCTGCTCTCGTTCGACGTCGATGACCCGCACAAGGTCGAGACGTCGCTCGGCAGGATCGAGAACGCGACGAGTCTCGGCGGCATCGAGTCGGTGCTCGAGAGCCGCGCGCGCTGGGAGGGCGACCGCGTGCCGCCGGGCCTGCTGCGCCTGAGCGTCGGCCTCGAGGACGCAGACGAGCTCTGGGCCGACCTCGAGCAAGCTCTGTGAGCGTAGGCTCGACGGAGCTCATCAGGGAGCGGAGGCGCCGGCTTTGCCAGCGCCGGCAGCGGGCATTCGCTTGAGCACGGTCGTCTTCTTTCCCGAGGGCGCGTTCGGGCCGACGAACAACTGCGTCGGGATCGGGCGCGTGCTGCTGGAGCGCGGGCATCGCGTGGTCTTCGTCGTGTAGGAGTCGTTCGCCGGCACGCTCGAGGCGCAGGGCTTCGAGGAGGCACTCATGCGCCTAAAGCCGCCGCCGGAGGTCGAGGAGGCGCCCGGCCAGTTCTGGAAGGAATTCGTCCGCGACACGGCGCCCGAGTTCCGCAAGCCCACGATCGAGCAGCTCGAGACGTTCATCCTTCCCGTCTGGCAGGAGCTCGTCGATGGGGCGCGCTACGTCGACGAGCGGCTGCGCGAGATCTTCGGCGAGCTCGAGCCAGACGTGATCGTCCAGGACAACGTCGTCGCCTTCCCCGCCGTGCTCGCGAGCGGCCGGCCCTGGGCTCGGATCGTCTCCTGCAACCCGCTCGAGCTGAAGGACCCCGAGCTGCCGCCCACGTTCTCGGGCTATCCAACCGGTGACCGCACCGGCTGGGACGAGTTCCGCGCGCGCTACCGCGAGCTGCACGAGCCTTTGTGGCGCGACTTTTCGGCGTTCTGCGAGGAACGCGGCGCGCCGCCGTTGCCGGAGCTCGAGCTCATCCACGAGTCGCCGTTCCTCGACCTCTATCTCTATCCGGCCGAGCTCGACTACGAGCGCTCGCGCCCGCTCGGCCCGCAGTGGCAGCGGCTCGAGTCGTGCGTTCGTTCGGCGGAGGAGGGCTGGGAAGCGCCGCCGGGCGACGGCGCGCTGATCTACGTCTCGCTGGGCAGCCTCGGCTCGGCGGACGTCGAGCTGATGAACCGTCTCGTCGCCGCGCTCGCGGAAACGCCGCACCGCTATGTCGTCAGCAAGGGCCCGCAACACGAGCTGATCGAGCTCGCGCAGAACATGACCGGCGCCGAGTTCCTCCCGCAGCCGGCGATCCTGCCGCACGTCGACCTCGTGATCACGCACGGCGGCAACAACACGGTCACCGAGTCCGTTCACTTCGGCAAGCCGATGATCGTGCTGCCGCTCTTCTGGGACCAGTATGACAACGCGCAGCGCGTCGCCGAGTGCGGCTTCGGCGAGCGGCTGCCGACCTACGCGTTCGAGGACACCGAGCTGCACGTAGCGATCGACCGCCTGCTCGACTCAGATCACTCGCGCCTCCGCGAGGCGTCGGCGCGCCTGCGGGCGAGCCCCGGAACGGTCACGTCCGCCGACCTGATCCAGGAGCTCACCCGCAAGTCGTAGGCCAGGCTCAGCCGCTCGCGATCTGGCCGAACAGGCCGTGCTGCTCATCGTCCGGGCCGGCCGTGAAGAAGAGCGTGCCGGCCGGGCCGTTGTCGCCGCCCTGGCCGAACTGCAGCGCCCAGAGTCCGTCGATCGCCAGCGACTTGCCGCTCGCGTCACGCAGCTCGCCGCGGTGCTCGAAGTGGCCGTTGCCGAGCTTCGCGTACGCGTTGATCTGACCGTCGCCGAAGTTGCCGACGAGCAGGTCCCCGGCGAACCGGCCGAACGTCGACGGTGCAAGCGCGAGGCCCCACGGCGCGTTCAGCTGGCCGTGCTGAGCGACGCGTCCGATCAGGTTGCCGGCCGTGTCGTAGGCATCGACGAAGCCCTTCCCCTGGCCGGCCACCTCGTCCTCGGCGTCCGCGTCCTGTTGCGCGTACGTGACGAACACGCGGTTACCGATCGTCTGGATCCCGAACGGCGCGTAGCCGCTCGGCAGCGACGGGTCTACGAAGCCACTGGGCTGCACGAGACCGAAGCTCCCGTCGAAGACGTCCACTTTCGCGTTGTGGAAGTCCGCGGCGTAGAGGCGGGGGCCGGCATCGGTGTTCGCGATGGCTAGGCCCTTGTAGATCGCCCCGTCGTCAAGGTTTGCGACGACGACGGCGTCCATGCCCTGCGCCGGATTCCAGCCGAGTACCTTGCCTTCCTCGGTATCGAAGAGGAAGAGCGCCTTGCCGCCCGTCGGCAGGACGAAGCTGGTCGTCGGGTTGAAGACGGTTCCGGTCG
>VAXD01000086.1:1898-9655 GCA_005884155.1 Actinomycetota bacterium | reverse complement strand
CCTTCGCGCTCGAACTCCTCCTCCAGCGCGCGCGGCTCCTGTGGATCGAAGTCGCCGCCGTTCCCGGCGATTTGCTGGACGAGCTGTGCTCGCCGGCCGGCCGCGGACGCCATCCCGCGCCGGTGTGCGACGAGCTCTTCCGCAACCGGGCTGACGGCCGCGAGCTGGGCGTTCGCCTCCTCCGGGGTGAAGTAGCGGCGCGTCATCCGAGTATCATCGCGCGCCGTGTCCGCCGGTCAACGCGTACGCGAGCCGCGGACGGCTCGCCGCGAGCTGCGGCTGCCTCGCGCCTCGAACCCAGCTCCCGAGATCTTTCTCTGGTCGCGTGCCGCAATCTGGGCCGCGGCGCTGTTCGCGCTGTTCGTCTTCGTTCCGAACCGCCACCCGCGGGCGGCGCGCTGGGACGACCCGACCCTGACGCACGACCTCGGCGCAGTCACCGACGTCTGGGCGCGCTGGGACAGCGTCTGGTTCCTGCGAATCGCGGAGCACGGCTACAACGCGGCGAGCGGCGCGGCGTCCGCCTTCTACCCGGTCTACCCGCTGACGGTGGCCGGGCTCGGCCGAGTGTTCTTCGGCCACTACGTCCTTGCGGGGATCCTGATCTCGCTCGTGGCGGCCTTCGGCTCGTTCCTGCTCTTGTACCAGCTCACCGAGGAACGGCTCGGCGCCGACGGCGCCCGGCGGGCTGTCCTCTACCTCGCGTTCTTCCCGTTCGCGCTCTTCCTGCAGGCGGTCTACAGCGAGTCGCTCTACCTGCTGCTGACGCTGGCCGCGTTCGCTCTCGCTGAGCGGCGGCGGTTCCTGCCCGCGGGCCTCGCGGCCGGGCTCGCCCTGCTGACGCGACCGACCGGCATCGCGCTGCTGCCGGCGCTCGCGCTGCTCGCGTGGCGGGAACGCCACCGCCTGCGCGCACTCGGCTCGCTGGCGATCGCCCCGCTCTTGTTCTGCGCGTACCCGCTCTACCTCTGGCAGGCCGAAGGTGACCCCTGGGCCTTCGTGCGGGCGCAGCGGCTCTGGAGCCGGCACCTCTCGCCGGCAGGACCGTTCGGCGGGATCTGGGACGGCCTGAGGGCGGGCTGGGCGGGGGTCGAGCAGCTCGCATCGGGCTCGCACACGCACGTCTACTGGACCGCGGTCCAGGACACCGACCCGATCCGCGCCGCCACCATCAACCTGGAGAATCTCGCGTTCCTCGTGCTCTTCGTCGTGCTCACCGTGATCGCCTGGCGGCGCTTCGGCTCGCCGTACGGGCTGTTCGCCGCGCTCAGCCTTGCGATCCCCCTGTGCGTGCCCAGCCACCGCTGGCCCCTGCTCTCCATGCCGCGCTTCGGCTTGACGATCTTCCCACTCTTCCTCGCGCTCGCGGTCGTCGGCAGGCGGCCGCGCGTGCATACCGCCATCGTCGCGATCAGCTCGCTCCTGCTGGGGGTCGCGATCGTCCAGTGGGCGCTCTGGCAGTGGGTCGCATGAGGCCCGCGCTCGCCGCCACCGCGCTGGCGCTGCTGTTCGCGGGAACCGCCTGCGGCCAGCGGTCCGAGCCGACCGGGCCGGCGGTCCGGGTCTTCCCGGTCACGGTCCAGGGAGTCGCGGAGGGACCGACGGTCGTGGCGAAAGCGCCCCAGCGCATCGTCCCGCTCGGGCCGGGCCCGCGCCAGATCCTGCGGGCGCTCGGCCTCGGCAACAGGATCGTGACAGTCGACGACTCGCTCGTCGGGCTACCGCTCGTCGGCCAGATCCGCAAGGCGCATCCCGATCTCATCGTGGCGTCCTCTAGCGCCGACCCGCTCGACCTTGCCCGGGCTCGCTCGGCGACTCACGCCGCGGTCTACGTCACGCCGGAGAGCTCGCTCGCCGACATCGAGCGCGGGATCGGCGACATCGGCCTGCTCACCGGCCGGCCCGTGGTCGCCCGGCAAGTGGCGGCGGGGATCGAGAGCACGCGCAACCGAATCGCCGCGAAGCTCAGCGGCTCGCCGGTTGTCCGGACGTTCGTCGACCTCGGCGACTTCGCGACGGTCGGCTCGCGCGGCTTGATCGGAGACATCGTCTCCGACGCCCGTGGCAGCGACGTCGCGGGCCCGAGCCCGGAGCAGGGTCCCTTCCCGCTCAAACGCCTGGCCCAGCTCGATCCGAAGGCGTACGTGGTCGTCTCGACCAACGGGCCCACGCTCACGCAGCTGCGGGCGAACCGGCTGACAAAGAAGCTCGCGGCGGTGCGCTCGGGCCGGTTCGGCGTCGTCCCCGCGCGGCTCGTGCAACCAGGGCCGAACGTCGGCAAAGCGCTCGTCACGATCGCGCACATACTGCATCCGGACGCGTTCAGCTGACGGCCGCGGCGAGTAACCGCAAGCTCGCCGCCTGGCTGGTCCTCGCCGGAACGCTCGCCGCGTTCGCGTACGCCGACCGCGCCAGCGCCGGAAAGCCGCCCCGCGACGCCCTTTACCAGTACGGCTTTGCGGTCAGCGGGCTGATCGTCGAGCTGCTCGTTCTCGGGATCGTCCTCTGGATCGCCCGTGGGATCCCGTGGAGCGAGCTCGGCGTCCGGGCGCCGCGCTCCTGGCCCACGGCGCTCGGGCTCGCGCTGGCGCTCTTCGTCGGCCTCGTGATCGTCGAGCAGGTCCTCGAGCACTTTCTCCACGCAAGCCGAGAGCAGGGCCTGGAGCCCTCGCACTGGGAGCCGAGCAAGATCGTGCCGTTCGCGCTCAATGCCGCGGTGATCGTCCTCGTCGCTCCGGTCGCTGAGGAAATGACCTACCGCGGGCTTGGGCTCGCGCTGCTGCTGCGCTTCGGGCCGGTCGTCGCCGTGCTGGTCAGCGCGATCGCGTTCGCGGGCGCGCACGGCCTTGTCCAGGGATTCCCGGCGCTCTTCCTCTTCGGAGTCGTGATCGCGATCGTGCGCCTGCGGAGCGGGAGTGTCTTTCCAGGGATGCTCTTCCACGCCTCGTTCAACGGGATCGCGCTCGCCCTGGCGTTCGTCCGGTAGACGTCATTATTCTGCGCGCGTGCGCCGTGCGGCGATTCTGATCTCGGCTCTGGCGTTCGTGCTCGTTCCTGCCGCCCGCGCGGCGCCTCCGCGCGTGACGGTGCAGGCGACGCCGTCGAGCGGGGCCGCTCCGCTGACGGTGACGCTCACGGCGAGCGGCGACGTCGCGACCTACCACTGGGATCTCGGAGACGGCACGACTGCGGACGGCGCCGTCGTGCAACACGCCTACCCGGCCGGCCGCTTCGTCGCGCACGTGACCGCGACGAACGCCACCGGCGAGGCGTCGCAGGCTTCGGTCACGGTCACGTCCTACGGCCTGAAGCTGTCCGGCCCCCGCACCGCCGGCTACGGGCAGCGTGCCCGCTTCCGGGGGAGCCTGCAACCGGGGCTCAAGGACCGGCGGGTCGTTCTCTACCGGAGTAGCACGCGGATCGGGAGCGCGAAGACCGGCCGCGCCGGCCGCTTCTCGATCCGCGGCCGCGTGGGCAGTCCGGTTGCGCAGTACACGGTCCGCTACGGGCCGGCCGTCTCAGCCCCAGTCACCCTCGCCGTCAAGCCCGCTCTCATCGCTTCGTTCACCGGTTCCGGCCGGATCGGCCGCCCGCTCGCCGTGATCGTCCGCGAGCGTCCCGCGGGCGCGGGGAGACTCACGGTCAAGGTCTGGCGCGGAGCGCGGCTGTACGCGGCGCGCACCGACGACGGTCGCGTGAAGATCAGGCTCAACACGCGCCGCGCGGCGACCTACAGGATTCGTGCGACGGTGGCGCCGGCCTTGGGCTACGCGCCGAGTCGCGCGGTGCTCACGCACGCGATCTTCGACCCTGGCCTGCGCGTCGGCTCGCGGGGCCCGAGCGTCCTTGCCCTCGAGCAGCGCCTGCACGAGCTGCACTACGCGATCGGCGCGATCAACGGCTACTACGGGGCGGACACCGCCGACGCGGTCACCGCCTTCCAGAAGCTGCACGGCCTGCCGCGCACCGGCGCGACCGACGCACGCTTCTGGCGTGAGCTCGAGGCCGCGCACGCCGCGGTCCCGCGTCACGCGGGCGCAGGCCTGCACGTCGAGGTGAGCAAAGAGCTGCAGGTGCTCTTCCTCGTCCGCAACGGCGCGGTCACGCTCGTCTCGACCGTCTCCACCGGCGCGACGGGCAACACGCCGCTCGGGCTCTGGCACGTCTACAGCAAGGTGCCCGGCTTCAACGCCGAGGAGATGTACTACTCGTCGTTCTTCGTCGGCGCCTTCGCGATCCATGGCTACCACAGCGTTCCGCCCTTCCCCGCGAGCCACGGCTGCGTGCGCATCCCGCTGTGGATCGCTCCGCGCGTCTACTCGCTGCTCGACTACGGCACGGCGGTTTACATCTACTAGCGCCGTCGTGGCCGTCGTCGTGGCCGCGGCAGCAGGCTGGCTGGTCTACACGCAGGTGTGGGGCACCGGCGGCGAGCACGCGGTCGCCTGGCGCGACGTGACGCACAAGATGGGACGGATCGAGTTCACGCGCAGAGCACTCGGCGTCTACCACTCACGCGGCGCCTTCACGCGCCTGCTCGACGCAACCATGCCCGGCCGCGCTCCGAAGCCGCCGAAGCTCGACTGGAACCGTGACCAGGTCGTCGTGATCTCGCTCGGCCCGCGCTCGAGCACCGGCTACTCGCTCCGCATCGACCGGGTCGTCGAACGCCGCCGCGGGATCTACGTCTACGCGCACGAGCAGACGCCGTCGCTTGGCGAACCGGTCGAGCTCCACGTCACGTACGTCTACCGCGTGCTCGCGATGCACGGGCGCGCAAAACCGGTGTACGTCAAGCTGCGAGGACGATGAGCGAGCCCGATCCACTGATCCGCCAGCTGCGGGAGCAGATCTCCGACAACGACCGCGCGATCGTCGAGGCGATCAACGCGCGCCTCAAGCTCGTGGCGAAGCTGAAGGGCTACAAGGAGTCGCGCGGAATGTCGTTCGTCGACCCCGAGCGCGAGGAGTGGATGCTGCAGTACCTCTCGCGCGCGAACCGCGGGCCGCTCTCACCGGAAGGCCTGCGCGAGATTCTCGAGTCGATCCTCGACCTGACGAAGCGCGAGGTCGAGCGGGGTAGTTAGTCCTCTTCGCCGGACGCTTCGGCGAACTCGTCGGGCGTCACGTGGTCGAGGAACTGCTTGAACTCGGAGACGATCTCCTCTTCGTTCACGTCCTCGCCTTCGAACTCGATCGCCGACTCCTCGATCACGTCTTCGGCCGCGAAGATCGGCGCGTCGGCGCGGACGGCCAGCGCGATCGCATCAGACGGCCGTGAGTCGATCTCGATCTCGGAGCCGTTCTGCTGCACCGTGATCGACGCGTAGAAGGTGTTCTCCTTCAGCTCGGTCACGGTGATTCGCACGACCTGCGCGTCGAGCTGGCCGAGCATCTCGGTGACGAGGTCGTGGGTCATCGGCCGCGGCGTGCTCGCGCCGCCTCGGGATGGCCGATCCAGATCGGGAGGAACTTGTTGCCGTCGGCCGTCTTGAGGAGCACGATCGGCTGTTTGCCAACCAGGTCGAAGCTCACGCCGTAGATGACCATCTCGTGCATCAGGCGTCCTCGGCCTCGATCATAGCCAGAGGTTAGCGGCTCAAACTCCTGCGGCCCACGGGGCACCGCCGGGACGGTCGGGCTCGAGCTCGGCAATCGGAACCCGCTCCTCGACGCCGGTCTCCGCGTCCTCGACGACGGCGCACCTGTCAGGCACGCTCATGGGGTCGAGGCCGCGTAGGTAGTAGCGCCGACCCTGGTAGAGGACGGGGTCTCCAATATTCATCGCCGCAGTGCTCTAGACGCCTATCGGCCGAGTTTGTCGGCGGCAACATCCCCTGCGCGGGTGGCGCTACTATGGCCGGCCCGGGCGATTAGCTCAGTTGGTTAGAGCGCCGCTCTGATAAGGCGGAGGTCCGTGGTTCGAATCCACGATCGCCCACCTTCCCGTTCGAAGTCCGGCGCGGCAGAAGCCGGCCATGTCGGTCGCGGCGGCCGAGCTAGTGAAGGATCTCGGTGCGGTGCACGTAGTCCTCGACCGCGAGCAGGAACGCTGGATCGGACGCGATCTCCTGCAGGGAGACCTTCGTGGCGTCGTCGAGCTCGCCGTCGTCGGCCAGTTCGACCAGGAANGACATGCGCAGGACCACGCCGCGTGTCAGGTCGTCCTGCGAGATTGCCTCGAAGGACTCCAGGTTCTGATGCCAGCCTGGAAGCATCTTTAGAGGTAACGCCCCGCCAACGCTCGGAGATACGGCTACGCGACGAGTCGCTCGAGCGCCTCGATCAGCTCCTCGAGCTCGGTCTCGTCGCCGAAGGCAATCTCGAGCCGACCCGAGACGATCCGCGCCGTGAAGCCGGTCGCGCGTTCGGCGGCCTTGCGGGCTCGCTCGGCGAGAGCCGGGTCGACCTTGGGCACCTTGCGCGGCTTCGTCTTCGCGCCGGCCCAGCGCGCGGCTCGCTCGGCGGCGCGCACCGACATCCCGCGACGAATGATCTGGCGCGCGAGGCGGCGGCGGCCCTCGTTGTCCGGAACGGCGAGGACAGCGCGTGCGTGGCCTTCGGAGAGCTCGCCGCGCTCGACGAGACCGAGCACGTCGTCGGTGAGCTCGAGCAGCCGGAGCCGGTTCGAGACGGTCGGCTTCGACTTCCCGACGCGCTCACCGAGCTCGCCGAGCGAGAGCTCGAACTCGTCCATCAGCAGCGCGTAGGCTCGAGCTTCCTCGACTGCGGAGAGCTGCTCGCGCGCCACGTTCTCGACCAGGCCGAGCAGGATCGAATCGCGGTCGTCGGCCTCGCGCACCATCGCGGGAACCGTCGGCACGCCCGCCTCGCGTGCCGCCCGCCAGCGCCGTTCACCGGCGATCAGCTCCCAGCCGCCGGCCTCCCGCGGCCGCACGACGACCGGCTGGACAAGACCCTGCGCACGAATCGAGTCGGCGAGGGCGCTCGTCGACTCGTGATCGAAGCGCTTGCGCGGCTGGCGCGGGTTCGCGTGAATCGTCTCGACGGGCAGATGCGCCAGCTCGGAGCGGCCCTCGCCGCCGACGAGCAGCTCGAGCCCACGGCCGAGGCCGCGGCGCTTCTCAGGAACGGCCGACAAGCTCCATCGCCACCTTCCAGTACGCGTCGGCGCCGGCCGACGAGCGGTCGTAGGCAGTGACCGGCAGCCCGTGGCTGGGCGCCTCGGCAACGCGCACCGAGCGCGGCACGGCCGTGCGGAAGACGAGCTCGCCGAAGTGCCGACGCACCTCGTCCGAGACGTCCGCCGCGAGCCGGGTCCGGCGGTCGACCATCGTCAGGATCACGCCGCCGATCGCGAGCCGCGGGTTCAGCCGCGAGCGGACGAGCTCGACCGAGCCGATCAGCTGCGCCAGCCCCTCGAGCGCGTAGTACTCGGCCTGCACCGGGACGAGCACGCGGTCCGCGGCCGCCAGCGCGTTGACGGTCAGCGGGCCGAGGGAGGGCGGGCAGTCGACGAAGACGAACCGGTAGGACTCGCCGGCCTGCGCGAGGCCTTCGGCCAGGTAACGCTCGCCGTCAGGCCGGCGCGAGAGCTCGACCGCGGCGCTCGCCAGTTCCGGCTTCGACGGCACCAGCTCCAGGTTCTGGAAACGCGTCGGTCGGACCAACCGCTCGAGCTTGATCCCGTCGAGCAGGTCGAGCGACGAGCTGCCGTTCGCGCGCTCGCCGAGCCCGGAGGTGGCGTTCGCCTGGGGGTCGAGATCGACGACGAGCGTCCGTTCACCCGCCTCGGC
>VAXD01000086.1:0-1773 GCA_005884155.1 Actinomycetota bacterium | reverse complement strand
CGGCGCGGAAAGCCGGCGGGAGTCGGTTCGAGCTTGCGCAGGACGAGCAGTCCCGAAGGCCCGTCGACGAGCTCGCTGCCGAGCTGCCGGGCCACGCGCGCGACCCGCTCCCGGTCGGCGCTCGGACCGGCGAACAGGACCGCCGCGCCGCCCGGGGCGGCGAGCGGCAGGCACCACTCGGCAGCCACCGGCAGCGGAGCCAGCGCCTTCGCGACGGCCACACCGTAAGCGTCCACGGGCTGCTCCTCGGCGCGGCCACAAACAACCCGGACGTTCGGCAGCTCCCGCGCCCAGCGCTCGAGAAACTCGCACTTGCGCCGACTCGCTTCGAGCAGCGTCACCTCGCGCTCAGGCAGCGCGACCGCGAGCGGAATCCCCGGCGCGCCGCCGCCAGAACCGACGTCGACGATCTGGCCTTCGAACCGCCGCACGACCTCGACCGCGCGCAGGCTGTCCTCAAGCAAGACGCGCCGGGCTTCGTCACCCGAAAGCGAGGTCAGTCCAGGAGTGTCGACAAGAGCGTCGAGCCAGCGCTCGATCACTCAGGCTCGACCACGACGAAGCGGTTGGGCTCGGTGCCCTCGCTGCGCGTGCTCACGCCCGGGACGTCCTTGAGACGCAGATGGACGACCTTCCGCTCGACCGCCGTCATCGGGTCGAGCTCGACCGGCTGACCGGACGATCGCACCCGTTCGGCGCTGCGGAGCGCGAGCGTCCCGAGCGTCGCCTCACGCCGCTCCCGGTAGCCCGCAGCGTCCACGACCACGGGCTTGCGCTCCTCGCCGTGCTCCCGCCAGGTGATCGCGTTCACGAGGTACTGGATGGCGTCGATCGTCTGGCCGTGCTTCCCGATCACGAGCCCGAGCTCGCGGCCCGTGATGGTGGCGACGATCGACTCGTCGTCCTCACGGAGCTCGAGCTGCGCCGCGGGCTCAATCGCCTCGACGACCCGCTCGACGACCTCGCGCACCTCGCCGGCCAGCTCGCCCTCATCGGCCGGCGCAGGCGCAGGCTCGGCAGCCGGCGCGCCGGCGTCTGGCACGCTCGCAATCACGCGCGCCGGCGAAAAGCCGACCCCGAGCAGCCCCCGCTCGCCCTCGGAGAGCACCTGGAACTGAACCGCCGACTTGTCGATCCCGGGCCGCAGCTTCTCGAGCTCGCGCAGGGCCGTCCACTTCGCCTCGCCGACGGTCTCGCCGGTGGCCTCGACCTGGAGCGTCTCCGTCACCGCCGCGCTCCGCCCCGCTTCTTCTTGCGCTTGACCCGCTTCGGCTGCGCGGGCTGGGCCGGCTGCACGACCGCCGCCGCAGGCTCGGGCACCGCGCCGTCCTGGTCTGCCTCCTCACGCGGCGCGGTCCGCGACGTGCGCTTCGCCGGCGCCTGCGCTTTCGGCATCAGGCGCCGCGTGATCAAGCCCTGCCCGACCGTCCAGAGGTTCGTCGTCACCCAGTAGAGGACGAGGCCGGTCGGAAAGTTGATCAGGAAGAAGACGAACGTCAGCGGGAGGACCAGGAGCATTGTCCGCTGCGCCTTGTCCATCGTCGCCGACATCAGGACGGTCGACACGAGCTGCGTGGCGACGTAGAGAGCCAGCAGCACGTACCCCGACCAGTGCGCGCTCGCGTGGGCCGCGATGTTCGGCACGAAGCCGTGCAGCCACGAGAGATCGCCGGGCGGGGGATGCTTCGCGAACTTGCGCAGGACGAGATAGAGCGCAATGAAGACCGGGAACTGCGCCAGCATCGGCAGGCACGACGCGGCCGGGTTGATCTG
>VAXD01000085.1:263-7256 GCA_005884155.1 Actinomycetota bacterium | reverse complement strand
CAGGGCGTTTCACACCTGGTCTTGCGGGGATTGCCCTGCTCCTGCGGGCACCTGCGGGGACCTCGTGCGATCAGCGCGGGATGCTCCGTTGTCCGAGTTGTAACCAGCGGGGCGTGTGCCGGACGCTGCGTGTGCAGTCGCCGGCTCGGGCGGTTGACGTCAGATGAGAAGACGCTCGCCCAAGCCATCGTTGCCGCTAGTTCGGCAGGACTGAGGCGGGCTCGGTCGGGCCGACGGGGAGAGTGAGGCGGAAGGTGCTGCCACGGCCGACCTCGCTCTCGACCCAGAGCCGGCCGCCGTGGAGCTCGACGAGCTTCTGGGAGAGGGGGAGGCCGAGTCCCGTGCCTTCGGCCCGCTTGCCGTCCGTCGCTTGCTTGAACTCCTCGAAGATCGTCTCGAGCTCCTCCGCCGCGATGCCGGGGCCGGTGTCGGCGACGGCGATCTCGACCTGGCCGTCGTCGAGCCGGGCGGAGACGTCGACGCGGCCCTCGGCGGGAGTGAACTTGACCGCGTTGGATACGAGGTTGAAGACGATCTGGCGGACGCGACGCCCGTCGGCGCTGATCGCGATCTCCTCCGGCTCTGTCGTCAGCGAGAGCTCGACCCCCCCGCGGCTCGCCCGTTCCGAGTGCAGCGAGACCGCGCTGCGCAGCACCTCCGGGATCGCCACCTCCGAGAGCTCGAGCTCCATCCCCCCGGCCTCAATCTTGGCAAGGTCGAGCACGTCGTTGATCAGCGAGAGCAGGTGGTTGCCCGCCTCGAGCACGTCCTCGACGTCGGCGAGCTGGCGTTCGTTCAGCTCCCCGAACATCTGCTCGTGCAGCACCTCCGAGAACCCGATGATCGCGTTCAGCGGCGTCCGCAGCTCGTGCGACATCGTGGCCAGGAAGTCCGACTTGTGCCGGCTCGCGGTCTCCAACTGCCCATACAGGCGCTGCAGCTCGTCGCTCATCCGGTTCACGTCCGCCGCGAGCGCGCCGATCTCGTCCCGGTTGGGCACCTCGACGTGGCCGGAGAAGTCGCCGGCCGCGATCGTCGCCAGCCGCCTCTGGGTCTTCCGGAGCGGTACGAGCAACGAGTCGGAGAGGAGCAGGCCGAGCGCGAGAGCCAGCACGAGGCTGCCGGCACCCGCACCGATCAGGAGATCCCGCGAACGGCTATACGAGCGCCGATCGGTCGCGACGAGCGCGGTTGCACGGGCCCGGGTCTTCCCAGTGAGGACGGCTAGGCTCGCCCCGAACGAAGCCGCCCATTTGTCGCCGCGGTCGAGGTAAAACCGAATGCTGCGATGAGGATAGGGGCCTGTCTTCACGGGACCCTGTGTAAATCCGGCGGAGCCGGAGATCGTGTAGAAGAGCGAGGCCGCGTTCCCAGCCCCGCCCCACTTTCTGGGACCCTCGAGCTGCCCGAACAGCGGCGGCGCGATGACGCGGAGGGTGAGCGGCAGATGCGGCGGAGTCACCAGTCCGAGCTGCTGGTCGGCGAAGCTCTGGTCGCAGTCTCCGACGCCTGCGTCGAGGCAGAGCCGGCTGAATTCCTCGCCGAGTTGCTGATCGAAAGCAGCGTAGTACCCGAGTCGGTAGGGGGCGGGGTGGAAAGGAAGATCTGGGTAATTGAACAAGCGGAAGTCGATCAGCTGTTTGAGCTGCGTCGCGTCCGTCAGGAGAAGCTGCTCGTAGCCACCCTGCTGCTGCAGCCTCCTCAGCTCCGTGCCGCGGGAGTTCGACTGGCCGAGCGCGACGAGACCGAGGACGGCGACGAGGGCGAGCAGCGCGGCGACGACGAGGGAGCCGAAGAGCTGCTTCGCCCGGATCGGCAGTGGAACGCGTGCGACCGCTCGTACGAGCGGATTGCGGACGGAGTCGAAAATCCTGCTCACTCCAGGTGCCCCCGGATCTGGTCCGGGAACTCGCGGACCCGGATCGGCTTCTCGAGGTAGCCGTCGAAGCCGTCGGCGAGAAACCGCTCGCGGTCGCCCTTCATCGTCGAGGAGGTGAGTGCGACCACGCGGATCGCGGCCGTGCGCTCGTCCTCCCTCAGCTTCCGCACCGCCTCAGTCCCCTTCATGTCGGGCATGCGGATGTCCATCAGGACGAGATCGGGGCGGTGTTCGACAGCGAGGGAGAGCCCCTCGACACCGCCCGCGGCTTCGAGCGTTCGGAACCCTGCGAACTGGAGAACGTTGCGCGCGAGCCTCCGGTTCTGCTCGTTGTCGTCGACGATCAGGATCAACTCGTTGGCCATCGCGATGCCTCCTCCTCGGCCCGGACGCTACGCCCTTCGGTCTCGCCGCAACAGCGTGCCTGCCCACGACCGCGATCGTGCTGGCCTCCCTCGACGCGGAGGCCTACCCTCTGCACGTGTTGTCCGACTTCGACCGGGAGCGCCGGCGGATCGAGGAGGCGTTGCACGACGGCGTGCAACAGGATCTCGCCGCGACGGTGGTGGCGGTCGAGCTCGCACGGGAGCTCCTCGACTCCGACCCGGCCGCTGCGCGCAGTCTGCTCGAGGAGTTGGCTGCGCAGGTCGAGGCAGCACTCGAGCGAGTGCGGGCGCTCGCCGGGACGGTCTATCCGTCGATCCTCCCGGTGCGCGGCCTGACCGATGCCCTCCGCTCGCTCGATGTCGAGACCGCAGACCTCGAGCGGTATCCGCTCGAGATCGAGGAGGCGGTCTACTTCTCGTGTACCGCCCTGCGGAGCCGCGCGACCCGGGCTCGCGTCTGGAGCGACGGTGCCGCGCTTCGCCTCGAGCTCCTCGGCGTCACTGCCGTCAAGGGCGACGAGCTTTCGCTCGCACGCGAGCGAATCGCCGCGGTCGGCGGTCAGCTCGACCTTTCAGCCGGCCGTGTCTCCGCGGCAGTCCCGCTCAGGTAGAAGATCACCGCCTTCACGCGCTTGTGGACGGTGGTTTCCCAGGCGAGACCGAGCTTGAGGAAGATCGCGTGGATCACCTTCTCGACCGTGCGTTCGCTCAGGTGCAGCGCCTCCGCGATCGCCGCGTTGTTCTTGCCCTCCGCCATCTCGCGGAGGACGTCGCGCTCTCTTTGCGTCAGCTCGTTCAGCGGTGAATGCTCGCGCCGCGTCTTCTCGGCGACGAGCGCCTCGACCACCTTTGGATCGACGACCGATCCTCCCTCCGCCACAGCCCGGATCGCCGCGACGAGCTGGCCGACGTCGTGGACGCGCTCCTTGAGCAGGTACGCGCGCCGCTCCGTCCCTGCCTCGAAGAGCGCTAGCGCGTAAGCGGGCTCCAGATACTGGCTGAGCACGACCACGCCGACGTCCGGATGCTCGACGCGCAACCGGTCTGAAGCCCGAATCCCTTCGTCGAGGTTGCTCGGCGGCATGCGGATGTCGGTGACGACAACATCGGGCCGCTCGGCCTCGACGGCGGCGAGCAGCGAGTCGAGGTCCTCGCAGACGGCCGCAACCTCGAGGTCGGGGTTCGTCTCGAGCAGTCGCCTCATCCCCTCGCGCAAGAGGTAGTGGTCCTCGGCCAGCACGAGCCGCGTCGACGTGTGCGCGTCCGGCGCAGGTCGAGCGAATCCGTTCGGAGCGGCGATCCCGGCCCGCAGCTCGAGTGCCGGATCCTGAATCAAGATCCCTTTCTGCAGTCGTTGCAGCACCGGGCTCGGCTCGATCCCGAGCTCCTCCACGAGCACCTCCCGTGCCTGCTGGTACGCGTCGAGGGCCTCCGCCTGGCGGCCTGCACGGTAGAGCGCAAGCATCAGCTGGGCGCGAAGACGCTCTCGCAGCGGGTGTTCACCGACCAGCACCTGCAGCTCGCCGAGCGCGTCCTCGTGCCGCCCGAGCGCAAGATCGCAATCGATCCGATCCATCAGCGCCGTCAGCCGCAGCTCGTCAAGCTGCGCCACCTCGTCGCGCCCGTGCGATTCGAGCAGCAGCCCGGCGAGGGTCGGGCCGCGCCAGAGCGCGAGCGCCTCCCTTAGGAGCTCGGCGGCCGCTTCGAGCTCGCCCGCGGCTGTGCGCTCGCGGGCGTTCGCGAGGAGCTGCCGCAGGTGTGCGGCGTCGAGCTGCTCGGTGTCGACCTCGAGGCGATAACCCCCGTTCGCGGTCGCGATCGGATCGTGACCGTTCCGGGTCAGCGCCTTCCGCAGCTGGGAGACGTAGACGTTGACGGCTTTTTTGGCCGTGGGCGGCGGCAACTCGCCCCAGAGCTCGTCGATCAGGCGCTCGCGCGAGACGAACTCGTTCGCATGCAAGAGCAGGATCGCCAGGACGAGCCGCTCCTTCAGCCTGCCCAGCGGGACCGGCTCGCCCTCGTCGGCCACCTCGAGCGGCCCGAGGATCCGGTACTCCACGAGCAGGTTTTACCGCTTCCGAAGCCAAAACGGAAGTAGCCGGAGCCTGGTCTGTTTATCGGAACGTGGCCGCCGTCTTACCCCTGGTCGGCGACAGTCGCGGCATGGCTCGCTCGCTCAACCCGTCGGCGGCAAATGACGTGCGCCTACCGCGGCGAGATCTGGACCGACGCCGGCGGCTACGCAACCGTCAGGTCGCCGGCGGAGGGGCCTGGCGGATCGGGGGACGTCGGCCGGCGAGCCATCAGCAACGTCCACAACACGAGGAGGGAATGAGATGAACAAGACGGTTGCCACAACCGCGCTTGCGGCCGTGCTCGCGCTGGCGGCCCTGGCCACCCTAGTGGGATCCGCCCGCGCCACCTACCCGGGGGCGACCAACGGCCGAATCGCCTTCGGGATCAGGGTCAACGGCAACACCGACGTCTACTCGGTGCGCCCGGACGGGCAGGACCTGCGCCGGCTGACCACCGACCCGGGCTTCGACGCCTGTGCCGCCTACTCGGCCGACGGGCGGCGGATCGCCTACTGCTCCGGCCAGGGCGGCGGTCCCGTCCAGGTCTGGACGATGAAGCAGAACGGCAAGGACAAGCAGCAGGTCACGCATCTGACCGGCCCCGCGACCTTCCCCGACTTCTCGCCGGACGGGAGCAAGATCGTCTTCACGGCGAAGCCGGCCGGGTCGCCGACGCGCGACATCTACGTGATCGGCAGCGACGGCAGCGGCCTTACTCAGCTGACGAGCGGTTCGGTCGACAACGCCTATCCCGCGTTCTCGCCGGACGGCACGAAGATCGCCTTCACGAGCAGGCGCACGGGCACGTCGCAGGTCTACGTGATGAACGCCGACGGCTCCGGCCAGACGCAACTCACCTTCGACCCGCAGCCCAAAGACCAGGTGCCCGACTGGAGCCCGGACGGTTCCAAGATCGCCTACCTCGCCGACACGCACGGCATCTCCGACATTGTAAACCCGAGCTGGGGCGACATCTGGGTGATGAACGCCGACGGCTCCAACCAGCACCCGATCACCCACAACGCGACCGACTACGGCACCGCCTGGTCGCCGGACGGCAGCCGCATCGCCACGATGGACATGCCCACACGGACCATCTACACGGTCAACGCCGTCGACGGCAGCGACCCGCAGGCAGTCCATCCGGGCGGGCTCCAGTTCGTCCCCGGCTGGCAGCCGCGCGGCACCGGCACCGAGGACGAGGACGAGGACGAGGGGTAGCCGAGCGCATCAGCTTCACGCCCAACCCCGGCCTAACCACCAACTACAAGGGAATGCCCTGCCGGGTGGGTGGGGCATTCCCTTCTCTGCCGACTCGCCGAATCTCTTCGAGCGGCACGGTTATCCACGAATCTGGCCCGGACAAGGGTACTCTCGGCGTACTCCGGCCAGCTTTACCGCTTAACCACCTACCCACCGCCCCCCAGGGCGAGACAAGACCTCCGGCCGACCTGGCCGGTCATCCTTCTGCGGGATTCCCGGCGACCGCCGCCTCCTTGCGGGGATTTCCGGCCGATTCTCGTGCGGGATCTGCGCGGGATGGAAAGAAGCCGGCGGTCGTTATGTCAAACACATCTATTGATTTGCAGGGCTTTTACGGGAGCGACGGGACTCGAACCCGCGACCTCCGGCGTGACAGGCCGGTCATGGCGCTTGCGGGCTGAGCGGGGATAGGCGGGGATTTCCGACAACAGCAGGGCTCTCAGACCGTCGCGTTGCGGGGTGTAGCGGGTACTGCCGGGAGGTTCCGGCGATCTCCTGCGGGATGAGCGCAGGATGTGTTGTTGTCTCAATCGCCAACGGCGAGATTAGCGCCGGATGCGGTATCTGCGGGATCGCGCGACCCCTCCTTACCATCGCCGCCTCTCAGCCTCGTGTCGGTAACCCCGAGATTGCTCTGACGACCGGCAAGCGTCGCCAGCAGCGTCAGCTTCGTGGTGCTCGTCGCTGTCCGGGAGGGACAACGACACCCAGCCGAGGCTGAGCATGTCTTCCCGCAGCGAAGTTCACTACCGCGGTGCAACGGCAGCAGCTCGGCATGCGGGGGCGAACGCCACCCAGAGCGCGAGTCAGGAGGCGGCCGGCTAGGGGCCGCTGCTCACGCAGTGGCGGTCGCCGATTGTGACCCAGACGGCGTCGCGAGTCGCTGCGATCCCACACGTGGCCGCAGTTCGCGGTTCTCCGACGGGAATCGTTCGAACAATGCGGCCGGTCCTTGGATCGAGCTGCGTCACGGATGCGTCGATTTGGTTCGTGAGCCAGACGGAGCCTGCCCCAACGGCAAGGGAGTTGGGCTCTCGAAGACCGAGCGGGATCCGCTTGACTACCTTCTGTTTGTCGGGATCGAACTCGAGCAGCTTCTGGTTGTCGGCCCCGATGTTGCAGGTTCCGCACGTCAGTACCCAGACTTTGCCGTAGCCGACGGCGACCGCGCTCGGCCCTGACGTGTCGCCGGTCTCGAGGCGGTACGACTGCGGGCGTCGCGCCGCCGCGCGGACGACTGAGAGCCAGCTCGCCCCCTCCCATGGCCCCGGCCCCGGGGTGCTGCCCATCGTGCGTGCGTTGGCGAATCCACCGATCCAGGCAGCTCCGTCGCCGAAGGCGATCGACGTCGTCTCATGCCCAAGCGCCAGCGAACGGACGACCTGATCGG
>VAXD01000085.1:0-201 GCA_005884155.1 Actinomycetota bacterium | reverse complement strand
CCGCGCCCGGCCAAGGGACGGGGATGACGGATGTGCGCGAGGGATGCAGAGGGCCCGCTGCAATTCCTCCGTTGCCGAATGCGAGCCGGCTGATGTTCGAAGCAAAGCTCGAGACCCAGATGTTGCCCTCGGCATCGGCGACGATGCCGAACGGCTGGGGTGGGACGGCGCCCAGCGACTGAACCTTGTGGGTGCGCAGGT
>VAXD01000084.1:558-9257 GCA_005884155.1 Actinomycetota bacterium | reverse complement strand
CGCGAAGGTGCTCCAGGTACGCTCGGTCGAGGTCGCGCGCAACCACTCGGTCAAGCTGCACGTCCGCTCGACGTTCTCGGCCGCGGACGGCACCTGGATTCGGGAGGAGGACGAACGGATGCTCGAGAAGGCGCTCATCTCCGGGGTCACCCACACGCTCGAGGAGACGCTCTACCGCGTCGAGGGAACGACGCCTGCGCGCCTGTTCGCGGCGCTCGCCGAGGCCGGTGTGAACGTGGACACGATCGTCCAGACGGGGCCGGAGATCGTCTTCTCGGCGCCGGCCGAGGACCGCGAGGCCGCCTCGGAAGTGCTCGACGGGCTCGGCGTT
Organism: Actinomycetota bacterium; assembly: GCA_005884155.1. Classification (GTDB taxonomy): domain Bacteria; phylum Actinomycetota; class Thermoleophilia; order Gaiellales; family Gaiellaceae; genus AC-32. The sequence goes on along the minus strand of VAXD01000084.1, from coordinate 8,926 downwards.
CAGTGGAGCGCCCGAGACGACCTCGGCAAGGTGAGCGTGATCGGCGCCGGCATGAAGAGCCATCCCGGTGTGGCCGCGAAGGCCTTCGAGACGCTCGCCGACAACGGGATCGAGCCGGAGATCGTGACCACGTCACCGATCAAGATCGCCTGCCACCTGCGCACCGACCAGGTCGAGAGCGCGGTCACCGCCCTGCACCGCGCGTTCGAGCTCGATGCGCCCGAGGCGGAGCGACAACATGCCTAGGGTCGCGGTCGTCGGGGCGACCGGCGCGGTCGGCGGCGTCACGGTCGACCTTTTGCTCGAGCGCGGCTTCGACGACATCTCGTTGCTCGCGTCCGCCCGCTCGGCCGGCAGCGAAGTGCGCGGGATGCGCGTGGAGGAGGCGACGCCCGAGAGCTTCGGCGCCTTCGACGTGTGCTTCTTCTCGGTCGGTTCGACGGCCAGCCGCGAGCTCGTCCCGCATGCTTTGCGCGGCGGCGCGCTCTGCATCGACAAGTCCGAGGCGTTCAGGCTCGAGCCGGGCATTCCGCTCGTCGTGCCGGAGGTGAACGGCGACCGGGCCCTCGAGCACAGCGGCCTGATCGCGAACCCGAACTGCTCGACGATCCCGCTGACGCTCGTGCTCAAGCCGTTGCTCGACGCAGCCGGGTTGCGCTCGGTGCGCGTCGCGACCTACCAGTCGGTCTCGGGCAAGGGCGCCCAGCGGCTGCAGCAGCTGCTCGACGAGCCGCAGGCCGAGCACGACCTCTCGGTCGACTGGACGCACGATGGCGAGGAGTTCGACGAGGAAGCGAAGATCCGCGAAGAGACGCGCAAGATCCTCGAGCTCCCCGAGCTGCCGGTCAGTGCGACCTGCGTGCGAGTGCCCGTGCCTGTCGGCCACGCTGAGTCGGTCTGGGTCGAGACGGAGCGGCCGCTCACGCCTGACGAAGCGCGGGAGCTGCTGGGAGCAGCGCCGTCGGTCCGGCTCGAAGACTTTCCGACCCCCGGCCAGGCGGCCGGTGGCGACGAAGCGCTCGTCGGCCGCATCCGGCGCGACTCGGCCACAGCGAACGGCCTCGCTCTCCACCTCGCCTGCGACAACCTGCGCAAGGGCGCAGCCCTGAACGGCATCCAGATCGCCGAGCTCGTGCTGTCGCATCGAGCCGTCGCCGCCTGATAGAGCGGATCCCGCTCCATCCTCAAGCCGGCTGGCCCCGCGCCCGATAAGTGGCCCAAATGCGGCCAGCGCGTCTTGACCACCAGTTTTTCGACAACGAGCCCCGCTCGCACCTTGGCGCGCTCTTGCTCCGCAAAGGCCTCGTCACGCACGACGAGCTCGACCAGGCCCTCGAACAGAAGCAGGAAGGCGAGCTGCTCGGCGAGGCGCTCGTCCGATTGCGGTTCTGCTTCGAGGACGACATCGCCCGGGTGCTCGGTGAGCAGGCGCAAATCGAATTCGTCGACATCGGCGTCACCTCCGTCGACTACCGAGCCGTTCAGCTCCTGCGCAAGCACGACGCGCAGGAGATGCGCGTGATCCCGATCCGCGTCCACCCCGACGACACGGTCTCGGTCGCCGTCGTCGACCCGAGCGACGAGACGCTGTTGCCAAAGCTGAAGCTCGCGCTGGGCGGTTGCGAGGTGCGGCTGCTCGTGACCACGCCCTCCGCGCTACGCGCGGCCTGGGCGACGGCGTACCACTAGGGACGCCGCGGCTCGGGAACCGGCTCCGGGAGGAACGCCTCCCGCAGTGCCCTCAGCACCTTCCAGCGCTTCCCTTCCAGCACGGGCACAAGCCCGCCGAGCTCCAGCCGCGCCAGCTCGAGCGGTCCCGACGCGCGCACCGTTCGGAAGCCGAAGTCGGAGAGGAAGTCGCGTGGAAAGACGGTTCGGTGGACGAGGAAGCGCTCGTAGTCGGACTCGCCCTCGGGATAGCGGTACGCAAACGTTTCGAGCGCGGCCGCGCCCTTGTCCTTAGCGTCGCCAATCGCGGCGAGGAACAGCGACTGCAGCACCCATGGGCTCGAGCGGTCGAACAGGTACGCGCAGGTGACGAGCACCGCGTCATCCGAAGGGGGGCCGCCCGGCAGCTCGTAGGCGCGCGGGAAGAGCGGCGCGACGCCGTACTGCATCGAGCCGAGCACAAGACCGTCGTCGTCGTAGTAGACCGTGCCCCAGGCGCCGAACTCCGTCTCGGCCTTCTCGATCCAGCGGCGCTTGTCCACGCGGCGACCCGCTGTGCGCGACTGCCACCAGACGCACTCGTGGCAGACGCCGGCCACCTGTGGCAGCGTCGCTCCGGTCAGCCCTGTGAGGCGGGTCGCCACCAGGGGGATTGTAGGGAGGGCTTGGCGGAACCCTTGCTCGTCGGCGCGGCCCGGCGACTCAGACTAGGTTTCGTCAAGCCCTCCCAACGCCAGTTCGGTCGCTTCCGGGCGCGCGAGGAAGCGGAACGGGACGAAGGTCGTGCCGAGGCCGGCGGAGAGGTGCAGCGTCCCGCCCGGCCGCTGGTAGAGGCCGCGGATGTACGTCCAACGGATGTGCGCCAGGCGCAGGCGGCCGCCCGGCCACGGGACGCAGATCTGGCCCGCGTGCAGGTGTCCCGCGAGAACCAGGTGGAACGCGCCGGGCGGGAGCCGGTCGACGATGTCGGGAAAGTGGCAGAGCAGGATCCGCAGGTCGGCTTCTGGATCGGCGCGGCGCTCCGGGTGCGCCTCCCGGCGGCGGTACGAGCGCGGGTCGACGCCGACGATCTGCACCTTGCGGCCACGCAACTCGATCGTGCGCGAGTCGTCCGTGAGCAGCGTGGCCGGCTCGAGGTCGTACAGCTCGGCCGGGTGCGAAAACGGGTCGCGGCTGAGCGCGAAGTCGTGGTTGCCCAGCACCGCGTAACAGCGAGGCAGCCGGGCCAGCAGCGAGCGAAGCTGCTCCTCACCGGCCCGGCGCGAGAGCAGGTCGCCGCTGATCAGCGTCAGATCGGGCTGCCGCTCCTCGACCCAGTCGACCGCGCGCTCGACCGCCGCCGAGCCGCGCGACGGGAAGCCGAGGTGGAAGTCAGAGAGGTGCGCGATCCGCAGGCCGTCGAGCTCGGGCGGCAGGTCCGGGAGCGGGCACGGCACGACATCCAACCGCACCCAGCCCGCCTCGAAGTGGCCCCATGCGAGCCCCGCCGCGGCTGCGGCGCCCCCGAGCCGGGTCACACGCAACTAGACCTCTAGTTTCGAGGTGACCGGGTCGACCGAGACCACGTGCCGCTTGAACTTCAGCTCCGACTCCTCGAGCCCGGCCGCGACGCCGATCAGCTGTGACAGGTGCAGGATCGGCATCTGGAAGTCCTTGCCCGTCGCCTTGCGCAGCTTGAGCTGCCACGCGTCCAGTGAGAGATGGCAGAGCGGGCAAGGCGTGACCATCGCGTCGGCGCCGGCCTCCTGGGCCTGCTCGATCGGCTGGATCAGCTCGCTGAGCGCGACCTCCTCACGCGCCTGAATGATCGGGAAGCCGCAGCACTTGATCTTCGCCGGGTAGTCGATCGGCTCGCCGCCGCAGGCCTGGATGATCGCCTCGAGCGACCATGGCCGGTCCGGGTCCTCGAAGCCGAGGATCTTCGACGGCCGCAGGATCTGGCAGCCGTAGAACGGCGCGATACGCAGGCCCTTGAGCCCCTTGTGGGCGGCCTCCTTGAGCCGTTCGTAGCCATCGCCCTCCGCGATCAGCCAGAGCAGGTGTCTGACGTCGACGTTGCCGCTGTACGGCGGGACGCCGACTGTTTCGAGGTTCTGGTTGACGCGCGCGCGCAGCTCCTCGTCGTTCTTCAGCTGCCAGTTCGCCTGTCGCAGGTTGAGCGTGCAGACGTTGCAGATCGTCATCAGCGTCTCGCAGCCGGTCTCCTCGGCGTACGCGAGGATGCGAGCGTTCAGATGCAGGTAGTAGTCCGGCTCGGCCTCGTGGATGTCGCCGGCGCCGCAGCAGGTGACCGACTCGAGCTCGACCAACTCGAGGCCGAGCTTCGGCGCGAGCGCCTTCGTCGAGGTGTTCAGCTCTTTGGCCGAGAGCGCCGCGAGGCAACCCGTGTAGTAAGCAACGCGCTGCATCAGCCCTCCGCCGGCGGCGGCTCGACGCCGGGTTGGATCTCCGGCGCGTTCTCGCGCGCTCCCGCCTCCTCGGTGAACTCGATCCGCCCGAGAGCGTGCTCGCCCTGGACGATCCCGAGAGCGCCGTCGCGCCCCTGCTCGCCGACCAGCTCGCGCAGGGCCCGCGCCTCTTTCACGTCGGCCGCGACGTGCGGCGGGAACGGCGGCGGCACCTTGCCCTTCCTGGCCAGCTTCAGCGCGAAGCCCGTCTGCTTGATCGCCTCGATGATGCCCTGGGTCTTCGGCACCAGCTCGGTCTCGCGCAGCCAGCCGGTCGTCTCGGTCGAGCGGATAAACCACTTCGCGTGCTTCGCGCCCATGTCGTGGTCGACTCCCTGCTTGACCGATTCGGCGCCGAGCTTGGCGATCGCGTCGCGCGGGTCGACGCCCTTCGGGCAGCGCTCATTGCAGAAGTAGCAGCGGGTGCAGTCCCAGATCCCGTGCTCCTCGTTGAGCGTGTTGAGCCGCTCGACGTCGGCCTGGTCGCGCGCGTCGCCGACGAAGCGGAAGCCCTTCGCGAGCGCCGCCGGCCCCATGAAGTCCGGATCGGCCTCCATTGAGTTGCACTCGGAAACGCAGCAGCCGCACATGATGCAGAGCGCCTCCTTGTGGATCACGTTCATCTGCTGCTGCGAGACGATCCGCTCCTTTTCGGCGACCTCGTCGTAGCCGGGGTCGAGCCAGGGCTTGACCGAGCGGATCTTCCCCCAGAACGGCGACATGTCGACGACGAGGTCCTTGAGCACCGGCATGTTCCCCATCGCGGAGATCACCGGCACGTGGCCGGCGTCGACGATCGGCTTCATCCGCTCCTTGCAGGCGAGCACCGCGCGCCCGTCCATCCGCATCCCGCAGGAGCCGCAGATCATCATCCGGCAGCTCTTGCGGTACGCGAGTGTCCCGTCGTGCTTGTCCTTGATCAGGTCGAGGACGTCGAGCAGGCACGCCCACTCCGGCGCGTCCACCTCGTACTCGCGCAGCGCGCGCTCGCCCGACTCCGGGTCGAAGCGCCAGATCTTGAGCGCAACGTTCAGCCGGTTCCTCCTCCCGCTTGCAACAGGTCGATCACCTTGCCTGACGGAGGCTTGATCGTGACGGGACTACCGAAATCGTGCAGCACCATCGTGACCTTCGCGGCGGTGCTCGGAGACGTGTGCTCGGCCCAGGCGATCTTGCGCAGGTACCCCTGGTCATCGACCCAGACGTCGATCGGGAGCGTCTTCACGCCGCCTATCTGCATGACCCGCTTGATCGACTGGCGGGCGGCGCCGTTCGACTTCGCCGCTGCCTCCGAGAGGTCGGCGGTCGCACGGTAATGCGTCGCATCGGCCCCGTTCACGGACTCCGTGCCGACCTTCTTCACGTCTTTCGTGCCGCGAAGGTACGCAAGAGCGCTCGTCGGCGTCGGGCTCGCGTTGACCAGGCTGCTCAGGTCGACGCCGCGCTGCTGGGCGAGTTGACCGAGGTCGAGCTTGACCCAATCGCGCGCGCCCGCGAAGCCGGCCTGGGCGAACACGCGCGAGCGCAGGTAGAGCACGTTGGCCGCCACGATCGTTTCGAGCTTGCTGACGTTGTTCTTGACCCCGATCTCCATCGACGACCGGCTCGAGCGGTCGGCGCCCGTGTTGAAGATGCCGCTGCCCGTGCCCTTCGCACCGGCGCCGGAGATGGTGAAGTCCGCCTTGATGCTGCCGGCCCGAGCGGTCTTGGCCGCAGCCTGCGTGATCGTGTTCGGAGAGCCGCTGCTCTCCCCGCTCGAGCCGCAACCGGCGAGCGCGAGCACAACGAGAAGCGCGCCGAAGCCCCGGCGCATCAGTACGTCCGCTCCATCGGCTGCCACTTCGTGGTCGTAACCGGCTTCCAGTTCAGCTTTGGCCGGCCGTCCTGCCAGGTCACGAGCGTGTGCCGCATGTAGTTCTCGTCGTCGCGCTCCGGGTAGTCGTACGGCCGCGCATGGGCGCCGCGGCTCTCCTTGCGCTCGAGCCCCGCGATGACCATGCACTCGGCGAGCTCGAGCAGGAAGCCGAGCTCGAGCGCCTGGGTCAGGTCGCTGTTGAAGACGTCGCCCTTGTCCTCGACGACGACGCTCTCGAAGCGCTCGCGCAGCGAGTCGACGATCTCGCCTTGCTTCCGCATTTGATCTTCCCTGCGGAAGACGCCGAAGTTCACGTGCATCGTCTCCGCGAGCTCGTTGCGGATCGACCACGGCCGCTCGCCCTCCGTGCGGTCGAGCAGCACCCGCAGCTCGCGCTCGGCGTCGGTCTCGAGCGCCTCACGTACCTCGACGGTCGTGTGCGTCAGCGCCCAGTCCGCGGCGTGCGAGGCGGCGCGCTTGCCGAACGTGATCGTCTCCATCAGCGCGTTCCCGCCCAGGCGGTTTGCGCCGTGGACGGAGACGCAGGCGCACTCGCCGGCGGCATACAGGCCCTCGAGCGACGTCCGGCCCCAGACGTCGGTGTCGACGCCGCCCATGTGGTAGTGCGCGCCCGGCCGCACCGGGATCGGCTCGTAGATCGGGTCGACGCCCGCGAAGACCATCGAGAGCTCGCGCGTCCCGTGCAGGCGCTCGAGGATCTTCTCCGCACCGAGGTGGCGCATGTCGAGCAGCACGTTGCCGTCGACGCCGCGGCCTTCATCGATCTCCGTCTGCTCGGCGCGCGAGATCACGTCCCGCGACGCGAGCTCCATCGCGTTCGGCGCGTAGTTCTTGAGGAAGCGGTCGCCCTCCGAATTGACCAGGAACGCGCCCTCGCCGCGGGTTCCCTCGGTGATCAGGACGCCGGTGGGCGCGAGTGTCGTCGGGTGGAACTGCATCATCTCCATGTCCTTCAGCGCGACCCCCTCCCGCAGCGCGATCGCCATGCCGTCGCCGGTGCAGGCGTAGGCGTTCGTCGTGCCGGTGTAGAGCCGGCCCGCCCCGCCCGTCGCGAGAATCACGGTCTTGGCGCCGATCGTCGCCAGTCCGCCGTCGAGCAGGTTCCACGCGATCACGCCCTGACAGCGGTCGTCGTCGACCGCGAGCTTCCAGACGAAGAACTCCTCGTAGACCTTGAGGTCGCGCTTCATCACCTGCTCGTAGAGGACGTGCACGAGCACGTGGCCGGTGATGTCCGCGGCGTAGGCGGTCCGCGGCTCGCCGGCGGCGCCGAACGGGCGCTGGGCGATGCGGCCGTCCTCGGTGCGCGAGAAGACGGCGCCCCAGTTCTCGAGCTGGTAGACGTCGTCGGGAGCTTCGTCGCAGAGGATCTGGATGGCGTCCTGGTCGCCGAGGTAGTCGGAGCCCTTGACCGTATCGAAGGCGTGCTTCTCCGGGTCGTCCTCGGAGGCGTTTCCGAGGGCCGCGTTGATCCCGCCTTCGGCCGCGCCGGAGTGGCTCCGGACCGGGTGGATCTTCGAGATCAGCGCGACGTCTGCGCCCGCGTCATGAGCCTCGATCGCTGCGCGCATTCCTGCACAACCGGCGCCGACGACGAGGACGTCGTACTTCGCCTCCACGCCACGGAACCTACCGAATCGACGCGGTCCTCCGGGTATGGAGCTACGCTGCCGATGAGAGGGTCGTGCTGCGGATCGATCGCCATCGCCTGGGCCCGCGCGTGTATGTGCTGGGCGCGCGAGTCGGGTTGGCCGCGACCTTCGACGAGCTCGACCAGAACCTCGCCACCGTCGCGGCGGTTGCGATCGGAGTCTGGCTCGTGGCGAAGGACTGGCACGACCTCGTGCCTTCGAGACGGGACCAGGCCTCCTGGCGCCTCGGCGTTCACGTCCGCGCCGCGCCCCTCGCTCGCGTGCACCGGGCCGCGCCGCTGCCGAAGCTGGCCGCGATCCTGGCAGTGCTCGCCGGGCTCGTGAACCTCGCGTCGGCGGTCACGCCCAGCATCGGCTGGCGCGACCACGTCTTGCTGCAGGTGGCGCCGTTCGCGGCGCTGCGGGTCTCGCATGCGGCCGCAGTTCCGGCCTCGCTCCTACTGCTCGTCGCGGCGCCTTACCTGTGGCGCCGGCGGGAGGGCGCGTTGCGGCTCGCGCTGGTCCTGCTCGTCGGGCTCGGCGTGCTCGACCTGCTGAAAGGCCTGGACGTCGAGGAGGCAGCCAGCAGCTTCGCCGTCGCTGGGCTCCTGTGGCTCGGGCGCTCGTCGTTCTGCGTCCAGCCGGACCCGGCCAGCCTCCGGAGCGCGCTGCGCCGCGTGCCGGTGCTCGCGGTCTCGAGCTTCGTGCTCTGCGCCTTCGCCGTGCTGCTCGCCGCGCCGTCGACT
>VAXD01000084.1:0-527 GCA_005884155.1 Actinomycetota bacterium | reverse complement strand
GGCCCGCTGGCGTTCCGGGGCGAGCTCGACCTGCTCGACGAGGCCGTGGGATTCGCGGGCCTGCTCACGCTCGTCACCTGCGCCTACCTCGTCTTCCGCCCGCTCGCGGCACCGCGCAGCTTCCCGACCGGCGAGATGCGGCGGACGGCACGCGAGCTCGTCAGGCTCCACGGCGGCGACACGCTCGCCTACTTCAAGCTGCGCCGCGACCAGCACTACCTGTTCAGCCCCGACCGGCGCGCCTTCCTCGGCTATCGCGTCGAGAACGGTGTGCTCCTGGTCTCCGGCGACCCGGTCGGCCCCGACGAGGCCCTGCCCGAGCTGCTACGTGAGCTCGGCTCCTTCGCGGAGGCCCGGGGCCTGCGGCTCGCGGCGATCGGCGTCGGCGAGCGGCTACGGCCGCTGTGGGCGCAGCTCGGGCTCCGCTCGCTCTACCTCGGCGACGAGGCGATCGTCGAGACCGCGAGCTTCTCGCTCGAAGGCCGGGCGATTCGCAAGGTGCGCCAGTCGGTCACGCGTCTCGAGAA
>VAXD01000127.1:1881-9653 GCA_005884155.1 Actinomycetota bacterium | reverse complement strand
CAAGAACCGCTACGTCGGCCGCACGTTCATCCAGCCCGACCAAGGCCTTCGCGAGCAGGGCGTGAGGCTCAAGTTCAACCCGCTCGCGGAAGTCGCCGGGAAGCGACTGGTGGTCGTCGACGATTCGATCGTCCGTGGCAACACGACCCGCAAGATCGTGCAGATGCTCTTCGACGCCGGGGCCGCCGAGGTGCACGTCCGCGTTTCCGCGCCGCCCGTGATCAGCCAGTGCTACTACGGCATCGACTTCGCCGAGGAGGACGAGCTGATCGCGTCGTCCCGCACGGTCGAGGAGATCCGCGAGCACATCGGAGCAACCTCGCTCGCGTACCTGTCACTGGAAGGGCTGCAGGAATCGACGCGGCGCCCGGAATCGGAGATGTGCCGCGCCTGCCTCACGCGGGATTACCCGACGGCAATCCCGCGTGAGGGCTCAGGTTCGAGCGCGTCTAGGCGTTATTGCTCGAGGACGCGGCTGGCCTTCGCGATGCCGCGGCTCAGGATGTAGAACGCGGTCAGGACAACGGTGTAGATCGCCCAGTCCTGCGTGTTCACGCTCTTCGCGATGATCCAGATCAGGGCGAGGATGACCTCGACGACCAGCCACATCGCAAACTCGGCGTTGCCCGGAACGGGCATGCGTGCACCGGCCCACTGGCCGGGCATCATCCCCGTCATGCCGGGACGAGTCGTGCCTCCGGCGGGCTGCTCCGGGGGGGTCGTTGACATTGCCTGCTTCTCCTTTCGTCAGGCCGCGAGGCCGGGGACGTGCACGATCTCCAGCTTGACGCCGTCGGGGTCGTAGAAGAACACGGCGTAATACCCTGGCTGGTACCAGTACTCCTCCGGGCCGCTCTCGATCTCGGCTCCCTGGTCGGAGAGCCACTCGGCCCGCTCGTTCACGACCGAGCGCGAAGGCGCCTCGAGCGCGAGGTGGTGGAGGCCGACGCGGTAGCGGTCGTACGGCTCGTCGCTCTCCGTCTGCGCCTCGCGCAGGCCGATCGAGCTGCCCGTCCCCCACAGGTACCAGATCGTCTCGCCACGCTCGCCCTTCACCTCGCTCACGCCGTGCCAGCCGAGCGGGCCGAGCAGGTCGCGGTAGAAGGGCAGGCTGCGCTCGATCGACGAAACGACCAGGTCGATGTGATGGACACCTGTGGAGCGCATGTACCGGTCGTCGCAAGTTCCGCGTTTCCTTGACGCTTCCTGCACAATCGGGCGCTAGGTTGGTCTTGTTCCACTACCACCTGGTGACGAGCAACGTCCGCGAGGTCGAGGCCCGCTACCTCGGGCGGCTGGGCTTCCGGTTGGTCGCGCGGTACGGGCGGATCGGCGAGGAGCAGGTGCACTACGAGTCGGGCGTGGGCTGGGACGAGCTCGAGCGGGCCGGCTTTCGGCACCGGCTGAGCGAGCTCGAGCGCGGTGCCGTCAACGTCGTGGTCCAACCCGGCCAGTGGCCGCTGCCGCGAGTCGACCACGTGGGCGTGGCGCTCGACGACGACGAGTTCCAGGAAGTGCTCGAACGCGCGACCGAGTTGCGCTTCCGCGTGCAGGAGTACCCGGGGCGGCGGACTTTCGTCGCGACCGACGCCGGCTATCGCGTCGAGGTGCACCCGCAGCGCGACTGGATCGACGATGTCCTCGCGAACGCGGACGAGCTGCGGTTGGCGGAGCTTCAGTTGAAGGCAGACGATCCGGACGCGAAGGCCGACGCGCTCGTCCGCCTGCTCGACGCGAACCACTACGACGGCGAGGTCGCGCTCGGCGAGACGACGGTGCGCTTCCTCCCGGGCGGCCCCCGCGGCCGGCCGGAGCTGTACGGAGAAGTGTTCGACGGGTCCGACACTTAGACTCGCCCGCGTGAGGGGCAGGACCTACGAGGAGGCCGGAGTGTCGCTCGCGGCTGCCGAGGAGGTTGTCGAGCGGCTGCGGGCGGCGATCGAGTCGACCGGCGCCGGGGGGTTCGGCGGTTTCGCCGGGCTCTATCCGCTCGAGGAGGGACGGGTCCTGGTGGCCTCGACCGACGGGGTCGGCTCGAAGCTCGTGCTCTCGCGGCGGGCTGGGCGGCTGCACGACGCGGGTCGCGACCTCGCGGCGCACTGCATCGACGACGTCATCACGACCGGCGCGGAGCCGCTGCTCGACCTCGAGCAGGTTGCCGAGCTCGTCGAGGGCGCTGCCGAGGTCTGCCGCGAGGCCGGCTGCGCGCTGATCGGCGGCGAGACCGCAGAGCTGCCGGGCGTCTACCGCGAGGAGGAGCTCGACTTCGCGGGCACCTGCGTCGGGATCGTCGATCGCGACCGCCTGATCGACGGCTCCCGCTGCGAGCCGGGCGACGTCGTGCTCGGCCTGCCGTCGTCGGGCCTGCACACGAACGGGTTCTCGCTCGTGCGGCAGCTCGTTGGCGACGGCGACTTCGACGCCGACCTGTTGCTCACGCCGCACCGGCTCTACGTCGAGGACGTGCGAGAGCTGCGTGCGAACGCCGACGTGAAGGCGCTGGCCCACGTGACCGGCGGCGGGATCCTCGGGAACCTGACACGCGTCCTCCCCGAGGGCGTCGGCGTCGAGCTCGACTGGGAATCGTGGGAGCGGCCGCCGGTGTATGCCTGGCTCGCCGAGCAGGGCGTCGAGGAGGACGAGCTGCGGCGCGTCTTCAACTGCGGGATCGGCATATGCGCCGTCGCGCCGGAAGCGCCGGCCGGCGCACGGCCAATCGGAAGGCTCGTGTGATCGGCGTCCTGGTCAGCGGCGAGGGGACGAACCTGCAGGCGCTGATCGACGCGAGCCTGCCGATCGTCGCTGTGGCGAGCAACAAGGCCGGCGTGCGCGCGCTCGAGCGGGCCGAGCAGGCGAGGATCGCGACCGCCGCGTTCGAGCTGGACGACCACCCGGACCGCGAGGCCCGCGACGCGGCTATGGCCGACTGGCTTGCCTCGCACAGCGTCGATCTGGTCGTCTGCGCCGGCTACATGCACCTGCTGCGCCGCTGCTTCCTCGAGCGCTTCCCGGGCCGCGTGATCAACACCCACTCCGCCCCGCTCCCGGACTTCCCCGGCCCGCACCCGATCCACGACGTGCTCGCGGCCGGGGTCCCGGAGACCGCGGCCACCGTCCACTATGTCGACGGCGGAATCGACACCGGCCCGGTGATCGCGGCCGAGCGGGTACCCGTCATGCCCGACGACGACGAGCACAGCTTGCGCGAGCGCGTGCAGGCGGCCGAGCACCGTCTCTTGCCGAAGGTCGTGCGCGAGCTGGTCGGCTCGTGATCAAGCGAGCGCTCCTCTCGGTCTATGACAAAGAGGGCCTGGACGACCTCGCGCGCGGGCTCGAGAAGCTCGGCGTCGAGATCGTGGCGAGCGGCGGCACGGCATCGTTCCTGCAGAAGCTCAGGATCGCGGTGACCCCGGTGGAGGACGTGACCGAGGTGCCGGAGCTGCTCGGCGGGCGCGTGAAGACGCTGCATCCGCGGATCCACGCGGCGATCCTCGCGCGGCGCGACCGCGAGGACGACCAGGCCTCGCTCGACGAGCACGAGATCGAGCCGTTCGACCTCGTCTGCGTGAACCTCTACCCGTTCCAGGAGGTGATCGCGAAGCGCGGCGTCCGGGAGGAGGACGCGGTCGAGATGATCGACATCGGCGGCCCTGCGATGTTGCGCGCGGCGGCGAAGAACTTCGCGCACGTTGCGCCGGTCGCGCGACCGGAGCGCTACGAGGAGGTGCTCACTGAGCTGCAGGCCAAGGGCGAGCTCTCGATCGACACGCGGCGGCGGCTGGCGGCCGAGGCCTTCGAGGTGACGGCCGCGTACGAGGCTGCAATCGCCGGCTGGTTCACCGCGGCCGAGCCGTTCCCCGAGGCGTTCCAGCCGGTGTTCGCGAAGGACCGCGAGCTCGCCTACGGCGAGAACCCGCATCAGCGCTCGGCCTACTACTCCGAGATCGGCGCACGGCGGCACCTGCTCTCGATGGTCGAGCAGCTCCACGGCCCCGAGATCTCCTTCAACAACCTCTACGACCTTTCTTCCGCGCGGCTAGTAGCGCGAGAGTTCGAGCTGCCTGCTTGCGTGATCGTCAAGCACGCGAATCCTTGTGGCGTCGCCGTCGCGGGCTCGATTGAGCAGGCGTACGAGCGCGCCCTCTCATCTGACCCTGTCTCGGCCTACGGAGGCGTCGTCGTGCTCAACCGGCAGGTCAGCGAGGCGCTCGGCGAGCGGCTGGCCGAGCAGTTCGTGAACGTCCTGTTCGCTCCCGGCTACGACGACGCTGCGTTGAAGCGGCTGCGCGAGAAGCCGGGCATCAGGATCCTCGAGGACCGCGAGCGGCGGCTCTCGAACCCCGGCGAGCGGGACTACCGGCGCGTGCTCGGCGGGCTGCTCGTCCAGGAGCGCGACTGGGACATCGACGACCGCGAGGGCATGGAGGTCGTCTGCGGGGAGCCAGACGAGCTCGCCTGGGGCGACCTCCTGTTCGCGTGGCGCGTGTGCAAGCACGTCACCTCGAACGCGATCGTGCTCGCGCGCGACCTGCAGACGATCGGGATCGGCGCGGGGCAGATGAGCCGCGTCGACGCCGTCCGGATCGCGGTCGAGAAGGCGCGCGAGCACGGTCACTCGACGGCCGGCGCGGTGCTCGCCTCGGACGCGTTCTTCCCGTTCGCGGACGGTCCTCAGTTGGCGCTGGGCGCGGGCGCCACCGGGATCATCCAACCCGGCGGCTCGAAGCGCGACTCTGAGGTGATCGAGGCCGCGGAGCGCGCGGGCGCGACGATGGTCTTCACCCATCGCCGCCACTTCCGCCATTGACACAGTTCCGTGACGGTGCCTGGCACCGTGTCGGAACCGCGAAAACGCCTGCAACGGCCGCCTTTCCAGGCGACGGCGTGACACTTTTGTTTCGGTGCCTGGCACCGTGACGAGAACGCGACGCGTGTGCGCTAGCCCGTCCGCGCGACGAGCGCGAGGCGGCCGTGGAGGCCGGTCAGGTCGATCGTCTCCGTGGAAGCATCGAAGCGCTCGAACGACCGGCCGCCGACCGTGACGCGCGTGATCCGCTCGCCGTTCGGCAGGCGCAGGCGCAGCCTCAGCCCTGCCGAGCCCAGCCGCGGCGGGACGTCCAACCTGACGCGAACCGAGCCGCGGCCTGCCCGGAGCGTGTACGAGAGCGTCCCGAAGCTCGTTCGCGCACGCGTGACGGCGATCTTTCGGTCGGACAGAAGCCACCGGCGCGGCGTCGAGTACGCCAGCTCGAGCCCGTTCGGCGTCCCGTGGGCGTCGCGTGTCTCGTGCACGAGCAGCAGCCGCAGCGTCTCGAGGAAGAACGAGTTATTGACGCTGTTGGGCGGCCGGAACATCGAACGGTAGTACTCGCCCTCGACGGGGCCCACGGTCGAGCCCTCGCCGGAGACGAACGTTCGCGGCGTCATGTCGGCCCCGAGCTTCCCGTAGAGGCTGAGGATCAGCTGGTCGGGCTGTTCGTTGTCGGCGAGGAAGCGGGCGAGGTTCGTCCCGTAGACGTCGTCGACGCCGGGCGCGCGGTAGCCGGGCTTGCCGCTGTTCGTGTAGGCGCGGAAGCGAACGAGACCAAGCAGCCGTGAGCCGTGGGTCCGAATGTACCGCAGCAGACCCGTCGCCTGGGTGCTGCCCGGCTGGAACAGCCCCGACGCGAGCGCGTAGGGCATCACAAGGTTCCAGTAGCTGCCCTCGAGCGAATCGGTCACTGCGCCGAACGGACGCTCGCCCGGGTCGTACAGGGAGATCGGGACGAAGAGGGAGCCATCCGAAAGGGAGTATTGAGAGGCGCGGACCGCGGCCCACAGTCCCACCTCGAGCCGGTTCGCGGCGCTCGTGGCCCGGGCCGCAAGCCCCGGCTCGCCGATCTGCGCCCAGACTTCGGCCATCGAGCGCAGCCCCTGAAGCGCTAGCGCCTGGTCGTGGAGCCCATAGATCGCCCGCGAGACGTCCACGCCGTAGCGCTCCGGAAGCAGGAGGCCGTTCGGGCTCGTCGCAAGCTGGAACTCGAAGCCCGAGAGCGCCGCCTGGAGCGCCGGCGTCTCTTCCCGGACGAAACGCGCGTCGCCGCTGCGCCGGAAGTAGTCGGCCGTCGCCGTCATCCGCTCGCCGTCCGAGCGGTTCGGAAAGACGCTGCCGCGCGCGAACGACTTCTCGACGATCGCCCGTTCGGCGCCGATGAAGCCGTATTCGCCCATCACCTCCGCAACGTCGAGCAGCTCCCAGGAGAAGCGTGCGTACGGGTTGGCCAGGCTGTAGCGCCACGCGTGCGAGAGGTTCTGGATCAGCAGGTTCCGCTCGGCGTGCATGACGACGCGGTCCGGGACCGTGATCGTCGCGCCGGCCGCGAGCCGCCGGGCCCAATACACGGCCACGGAGTGCCTCGCGTGCACGTAGGCGGTATCGAGCCTGAACGGCTTCGTCCGCGACGGCTTGGAGATCCAGGCGGCGTAGGCCGTACGCCCGCCGCGGTACGAAACGGTGCTTCCGTGCACCCTCGCACCCGGACCGAAGACGAGCACCGCCCGCCGGCCGAGCCGAAGCTGGTTGCCCACACGCCGCAGCCCTCTGACCGACGCATCGAACCGAACGCGGCCGCCGCGCCCGGCCGTGACCCGCACGAAGCTGACGAGCGAGCCCGTCTGCGGGATCCGCGTCGCGAACGACTCCTGGCGGTACTCCACGCCGTTCGCGCCGACGTAGCTCGTCCGCTGGATCGGGAGGTAGCCACCGGCCAGCTCCGCCGGATACAGCCGCGTGAGGCACGACCCATACCGTTCGCCGGCTGCGCCGACGCCGACCGTCAGGCTGGGCCCGCGGACGAAGCGCGAGACGATCTGGCTCCCGTCCGCGACGTGCAGGTCGACGTGATCGGCGCCGCCGTCGCCCTCGGGCCGGCCGAACGCGAGGTAGTAGACGCCCGAGTCCGTCAGCCGGTGCGGGTTCTTTCCGGCCGGCGGCCCGACGAGCATCAGCGGGTGCAGGTAGCGCCGCGCGGCAGCGTACGTCGGCCCACCCGGCGTGCGCAGGAGCTGGTCTCCCCAAATGTCCTGCCGCGAGGCGAGCGCGGCGTTGACCGACGCGACGTAGGCCGGGTCGAGCTGGGGCGACGGGCACGAGGATCGCGCCTCGCGGCGCGCCTGGCCGCCGACAGCGACGACCGCGCAGGCGAGCGCCGCTACGAGAACGGCAAGCCCTATTCGCTGAGTTCCGACCGACACGCCTGAAGTGTCACATCGGTAGCGGTTCCGCCACAACTGAAATAGGTTCTCCCCGGATCGCGTTCTCACCTGCAATCGACCTGGGAGGAGTCGCATGACCACTGGAGACCGCCGCTGGCTGACGCTCGGAATCGTGGGCGCAGCGTTCTTCATGACCATTCTCGACGTCGCGATCGTCAACGTCGCGCTGCCCTCGATCGAGAAGGACCTGAACGTGAGCGAGACGACCGTTCAGTGGGTGCTGATCGCCTATGCGATCACCTTCGGCGGCTTTCTCCTGCTCGGCGGGCGCATGGCCGACCTGCTCGGGCGCAAGCGGATCTTCCTGGTCGGCCTCACGCTCTTCACGCTCGCCTCGCTCGTCTGCGGTCTCGCGGGCAATATCGGGGTGCTGATCGCCGCGAGAGCCGTCCAGGGCATCGGCGCCGCGATCATCTCGCCCGCAGCGCTCTCGATCGTGACGACGACCTTCCACGAAGGCGCCGAGCGCAACAAGGCGCTGGGCATCTGGGGCGCGCTCGGCGGCTCGGGCGCGGCCG
>VAXD01000127.1:0-1606 GCA_005884155.1 Actinomycetota bacterium | reverse complement strand
GCTGATGCCGTTCCGGATCTTCCGGATCCGCTCGTTGCTCGCAGCCAACATCGTCGGCTTCCTGCTCGGCGCGGTGATCTTCGCGAACTTCCTCGTGTTGACCCTCTACGTGCAGCAGGTGCTGGGCTGGTCGGCGCTCAAGACCGGCGTCACGTTCCTCGCAACAGCCGGGACGACCGTGATCTGGGCAGGCGTCGCACAGGCGCTGACGACGCGCTTCGGGCCGCGCCCCGTGATCGTCGTCGGCTTGCTCGTCCTGGCCCTCTCAATGGGCTGGTACACGCAGATTCCCGTCGACGGGCACTTCTGGCCGGATCTGCTGCCGCCGTACCTGATCTTCGCGCTCGGGCTCGCGTTCTCGTTCGTGCCGGTGACGATCGCCGCGCTGGCGCAGGTCGAGGCGCACGACGCCGGCCTCGCCTCGGGGTTGATCAACACGAACCAGCAGATCGGCGGCGCGATCGGCGTCGCGCTTGCCTCGACGATCTTCGTGTCGAGCGCGAAGAGCCTGCTCAAGACGGGCCACTCTCCGGCCGAGGCGTTCACCTCGGGCTACCAGGACGCGTTCTGGGCGCTGATCGGGCTCGCCGTGCTGGGAGCGATCCTCGCGTTCGTGATGCTCCGCGGGACCGAGGCACCCGTGCCCGAAGCGCAGGCGGAGACGGCCTAGGACGCCTCGAATCGGTTGGACGTCGTGGCCGGCCTTCTCCCAAAGATCGGCGAGCCCACCGCCGAGGTTCCCTCTGCCGATGGTCGCGATCTTCACTTGAGCTCTCCTTCCGCCGTTATGTTTGGCCCGTGCCCCGCGAGTATCCGTCGCTGCTCGAGCTGGTCGGCAAGACACCCGTCGTCCGCCTCCAGCACATCGTCCCCGCGGAGGTTGCAACTGTCTTGGCGAAACTCGAATTCCTCAATCCGGGCGGGTCGATCAAGGACCGGATCGCGATCACGATGGTCGAGGCGGCCGAGCGCGACGGGAAGCTGAAGCCAGGCGGCACGATCGTCGAGCCGACGAGCGGCAACACCGGCACCGGCCTCGCGATCGTCGCCGCGCTGAAGGGCTACCGCTGCATCTTCACGATGCCCGACAAGATGAGCCGGGAGAAGATCTCACTGCTGAAGGCCTTCGGCGCGGAGGTGATCATCTGCCCCTACGCGGTCGAGCCCGAGTCGCCGGAGAGCTACTACTCCGTCTCCGACCGGCTCGCCGAGGAGATTCCCGGCGCGTACAAGCCCGACCAGTACCGGAACGAGGCGAACCCGCGCGCCCACTACGAGACGACCGGCCCGGAGATCCTCGAGCAGACCGGCGGCGAGATCGACGCGCTCGTGATCGCGGTCGGCACCGGTGGCACGATCACCGGCACCGCGCGCTACCTGAAGGAGCAGAAGCCCGAGGTCGTGATCATCGGAGCCGATCCGGAGGGCTCGATCTACACCTCCGGGCCCGAGAAGCAGCACCCGTACCTGGTCGAGGGGATCGGTGAGGACTTCTACCCGGAGACGTTCGACCCGTCCGTCGTCGACCGCTGGGTGACCGTCTCCGACCGCGACTCGTTCCTGACCGCGCGGCGGCTCGCGCGAGAGGAGGGCCTGCTCGTCGGCG
>VAXD01000126.1:2509-8159 GCA_005884155.1 Actinomycetota bacterium | reverse complement strand
CCACTACAAGAAACAACTCCTCGTCAGCGTCTTCTTCTGCACTCCTTTGCGGTGCCAGAGCGACGCGACCGAGCAGCAGATCGGCGAGGTTCACAACCAGTTGATCGCGATGCCGCAGGTGAAGAGCGTGCAGTTCGTGTCGAAGGCGCAGGGTCTTCAGCAGATGCAGAAGGATCACCCGGAGATGACGCAAGGCCTCGTCAACAACCCGATCCCGGCCAAGTTCGTGATCTATCCGAAGGACGCGCAGCAGATCGACACGATCGTCACGCAGATCGCAGGCCTCAACGACAAGTCGATCGAGAGCACCTGCCCGGCGGCGCCCGGCACGAGTGCCGCCAAGACGACGATCGGCCGGGAGTGCGGCCACATCACGCACCGGGTCGTCTCGGTTGCCCGCTACCTCTGGATCTTCGTCTTGATCGCTTTCGCCGTCTTGCTCATCTCGTCGACGCTGCTCGTCGCGAACACGATCCGACTCTCGATCTTCGCCCGGCGAAGGGAGATCGAGGTGATGAAGCTGGTCGGCGCAACGAACTGGTTCGTGCGCGGTCCGTTCATGATCGAAGGGCTGCTCTGCGGCCTCGCGGGCGCCGTTGCCGCGATCGTCCTCCTCCTGCTCGGGCGAACGATCTTCCTGGGGCATGTTGTCCGGCTGCACGAGCAGAACATCCACGCGTGGCCGTTCCCGTTCCACGTTCTGATCATCCTCGGAGCGGGGCTCCTGCTCGGCGCCATGGGCTCGGGCCTGACGATCCGCCGTTTCCTCCAGGTTTGACTCACGCGCCCTTGGCCGGCACCGGCTCCCGCCGGGCGGAGCCCGGCTCCGCCGCTGCCTGACGCCGCTGGCTGCCCGGAGCTCTCCGGGGCCGTGCTAGTGGCACTGTCCCCTCCGGCTCCGAACCACCAGCGGCGCCCCAGGAGCGCGTGAGCGATCCTCTCGTCGTAGAGCTCGCCCGACGCGGCAAGCTCCTCGTCGGCGAGCCGTACTTCACGCCGGGCGTGCCGGTGATCGTCGACCGCAAGGGAAGCGGCGAGGCGCGGCCTGGCGACCTCGCGCTCGTCGACGGCCGGCGCGGGCGGGCTCGGCTCGAGCGGGTTTTCGGCCGGGCGGACCGGATCGAGGCCGTGCTCGAGGCGCTGCTCGTGGAGGAGGGCGAACGCGGCGGCTTCGAGCCGTTCGATGCGGTCGAGCCCTCGCTGGACGGACGGGTCGACCTGCGCGAGGAGCTTGCCTTCACGATCGACCCCATCACGGCCAAGGACTTCGACGACGCGCTCACCCTGCACGAGGACCGAGTGCTCGTTCACATCGCGGACGTGTCGTGGTTCGTTCCGGCGGGCTCGCCGCTCGACCGAGGAGCCTCCGGGCGCGCGTTCTCCGTCTACGTGCCCGGTCTGGTCTCGCCGATGCTGCCGCCGGAGCTCTCGGACGACCTCTGCTCGCTGCGACCGCACGTCGACCGGGCGTGCGTGACGGTCGAGGTCGAGCTGGCGAGCGGGGAGGCGAGCTTCTACCGGTCGGTTATCCGGAGCGACGCTCGGCTCACGTACGACCAGGCCGCAGCGATCCTGGCGGGCCGCGAAGCGGCCGAGCCGGCGCTCTTGGAGGCGCTACGGCGGGCCGAGCGGGTGACGAGTGAGCTCCGCGAGCGGCGCTTCGCTCGGGGCGCGCTCCGAATCGAGAGCTCCGAGCCGGTGTTCGAGTTCGACGGCGAGGGCGGCGTGGCGGACTCTCGGCGCGAGTCCGAGCCGAAGGGGCACATGCTTGTGGAGGAGCTGATGATCCTCGCGAACGAGGCGGTCGCAGGGCTGCTCGCCGGGCGAAGGCGCGAGGCGCTCTACCGCGTTCACGAACGGCCGGAGCCGCAGGCGGTCGAGCTGCTGCTGGCGAAGCTCGCCGACCTCGGCGTTCCGACGCCGCCCGCGCCGGAGCGCCTCGGGCCGGCGGATGCAGCCTTGCTCGCCGCGGCGGCGAGCGAGCGCGTCATGGAGTACACGCGGCAGTCGGGCCGGGGTCACGACGCTTTCCCGGCGCTCGTCCTCCAGTCGCTCAAGCAGGCGCGTTACGACCCGCGCAACCTCGGGCACGCCGGTCTCGCGAGCGCGGCGTACTGTCACTTCACCTCGCCGATTCGGCGTTACCCGGATCTCGTCTGCCACCGTGCGCTGCTGCGCGAGCTCGGCGTCTCGGACGAGCCGTTGCCGGAAGACCTGCCGGAGCTCGCCGAGCACGCATCGGTGCGCGAGCGGGCGGCGGCCCAGCTCGAATACCGGGCCGACGAGATCTGCCTCGCGTGGCTGCTCGAGCAGCGGCTCTTCGAAGCGGGGTGGGAGACGGCATTCGAGGGTGAGATCACCGGGCTGATTCCGTCCGGCTTGTTTGCGCGCTTCGGCGGCGTGTTCGAGGGCTTCGTGCCGGCGCGGCGCCTGCCCGGCGACTACTTCGAGCTGAACGAGCTCGGGACGGCGCTCGTCGGCCGCCGCGGCGGCCGCGGGTACCGCCTCGGCGACGCGCTCGAGGTCCAGGTCCTTGACATCCGGCGCAACGAGGGCAAGGTCGAGCTCAAACCCACCGCCACGCGGTGAACGACTCGCGCGCGCGCGTGCGCGCGCGGCCCCACCCTGGGTGGGGAGTTAGGTCCACCCGCCACCCGCGGCGAGCGTAGCCCGGAAAAGCGCACGCGTGTGAGACGGGACTGTGCCGAAAGCGTAGAAACCTAGAATCGGAAGGCCATGGCCCGAGAAGCCGGAGAGAAGCTCATCACCGAGAACCGCCGCGCGCGACACGAGTACCAGCTGCTCGAGCGCGTCGAGGCGGGGCTCGCGCTCGCCGGTAGCGAGGTCAAGTCGCTCCGCCAGGGCCACGCGATCCTTCAGCGGGCCTACGCCGACGCCCGCAACGGGGAGCTCTGGCTCGTCGGCCTGCACATCCCCGCGTACGAGCAGGCCTCCGTCGCACCGCACGACCCCGACCGCGACCGCAAGCTCCTCCTGCACCGCCGTCAGATCGACCAGCTCTCGGCCAAGGTCGCGGAGCGCGGCCTCACCCTCGTCCCGACCCGGCTCTACTTCAAGAACGGCCGCGTCAAGGTCGAGCTCGCCCTTGCGCGCGGAAAAGAACGACGCGACAAGCGCCGCGACATCGCCGAGCGCGAGACCAAGCGCCGCATTGAGCGCACGCTCAAGAGCCGGCGTTAGCCGACGACCCGGTAGAGCCTCCACTCGCCGGGCACGCCCTTCAGCTCCTCCACGCCGCGCTCTTCGAACTCGAGCCCGGAGCCGGCGACCAGGTCGTGGACCGTCCCGGACACGAGAATCTCGCCCACCGCCGCCTTCGAGGCCACGCGCGCCCCGATGTGGACCGCGACGCCCGCGAGCTTGTCGCCGACCACCTCACATTCGCCCGTGTGGACACCGCATCGGATCTCGAGCCCGGCCCCACGCACCGCTTCGACCGTGGCCAGTGCGCAACGGATCGCGCGCGCGGGCCCGTCGAAGGTTGCGAGAAACCCGTCTCCGGCGGTGTCGATCTCCCTGCCGCGGAACCGCTCGAGCTGGCGCCGCACCGCCGCATGGTGCGCGTCGAGCAGCTCTCGCCAGCGCCGGTCGCCGAGCTCGCTCGCGCGCTTCGTCGAGCCGACGATGTCGGTGAAGAGCACCGTTGTGAGCACCCGGTCCGGCTCCGGTGCCTCCCGAACGCCCGTCAAGAACTCGCGGATCTCTTCAAGCACCTCGTCGGCCCCGCCGCCGGACCACGGCACGTGGCTCGCACCGGGCAGCTCGACGTAGCGGGCGCCTTCGATGTTGGCCGCGAGAAACCGGGCATTCTCCACGTGACAAACGCCGTCGTCGACCCGGTGTACGATCAGCGTCGGGACGTGAATCGACGGGACGATGTCGCGGACGTCGATCTCGAGGCCGACGCGCATGAACGCAACGGCGTCACCGGGCGTGGCCGAGGCGGTCTGGAGCTTCCCCAGCCACGCCTTCGCAGCCTCCTGATCGGGCTCCTCGGGCAACAGGACCGGAGCCGCGAGGCCCTTTCCCCAGCGCTCCGGCACCTGCAGCATCCAGTCCTCGAACTCCTCCCGAGTGGTTTCGCCCCACGGCCAGTCGTCGGTGATCTCCTCCTTCACCTCGGCGCCGATCAGGAGCAGCCCCCGCGTTCGCTCCGGATAGGTGGCGGCGAACAGCATCGACATCGGGCCGCCTTCGGAGACCCCGATCAGCGCGGCCTGCTCCGAGCCGGCCGCGTCCATGACGGCGCGCACGTCCTCCATGCGCTCCTCGAGCGTCCCGGCTCGCACGCGCTCCGACAGTCCCATCCCGCGCTTGTCGAACAAGATCAGCCGCGAGAACGACGCGAGTTGCTCGCAGAAGCGACGGTAGCCGGGGTGCTCCCACAGCACGCCGAGGTGGGTCAGGGCTCCCGCTACCGAGACCACATCGGGCGGTCTTTCACCGATCACCTGGTAGGCGATCTCGACTCCGTCGCTCGAGGCATAGCGGACGGGCGGCATGCTCATGCGAGCGGCCCCCGCAGGTAGATGCGCCCGATAGCCGGCTCGTAGCCGAACTCCTCGTTCAGGTGCCGGATGGGCGCGTTGCGCTCCTCGTTCCGGGTGTGCAGCTCCTCGTAGCCGCTCGCCTTCGCCCAGCCGATCTCCGTGGCCTTCAGAGCGCGCGCGACCCCGCGGCCGCGCCAGGCGCGCTTGACCGCCGTCATGTCGTGACTCGCGACCTTCGGCCGCGCGGCCGTGAGCGAGAACTTCGCCCAACCAACGACCTCGTCGCCGGCGACGGCGATGAACGTCGCCGCGGGGAGATCGCCGGGGCCCTGCATGTGGTGGGCGAGCCACTCCTCGAACGGCTCGACCTCCTCGTCCTCGCTGCCCGGGATGTCGGGATACGCCTCGAGCGCGACCTCGTACATGCCGCGGTCGAGCTCGGGCCGCTTGGCCCACGTGACGATCTCGATGCCCTCGGGCAGCTCGACCTCCGGCGGCTCCGAACGCGTCAGGTCGAGCGCCACACCCTTCTCCCGCCGGTGTTCGACGAAGCCCCGCCGCTCCGCGAAGGCAAGGCTCACGGGGTCGTCGTCGGCGACCACGGCCTCGAGTGTCTCCAGCCCGCGCTCTCGCGCCCAGTTCGAGATTGCCGCGTAGAGCCCGTTCCCGGCGCCGAGCCCTCGCTTGGCGGGGAGCACCGTGAGCAACACGAAGACGAGATCGGGCCGCCACGGTCCGATCGCGCCGTACCCCGAGCCCGCGGGCTCGCCGTCCACGCGCGCCAGGAAGTCGCCGTGGGCGACCAGGCTCGCTTCGAACGATCGAACCTCGTCCATGGTGATCGCGTCCTGCGGCCACACGGCGTTGTAGACGGCGAGCGAGAGCTCCTTGTCGCTCTCGTGCGCGCAGCGAGCTATCTCGAGCACCGCTCAACCATACGGCGTGGGTTGTGGGTTCGCCGCTTCGCGGCTACCCTGGTTCGAGACAACCACCACGTGTTTTCCCTAGAGACTTTTCGATCCCGGACCGGGGTCGCCGCCGCCGTAAGTCTCGCCGTTTTCGGCACGGCGTCCGTTGTCCTCGTGCTGCTTGCCGACCGCATGTGGCGGACAGTGGCTGCCGCCGTGATCTGGGCGGGA
>VAXD01000126.1:0-2411 GCA_005884155.1 Actinomycetota bacterium | reverse complement strand
GGCACCGGTCGCTGCTCGAGGGCCTACCGCTCGTGACGTGGCTGACGGCTCCCGGCGACCGCGGCTCGACTCTCTACGTCAGTCCGGCGATCGAGGAGCTGACCGGGTACTCGCAGGAGGAGTGGGCGGCGGGGCCGGACCTGTTCGAGAAGCTGCTGCATCCGCAAGACCACGAGCGTGTGCTGGCGGACATCGAGGCGGCGGGCGGCGTGCCATTTCGAATCGACTACCGGCTGCTCGCGCGCGACGGCCGCGAGGTATGGGTGCGCCAGGAGACCTCCACGGTGCGCGGTCGGGACGGTGAGCCACTCTACGCGCAGACGTTCCTGCGCGACCTCGGCGAGCTGAGACGCGCCGAGGACGAACGCGAGCGGATCGCCGCTGCTGAGCGTGCTGCCACCGCCGAGGTGAGCGAGCGCGAGTCGCGGCTCGACCTCGTGCGCCGGGTCGGCGACGAGCTGTCCTCGACACTCGACCAGCAGGCGGCCCTGGAGCGGGTGACCGATCTCGTCGTTCGCGAGCTTGCGGACTGGTGCATCGTCGACGTGATCGAGGACGGGAACGAGCTCACACGCTTGGCGGTCGCGCGTGCGGAGCCCACGACCGGCAACGGCCGCGGACCAGCGGACACCCCCGGAGACGGCGTTCGCGCGGTCGCGTACAGCGGGCGCGCCCGTCTTCTCCCCGCGCCGGGCGAAGATACGGGAGAGGAGACCGCACGCTTCCTCGATGGACTCGAAGCCGCCTCCGCAATCTCCGTGCCCCTGCGCGCGAGAAACCAGCCGCTCGGCGCACTCACCGTCGCGCGAACGGCGCGCCGCGCCACCTACAGCGTGGACGATCTCGCCCTGGTCCAGGACCTCGCCTCGCGAATCGGCCTCGCCCTCGACCGCGGACGCCTCTACCGCGGAGTCGAGGAGCGTGCCGATGCGGCGCGGGTGCTCGAGCACGTCGGCGACGCGATCCTCCTGCTCGACCGCCAGGGGACGATCCGCCTCTGGAACCCTGCCGCGGAGGCGATCACCTCGATCGACGCGAAGAGCGTCCTCGGCCAGCCCGCCGAGAAGGTGATTCCCGGCTGGCAGAACGCGGTGGACACCGTTCCCGTCATGTCCTCGCCTGACCCGGGGCACGAGGAGGTCGTGATCCCGATCGACACCGCGCGGGGTGAGCGCTGGATCTCGATCTCGGGCGTGCGCTTCTTCGGCGGCACCGTCTACGCCTTCCGCGACCTGACCGACGTGCGGCGGCTCGATGAGATCAAGGCCGACTTCATCGCCACCGCCTCGCACGAGCTGCGCACGCCGCTGGCGGCGGTGTACGGCGCCGCGCAGACGTTGCTGCGCCACGACTTCGCGCTCGACGAGACCGGGCGTGAGCGCTTCGTCTCCCTGATCGCGGACGAGTCGGAGCGGCTCGGCCGGATTGTGAATGAGATCCTGCTCGCCAATCAGCTCGACGCCGGTCGCGTCGACCTCGAGGTTGAGCCGTTCGATGCCGGAGAGCTCGTCGAGCGGGTCGTCGAGGCCACGCGCGCCTACGCGCCCCCGTCAGTCACGCTCGACGTCAAAGTTGAGGAAGGGCTGCCGCGCGTGTCCGCGGACCTCGACAAGGCGCGGCAGGTCCTCGTCAACCTGGTCGAGAACGCGGTCAAGTACTCGCCCGAGGGTGGCCATGTCGAGGTCGAGGCCGCGGAGACCAAGGGCGCCGTGCGCTTCTCCGTTCGCGACGAGGGGCTCGGGATCGACCCCGAAGACCAGGACCGGATCTTCGAGAAGTTCTACCGCGCCGACCCGCACATGGTGCGTGGCGTGGGAGGGACCGGGCTTGGGCTCTACATCTGCAAGGAGCTCGTAGAACGCATGGACGGCCGGATCTGGGTCGAGCCGAATGGCGAAAAGGGCTCGACGTTCCTCTTCGAGCTGCAGACGGCCGAGGTTCTCGCACATGGGCTGCCCGTGCCGGGACGGCTACAATTCAAGATCTGACATACGGGGGCGACCTGGTTTCGACGTGGTCGGTTCTCCGGCTGAGCTGCAAGCCGAGGTCCCCGGTCGGCCTCGTAAAACAACCGGGACGTAACGTAAGTGCGGATAACGATCACGCACTCGCTCTCGCTGCCTAACCCGTAGCGAAGCGCGTCGCTCCGAGCTCGGCCCGTGGTTCGGGTAGCGGCGTCAGAAACGGGCTAGGCGCCTAGGGAGAGCCAATCGCCCGAAGCGCGACACCAAAGGATGGCTAGCCCGGCGGTTGGTCGGCTGCCAACCGGCCGGCGGGCGAAATTCAACGGCAGCCTAAGCTTGTAGACGCTCTGTCCGGTGCGTCCGCGGACGCGGGTTCGATTCCCGCCGCCTCCATCGGGCCAGTTCTGGAGCGAGTTCTGGAGTCGTCACACAGACGGCTTCCGGGCT
>VAXD01000125.1:1410-8023 GCA_005884155.1 Actinomycetota bacterium | reverse complement strand
CTCGCCCGCAAGTCGATCGCGGGCTTCAAGCTGCGCGAGGGCATGCCCGTCGGCGCACGCGTGACGCTACGCGGCGACCGCATGTGGGAGTTCCTCGACCGGCTGGTCTCGATCGCCCTGCCGCGCATCCGCGACTTCCGCGGCCTCAACCCGCGCTCATTCGACGGACGGGGCAACTTCTCGCTCGGGATCCGGGAGCAGATCATCTTCCCGGAGATCGACTACGACTCGATCGCAAGCATCCGCGGCCTCGACGTCGCGATCACGACGACGGCCGAGAACGACGAGCAAGGGCTGGCGCTCCTGCGCGCGCTCGGGATGCCGTTCGCACAACAACAGGAAAACGAAGGAGAGCAGTAAGTGGCACGCAAGGCGTTGATCGAAAAATCGCGCAAGCCCCAGCGGTTCAAGGTGCGGGCCTATTCCCGCTGCAACCGCTGCGGGCGGCCGCGCGCGGTGTACAAGAAGTTCGGCCTCTGCCGGATCTGCCTGCGCGACCTCGCGCACGAAGGCGTCATCCCCGGCATGACCAAATCGAGCTGGTAATGCAGACAGACCCGATCGCAGACATGCTCACCCGGATCCGGAACGCCAACAAGGCGCTCCAGGAGACCGTCGAGATGCCGAGCTCGCGCCTCAAGGCGGAGATCGCCCGCCTGCTCAAGGAAGAGGGCTACATCCGCGATTTCCACGTCGCGCGCCAGGAGCCCCTGCCGTACGACACGCTCACCGTCGAGCTCAAGTTCGGTCGCAACCGCGAGCGCGTCATCACCGACCTGAAGCGCGTCTCCAAGCCGGGCCGCCGCGTCTACGCGCGCAAGGACCGCCTGCCGCGCGTCCTCGGCGGCATGGGTATCTCCATCCTGTCCACCTCCAACGGCCTGATCACGAGTCGGACCGCGGAAGAGCGCGGAGTCGGCGGAGAAGTGATCTGCTTCGTCTGGTAGCTGATGAGCCGAATCGGTAGACAACCCATCGAGATCCCGAGCGGCGTCTCGGTCTCGCTCTCGCCGGGCCGCGTGATGGTGAACGGCCCGCTTGGCGAGCTGAGCCAGCAGGTGCCCGACCGGATGAAGATCGAGCAGGAGAACGGTTCGGTGACCGTGACGCGACCGACCGAGCGCGGCGACGACCGCGCGCTGCACGGTCTGACGCGCTCGCTGATCGCGAACATGGTCGAAGGCGTCATGAACGGTTTCTCCAAGCGGCTCGAGATCCAGGGCGTCGGCTACCGTGCCGCGCTGCGCGGCGCCGACCTGGAGCTGAACGTCGGCTACTCGCACTCGGTCGTGCTGAAGGCGCCGCAGGGCATCACGTTCGAGGTGCCGACACCGACCGAGGTGATCGTCAAGGGCATCGACAAGCAGCAGGTCGGTCAGACCGCAGCCGAGGTGCGCAAGGTGCGCCCGCCCGAGCCGTACAAGGGCAAAGGCATCCGCTACGAGGGCGAGTACGTCCGCCGGAAAGTCGGCAAGAGGGCATGAGCACGCTTACCGTCCGCAAGGCGCGCGAGCGCCGGCACAAGCGCGTGCGCGGCAAGGTCTTCGGCACCGCCGAGCGGCCGCGCCTGGTCGTGTTCCGCTCGAACCGCGGGATCGAGGCGCAGCTCGTCGACGACCTCGAGGGCCGCACGCTCGCCGGCGCGAGCTGGTTGCAGCTCAAGAAGTCGTTCAAGGGCAACAAGAGTGCCCAGGCCGCCGAGGTGGGCAAGGAGCTCGCCACGCGCGCGAAGGACGCGGGGATCGAGACCGTCGTCTTCGACCGCGGCGGCTACCTCTACCACGGCAGGGTCAAGGCGCTCGCAGACGCGGCGCGCGAAG
Organism: Actinomycetota bacterium; assembly: GCA_005884155.1. Taxonomy (GTDB): domain Bacteria; phylum Actinomycetota; class Thermoleophilia; order Gaiellales; family Gaiellaceae; genus AC-32. The sequence goes on along the minus strand of VAXD01000125.1, from coordinate 6,203 downwards.
GAGGCTTGAAGTTCTAGTTATGGCGTCCCCCTTCCGCCTGTCTCGTGCCCCTGGGTGCGCTGCAAAGCGGCGCCATGCGTCGTCCTCAGTCGCGCCCGTAGCCTCCGGCTACGCACGCTCCCTGCGTCCTAGCCTGGCTTGCTTTTCGCGGCCCAGGAACACGATCCAGTCGAAAGGTGAACGCTAGATGGCCGTTGAAGAACGTGAGTCGAGAGAGCTCAAGGAGCGCGTGGTCGAGATCAACCGCGTCGCCAAGGTGGTCAAGGGCGGCCGGCGGTTCTCGTTCACGGCGCTCGTCGTGATCGGCGACGAGGTCGACCGGGTCGGCCTGGGCTACGGCAAGGCCCGCGAGGTGCCGCTCGCGATCTCGAAGGCCGTCGACGACGCGAAGAAGAACCTGTTCGACGTGCCGCGCCACGGGACGACGATCACGCACGAGATCCTCGGCGAGTTCGGTGCCGCGCGCGTGCTGCTGCGGCCGGCGAGCGAGGGAACCGGCGTGATCGCCGGCGGCGGCGTCCGCGCCGTCCTCGAGCTGGCCGGGATCCGGGACATCCTGGCGAAGAGCCTCGGCACGACGAACCCGATCAACATGCTGAAGGCCACGGTCAACGGCCTGCAGCGGCTGCGCCGGCCCGACGAGGTCGCCGCCACGCGCGGCTTGACGATCAGCCAGGTCTTGCCGGTCAGCGCGAAGCCGGCCGAGGAAGAGGAGTCCCAGCCGGAGCCGCCGGCCGAGCCGGTCGCGGTTGCAGAGGAGAGCGATGGCGAAGCTGAAGATCACGCAGACGCGTAGTGCGATCGGCCAGAGCCAGCGCCACCGGGGGACGCTCCGGGCGCTCGGCCTCGGCAAGATCGGCCGCAGCGTCGAGCGGGACGAGAGCCCGCAGCTCGCCGGTATGCTCAGGAAGGTCCGTCACCTCGTGAGAGTGGACTCGGATGCCTGACGACCTGAACCTTTCGAACCTCAAGCCGTCACACCCGCGCAAGGGGCGCAAGCGCGTCGGCCGCGGGCTGGGCTCGGGGAAGGGACGCTACTCGGGCCGCGGGATCAAGGGCCAGAAGTCGCGCTCCGGTTCGCACAAGATGCGCGCGGGCTTCGAGGGCGGCCAGAACCCCCTCTACATGCGCCTCGGTAAGCAGCGCGGCGGCTCGGCAGACGCGATGGCCGTCGGCCCGCACCGAACCTCGACCGCGCCGGTCAACGTCGCGACACTCGAAGAGCGCTTCGACGCGGGCGCGGACGTGACCCCGGAGACGCTCGTCGAGAAGGGCGTGCTCAAGAACACGAAGACCGACGTCAAGATCCTCGGCAACGGCGACCTGAAGAAGAAGCTGAGTATCACCGCCCACGCCGTCTCCGCGAGCGCGCGCGAGAAGATCGAGGCCGCGGGCGGCACGATCACGCTTCTGCGCGAGCCGAAGGAGCGCAAGCCGAAGCGCCGCGAGCGCCCGGCCGCGCCTGCAAAGCCCGAAGAGCCCGAGGCCGAGGCACCCGAGGAGCAGCCGGAAGCGGAGGCCGAGCCAGAGCCCGAGCCCGAGGCGCCGGAGGAGGACCAGGGCTAGGTGTTCAGCTGGCTCGCGAACGCGTGGCGCGTCCCGGAGCTCCGGCACCGCGTCCTCTTCACGGCGCTGGTCCTCGCGCTCTACCGGCTCGGCTCGTGGATCCCGGCGCCGGGCGTCGACTCGAGCCAGATCCAGGGCTACTTCAACAACAACGGCGGCGGCACGATCCTCGGCCTGCTGAGCGTCTTCTCGGGTGGCGCGCTCGCGCGTTTCTCGATCTTCGCGCTCGGGATCATGCCGTACGTCACCGCCTCGATCATCCTCCAGCTCCTGACCGTGGTCATTCCGAAGCTCGAGGAGCTGCAGAAGGAAGGGGAGGCCGGCCAGGCCAAGATCAACCAGTACACGCGGTACCTGACCGTGGCGCTCGCCGCCGCGCAGTCGACGGGCTACGCGTACCTCTTCCAGCGGCAGGGGATCCTCACGCACAACACCGGCCGCCTCGTTCTGATCATCATCACGCTCACCGCCGGGACGACGCTCCTGATGTGGATGGGCGAGCTGATCACGAAGCGCGGTGTCGGCAACGGCATCTCGCTGCTGATCTTCGCGTCGATCCTCTCGACGGCGCCCGCGGGCGTGACCGCCTGGTACAACGGCGGCCCGATGGAGAAGCTGTTCTTCCCGCTGATCGCGATCGGGATCATCGTCGCGGTCGTCTTCATCCAGGAGGGTCAGCGGCGCATTCCGATCCAGTACGCGAAGCGAATGGTGGGCCGGCGGATGACGAGCGGCGGCGCGACCTACATGCCGCTGCGCGTGAACATGGCGGGCGTGATCCCGATCATCTTCGCGGCCGCCGTGATGGCGTTCCCGCCGACGATCGGTCAGTACTTTCCGGCGACACAGGGCTTCGTCAACAAACACTTCCAGACGTCGAGCCTGACGTACCTCGCGCTCGAAGCGACGCTGATCATCGTCTTCACCTACTTCTACACGGCGGTCCAGTTCAACCCGGTCGACCAGGCTGACAACCTGCGTAAGTACGGCGGCTACGTGCCCGGGATCCGGCCCGGCCCGCCGACCGCCCAGTACTTCGACCGCGTCCTGACCAGGCTGACGCTGCCCGGCTCGATCTACCTCGCGACTGTCGCCGTGCTGCCCAGCATCTTCATCCGCTACGGCGGGTTCTCACAGGCGAACTCGCGCGCGCTCGGCGGCACGTCGGTCCTGATCGTGGTCGGCGTCGCCCTCGACACGATGCGCCAGATGGAGTCGCAGATGATGATGCGCTCCTACGAGGGCTTCCTGAAGTAGTGCTCAACGTGTTGCTGCTCGGGCCCCAGGGCGCCGGCAAGGGAACCCAGGGGAAGCTGATCGCGGTCGAATACCGGATCCCGCACATCGCGACCGGCGACATGTTGCGCGCCGCGATGGCCGCGGAGACCGAACTCGGCCGCCGTGTGAAGCCGCTCTACGACTCCGGACAGCTCGTGCCGGACGACCTGATGATCGGCCTGATCCGCGAGCGGCTGGCAGAAGACGACGCGAGAGAAGGGTTCGTGCTCGACGGCTTTCCGCGCACCGCCGTACAGGCCGAGGCGCTCGACGAGATGCTCGACGAGATCGGCCGGCCGCTGACCGTGGTCTTCGAGTTCCAGCTGCCGGAGGAGGTCTGCATCGAGCGGCTGCGCCTCCGCGCGGTCGAGGAGGGTCGTGTCGACGACACCGAGGACGCGATCCGCACGCGCCTGGGGCTCTACCACGAGCAGACCGAGCCCCTGATCGAGCACTACCGCGCACGCGGGAACCTCGTCGGCATCCCGGCCGACCGCTCGGTCGAGGAGGTCTTCGCGGAGATCCAGCAGGCGCTCGAGCAGGCGGCTGTCAGATGATCATCAGAAAGTCAGAGCAGGAGGTCGAGCGGATGGCCCGGGCCGGCGCCGTCGTCGCCGACGTGCTCGCACTCCTCGGCGAGCGCGCCCGGCCGGGTGTGACGACAGAGGAGCTCGACGCACTCGCCGACGAGTACATCCGCTCGCAGGGCGGCAAGCCGACATTCAAGGGCTATCGGGGCTACCCGGCCTCGATCTGCACGTCACCGAACGACATGATCGTGCACGGCATCCCCGGGCCCTACGCGCTCGCCGAGGGCGATGTCCTCTCGGTCGACGTCGGGGTCACGCTCGACGGCTTCGTCGCAGACTCGGCCTACACGTTCCCGGTCGGTGAGATCTCGCCTGACGCCGAGCGGCTGCTCGACGGCTGCCGCAGCGCCCTCGCGGCGGGAATCGAGCAGTGCCGCGCGGGCAACCACGTCTCCGACATCTCGCATGCGATCCAGGCCGTCACGGAGGAGCACGGCTTCTCGGTCGTCCGCAGCCTGGTCGGCCACGGCGTCGGCCGCGCGATGCACGAGGAGCCGCAGATCCCGAACTACGGCGAGCCCGGCCGCGGCGCCGTGCTCGCGCGCGGCATGACCTTCGCGATCGAGCCGATGATCACCGCCGGCGGTGCGGACGTCGTCGTCCACGACGACGGCTGGTCGATCTCGACGGAAGACGGATCGCTCTCGGCCCATTTCGAGCACACCGTCGCTATCACCGAGGACGAGCCGCGTATCCTCACGGCGGCCCGAACGGCGGTACGAACATGACCGATCCGCGCATCGACGACTACGCGAAGCTGCTCGTGGAGGAGTGCCTCGACGTCCAGCCGGGCTGGCAGGTGATGGTCTCGGCCGGCGTGCTCGCCCGGCCGCTGATCGAGTCGATCTTCCGGCTGCTCGGGCAGAAAGGCGCGTACGCGGTCCCGCGGCTCGGCTTCGGCGGCGGCTTCAACCTCGAGTGGGCCAAGGAAGCGCCGCTCGAACTACTCGACAATCCTGCGCCGATCGAGATGCATCCATTTCACGAGGCGGATGCCTGGATCGGCGTGGAGGCCCCCGAGAACACCCGCGAGATGTCCGGCCTCGACCAGGAGCGCCTCGGACGGCTCCAGGCCGGCATCCGACCGCACGTCGAGCGCGTCTTCACCTTCGACCTCAAGTGGGTCGGCTGCCAGTTTCCGACGCCCGCGCTCGCCCAGGACGCCGGGATGTCGGTGAACGACTTCGCCGACTTTCTCTTCGGCGCCTGCCTGCTCGACTGGAGGGCCGAGAAGGAGCGGATGAGCCACTATGCCAAGGCCTTCGACGAAGGCAAGGAAGTGCGGATCGTCGGGGCCGAGGGCACCGACCTGACGCTGAGCGTCGAGGGGCGTGAGGGCGAGGTCGACGCGGGCGGTGC
>VAXD01000125.1:0-1382 GCA_005884155.1 Actinomycetota bacterium | reverse complement strand
TCTACGCGGGCCGCGAGGTCACCGGCATCCGCCTCCGCTTCGAGGACGGCAAGGTCGTCGACGCCTCGGCGGACAGCAACGAGGACTTCCTGCTCGAGACGCTCGACCTCGACGAGGGCGTCCGCAGGCTCGGCGAGCTCGGAATCGGCTGCAATCCGCGGATCACGCAGCACATGAAGAACACGCTCTTTGACGAGAAGATCGACGGCACGGTCCACCTCGCGCTCGGGAACGGCCTGCCCGAGGTCGGCGGCAAGAACGTCAGCCAGGTCCACTGGGACATCGTCAAGGACCTGCGAAACGGCGGACGTCTCGAGCTCGACGGGAAGGTTGTGCAGGAGGCCGGACGATGGCTGATTTGAGGCCGGTCGATTTGTTGCTCTTGTAGCGACCCTGTGGGAAGATCTGAGGCGCGTGGGTCGTCCTGAGGTAGACACCACGTACACCGACCGAGGGAGTCGCACATGGAGGCACACAGCAAAGCCAGGCTTGTCGAGGCGCCGAGCATGCAGAGCGGCGTTGCGGCGACGGTCTCGCGTTCGGAGATCGAGGAGACACTGAGCTCGGCCGAGGGGCCGGCAGTGCTCGTCCTCGACATCGCCCGTCGCAGCGGAGAATCCGAGACCGCCGACGTGGAAGCACACACGTTGGAAGTCGAGCTGGAAAAGCCCGACCTCGAGCAGATCCTGCGCACCGCGACCGGCGATGCGATCGAGCTTCGCTTCGACCAGGGCGAGCTCGAGCAGGCGCTCGACAGCGACGACGTGGACGCGCACGGAATGCGTGAGAAGGCGCTCATCCTGACGGTCGCAGCCGCGACCGCAGCCGGCGCTGCCGGTCAGGCGTCCGGGATGCCGGTCGTCGACCGCGGCTCCGGGCCTGCGTCGTCGATTTCGGCGCCGGCGTCGACCTCGAGCGCTCCGATCAGCGACGTCGTCAGCGGCGGCCCTGCTGGGCAGGCGGCCGCAGCGACGCCGCTCGTCAGTGACGTCGTCAGCGGCGGCCCTGCGGGCCAGACCGCCGAGTCCTCGCCGCTCGTCAGCGACGTCGTCAGCGGCGGTCCCGCCGGAGCAGAGCAGTCGGCACTCGCCAGCGAAGCGGTCACCGGCGGTCCTGAGTGGCCGCGTGCGGCCGCAGCGACCGGCGACGAGTCGACGCCGCTCGTCAGCGACGTCGCCGGTGGCGGTCCTGCGGGCCAGACGGCCGAGTCGACGCCGCTCGTGAGCGACGTCGCCGGTGGCGGTCCTGCGGGCCAGACGGCCGAGTCGACGCCGCTCGTGAGCGATGTCGCCGGCGGCGGTCCCGCCGGAGCAGCGTCCGAGTCGCAGCTTTCCGCTACCAGCGGCGGCCCCGAGTGGCCGCGTGCAGCGGCGGCAGCTGCC
>VAXD01000124.1 GCA_005884155.1 Actinomycetota bacterium | reverse complement strand
TGAACGCGCACTCGTCCGGCTTTCGGCCGAGCGCCTCCATCGCGCCGGCCAGGACGTACCAGTTGAGCATCTCCTGCTGGCCCGAGGCCTCGATGGCGGCGAGCGGGGTGTCGCGCCAGGTGTCGTAGTCACCGACCCGGAGCGCTTCGTAGAGTCGCCGGTCCGCCTCGATGTCCGGGTAGAGCTGATGGTGCTTGTCCGTCAGGAAGGCGTGCGACCAGCTCGACGAGGCGATGAGGGCGGTGCGCCAGGGGCTCTCGCGCATCGCCCGGGCCGTCGCGGCTCCCACCTCCATGCACCGCTTGGGCGTGGGCGACGGCGGGTCGAGGTCGGCGTCGGCCAGCGGGTGCGCGAGGCTGGCGCGATAGCCGCGGTGGGCGATCACGCGGCGGCCGTAGCAATTCACCGAGAACGCGACGACGGGATAGGGGAAGCCGACCCGATCGTAGTCGAGGTACATGATCGTGTTGAGGAAGGCGTGCGCCAGGCCGGCGTGGTGGAGCGGCTTGTAGGCATAGGCGACGTCGACGCCCTGCTCCAGCAACCGGCGCGTCAGATACTTGCCGGCCTTGCGGTGGCCGGTGATCCGGAAGACCTTGTCCGGCCCCTCACCCCAGACGTTGGGCGCGGCCCCGGCTCGCTGCTCGTGGCGCGCCTCGACCTCGTTATAGGCGAGGACACAGAAGGCCGGAATGATGTCGTCCGTGAAGTTCTCGTGCTGGTCGTCGCCCCAGATGACGACCACGTCGGGCCGGAACGCGTCGAGCGTCGTGCGGGCGTGGCGGAAGTGGCGCACGAGGCTCTCGCGGTGCGCGGCCGCCGCCGTCGTGCCGCCGTCGGTCCCGTACTCGCGGCGCATCGGCTCGGGCCAGTTCCCGGGATCGCGGTAGCGCTCCGGCATGCCCGGGTCGTCGAGGATCGTGCGCAGGATGCCGGCCATATCGTGATCCGGGCCGATGAGCGGCGGGTAGTGCGTCAGACCGAGACCCAGGACCTTACCCATGGCGTCGTCCCCCTCTGGTGCTCTCGGGCGGCAGCGTAGATGAGCGCGCGCGCGAACTCAAGGGGTGGGCGCGTCGCCGTCAGTAGATGCCCAGGTGCTGGCGCAGGTCGATGCCGCGGCGCCGCAGGTCCGCGGCGGACCCTTCGACGACAACGCGCCCGCTGTTGAGGATGACGATGTCGTCGGCGACGTCGGCGACCAGCTTCGCGTTCTGCTCGACGAGCACGATGGAGAGCCCCTCGGCCTTGAGACGGCGGATCGTCGACATGACCTCGGCGACGATCTGCGGGGCCAGGCCCTCCGACGGCTCGTCCATCAGGAGCACGCGCGGGTTCGACATCAGCGCGCGGCCGATCGCGAGCATCTGCTGCTCACCGCCGGAGAGCGAGCCGGCGATCTGCTTGCCGCGCTCCCGGAGGCGCGGAAAGAGCGTGGCGACGGTCTCGAGCGTCCACAGCATCGGCAGGCCGCCGCGCGGCCTGCGCCCGGCGACCGCGAGGTTCTCGCGCACCGTGAGGCTCTTGAAGACGCGGCGCCCCTGCGGGACCAAGGCGACCCCCAGCGCCGCGATGGCCTCGGGCGCGCGCCCTGTGACCTGGCGCCCGTAGACCGTGACCGCGCCACGCCGCGGCGGCAGCAGCCCGACCGCCACGTGCATGGAGCTCGACTTCCCGGCGCCGTTGCGGCCGAGCAGGCCGAGCAGGCGCCCGTCGCCCAGACGCAGCGACACGTCGTGCAGCACGTGGCTGTCGCCGTAGAAGGCGTCGATCTCGCTCAGCGCGAGCGCGTCATTCGCCAAGGTAGATTTCCTTGGTGCGCGGGTGGGCGACCACCTCCGCGCGCGTGCCCTCGACGACCACCTCGCCGAAATGCAGGACGGTGATCCGCTCCGCGAAGTCGAGCGCCACGTCCATGTCGTGCTCGATCATGACGATCGTCACGTCGCGCGGGATGCCGGTGACCAGCCTCCGCACGTCGCGCCGCTCCTCGATCGAGAGACCGGCGAAGGGCTCGTCGAGCAACAGGATCCGGGGGTTCTGGGCGAGCGCCATGGCGATCTCGACGCGGCGGCGCTCGCCGTACGAGGTCTGGGCGAGCGGCCGCTCGGCGAGATGGTCGAGGGCGACCCGCGCCAGCGTCTCGTGCGCCCGGGCGAGGAGCCCCTCCTGCCGTCCGAGCCTGACGAACGGGTTCCAGCGCAGCCTCGACAGGCCGAGCAACGACAGCGTGACGTTGCGCAACAGCGTCTCGCCCTGGAAGAGCGTGATGATCTGGTAGGTGCGGGCGATGCCGAGGTGGAAGCGCCGGTGGCTCGGGACCCGGGTGATGTCCCGGTCGAAGAGCGTGATCGCGCCGCGGTCGGGCGAGAGCTCGCCGGTGATGAGGTTGAAGAGCGTCGTCTTGCCGGCGCCGTTCGGGCCGATGATGAGACGGCGCTCGCCCGGCTCGACGCTGAGGCTCACCGCCGCGGTGACGCACAGGCCGCCGAACGATTTGTCGAGGTTGCGCACGGCCAAGGCGCTCAGCGTCCGCCTCCACCCGGGGCCGGCGCGGCCGGCGCCGCGCGCGGCCGGAGCGCCGCCATCGCCCCGCGCCAGCGCCGCACCGTCCCCGGCACCAGTCCTTCGGGCATGAACACGACGATCGCGACGAAGATCGCGCCGAGGACGAAGTTCCAGCGCTCGATGTAGGCGCTCGCCACGTTCTTCACGATGACGACCAGCATGGCGCCGGCGATCGGCCCGAGCAACGTCGCCGCGCCGCCCGAGATCACCATCAGCAGCGCCTCGGCCGAGGCGGTGAGCGCGACGACCTGGGGACCCACGAACTGGTTGTAGTAGATGTAGAGCAGCCCCGCCACGCCGCTCCAGAAGCCCGAGAAGAGAAACGCGAGGAAGCGGATCATCCAGACGTGGTAGCCGAGCGCGTTCATGCGGCGCGGCTGGTCGCGGGTGCCGCGCACGCTCGCGCCGAACGGCGAGGCGACGAAGATCGCCATCGACGCGACGGCGGCGAGGAAGACGACGAACGTCGCCCAGTAGAAGTTCGCCGGCGAGGCGAGCGACAGCCCGAGGGGGCTCGGCCGCCCGCTCACGGAGATCCCGTTGTCGCCGTTCGTGATGCTGATCCAGCGATAGGCGACACCCCAGACGATCTGGCCGAGCGCCACCGTGATCATGACGAAGCCGAGCCCTTCGCCGCGCAGCGCCAGCGCCGCGAAGACCGCCGCCCCGACGAGCGTCACGGCGAGGGCCCCCGCGGCGACCACGACGTGGCCGTGGCCATGGTTCATGAGCCGCGCCCCGGCGTAGGCCGCGATGCCGAACAGGCCGGCGTGGCCGAGCGTGACGAGGCCGGCGTAACCGACCAGCACGTTGATGCCGAGGGCGAAGATGGCGGCGATCAAGATCTGGCTCGCGATGTTGACGTAGTAGGTGCCGCCGACCCAGAGGGGCGCCGTCGCCAGGCTCGCGAGGGCGGCGGCGACGACGACCCGCTTCACCCCGCCTGCCGTCCGAAGAGGCCCTGCGGCCGCAGCACGAGCACGACGAGCATGGGCAGGAACAGCACGACGTACGCGAGCTCGGGAAACAGCGCCTGGCCGAAGTTGTAGAGGAACCCGACGATGAAGCTCCCGACGAGCGAGCCGAGCAGGCTGCCGCTGCCGCCGAGGATGACGACGACGAGGGCCAAGGGCAGCATCTCCTGGTCGAGCCCTGGATAGACCGAGAGGATCGGCCCGCCGATCACGCCCGCGAAGCCGGCCAGCCACGCGCCGAGGCAAAAGACGAGCGTGAAGAGCCGCGAGACCCGGATGCCGACGACCCGCGCCATCGCCGGGTCGTCGACCCCGGCGCGGATCATCGCGCCGAGCCGCGTCTGGTCGAGGAGCGCCCACAGCGCCGCGGCGAAGAGCACGGCGATCACGCTGATCGCGAGTCGATAGGCGGGAAAGGCCACGCCCAGCACGGAGGTCGCGCCGCGCAGCGCGCTCGGCGTGTCGATCCGGATCGGATCGCCGGTCCATACCGTGAGGCAGACGTCGGCGACCATGAACGAGAGCCCCAGGGTCACCAGCACCTGCGCGAGCTCGGCGCCGGCCAGGCGGCGCAGGATGAGACGCTCGACGATGCCGCCGAACGCGGCGACGAGCAGCCCGCTCAAGAGCGCGGCCGACCAGAAGTCGACGCCCCACCCGATCAGGCTCGCCGCGACGTAGCCGCCCAGCATGAAGAACGAGCCGTGCGTGAGGTTCGGGATCTTCATCAGCCCGAAGATCAAGGAGAAGCCGGCGGACAGGAGGAAGAGGAGGCCGCCCAGCGTGAGGCTGTTGACGGCCAGCACCAGCGTGAGGCTCATGTCCACCGGTGTCTCGCCTCCTCGCGCGGTGCGGTCGGTCTCAGCTCTTCAGCGGCGGGTAGTCGCGCGAATAGACCGGTTGGGAAAGAAACCACTTCTCGTCATAAGTCCAGAACTGGCTTACGTTCGGATAGGTCTTGACCGTCGTGTTGACCAGCTTGTCGCCCTTCCTGTCGCACCGCCGGATGTAAAAGTTGCCGACGACGTTGCCGAAGCGGTCGAAGTGAAACGGCCCGCGCGGGGAATCGGTGAGCGCCACGCCGCGCAGCGCCATGATCAGCGCCTCCTTGTCGTCGGTCTTCCCGCCCGTCTTCTCGAGCGCGGCCTCCGCGACCATGCCGTTGATGTAGAGGCCGGCGGCATAGAGGCCCGGGATGTTGCCGTAGTCGCGCACCATCCCCTCGACGAGGCGCCTGTTGCTCGGCGAGTCGAGGTCGCTCGTATAGAAGGAGCACGAGATCATGCCGATCGCCTCGTCGCCGAAGCTCTTCAGCAGCGCATCGTCGCCGCCGGTACTGCTGCCGACAATCGGAAACCGGAGCCCATGGTCCTTGTACTGCTTCACGAACTTCAGCGGATTCGATCCCGCGAAGCCCTGGACGACCGCGTCGGCGCCGCTGATCTGGGCGAGGTACGGCGTGTAGTCGGGCGTCACGATCGGCGGCCACAGCTTCTTCACGACGCGGCCGCCCGCATCCTCGAAGACACGCTGGAAGCCGCCCATCTGCTCGTGGCCGAAGGCGAAGTCGTCGGCGAACTTGAGCTCCTTGGCGGCGTAGTCGGCCAGGGGGTGCATCGTCTGCGCCGAGGTCGCCGAGGCGCGGACGAAATAGGGGTTCGGCCGGCGCTGCGTCATGTCCTCGGCGGCGGCGAGGCTCAGGATCGCCACCTTCGCCTGCGCGGCGTACTCGCTGATCGCGAGCAGCTCGAAGGCGGCGAGCGGCCCGAGGATCAGATCGACGTTGTCGCGCTCGACGAGCTCTTGTGTCTTGGTCTTGGTGCCCGCGGGGTTGCCGCCCGTGTCGGCGACGACGAGCTCGGCCTTGCGGCCGGCCAGGGTGTAGTTCCGGTCCTTGAGGAACCGCGTGAGGCCCTGCTCCATCTGGATGCCGCCCTGGGCGAGGGGCCCGGTCTTGACCGTGAGCAGCCCGATCTTGACCGGCTTCTGCTGCGCCACCGCCGGCATCGGCCGCGCGGCCGCCAGGGCCGTGCCGACCAGGAAC
>VAXD01000123.1 GCA_005884155.1 Actinomycetota bacterium | reverse complement strand
GAGGTCGCCCCGTCCCCGAAGTACGCGATCGCACAGGTCGACTCCCCGCGCAGCTTCTTCCCCCACGCGAGCCCAGCCGCGTGCGGCACATGCGTCCCGATCGGCACGCAGATCGACGCGACGTTCCACTCGAGCGGGTTCCACCAGCCCGCCGGATGGCCGCGCCACCACGAGAGGACCGTCGAGGCCGGCATCCCGCGCAGAAGCCCGATCGCCGACTCGCGGTAGCTCGGGAAGATCCAGTCCTCGCGCTCGAGCGCGTAGACCGACCCGGCCTGCATCGCCTCGTGGTTCCAGAAGATCGCGTAGGTGCCGATCCGGCCCTGGCGGTGGTAGACGACCGAGCGCTCGTCGTAGGTGCGCAGCAGGACGAGCCACCGGTGCAGCTCGAGCAGGTCGTTGTCGGAGAGCCCTTCGACCTCGCCGTCCGGAATCGACTCGCCGTCGCCGATCACCCGGCGAAGATCGCGCTCAGCAGGGAGAACCGCCATCGCGGCCGGAATCTATCTCAGCGCCGCCCCTCGAGCTCCTCGAGGATCTCGTCGGCCCACCGAATCCACGCGCGCGCCTGTGCGAGCCCCCAGCGCAGCGTGACGATCTCGCGGTACTCCTCCAGCTCGCCCACGGCCTCGGCGCGCTTGCGTTCGATGTGCGCGACGAGCGCCTCCTTGCTCATCAACCGGCCGAAGAAGATCTTCAGCAAGAGGGAGCTCCCGTCGTCCGGCTCCTCGAGCCAGGCCCGGAGCGCCCGCTCGCCTTTCTTCGTGATGCGGTAGACCTGCTTGTCGGGGCGCCGCTGTTGCTCGACCCGGCGTGACGTTGCGAATCCTCCGGCGACGAGCCGCGGGAGCACTGCGTAGAGGTGGCTCTTGGCGGGACTCCAGACGTAGCCCACCGACGCCTCCGCCGCCTTCTTCATCTCGTAGCCCGAGCGCTCGCCGGACGTGAGTAGTCCGAGTGCCGCGAACTCGGTCGTCGAGGGGCCCGCCACGGTGGTACTTTATAGTCCGGTCCGGACTATGTTCCCGTTCGTGCTCCTGCTTGTGGTTGTGCCCTCCACGCCTGTGGTGCACGGCCCGCGGAGCACGACCGACACGACGCCGACGTACCGCTTCTCGGCCCGCGAAAACGGCGCGCCCGCAAAGCGGATCCAGTTCCTCTGCGCGTTCGACCGCCCGAAGCTGCACGCCTGCCGAGCTCGATACTCGCAGCGCCTCTCGATCGGCCGGCACGTCTTGCGCGTCCAGGCCGTCGATCCGGCCGGCTTCCGGAGCCGCATCCGCAAGGTACGGGTCGCGATTCTCCGCGCCGGTGGCCCGCGGCTGCGGCGGATCCAGGTCGGCGGGCGCGCGTTTTCGCTGGTGGATGCGGCCGGCTCCATCTGGGTCGCCAACTTTTCCTCGGGCACGGTGCAGCGGATCGACCCCCGAACGAACCAAGTCGTCGCTCAGGTCGAGGTCGGCGGGGAGCCCTACGGCCTGACCGCCGGGGCCGGCTCGGTCTGGGTCGGCAACAACGCCCTCGACTCCGTCGCGCGGGTCGACACGGCCACGAACAGCGTCACCGCGACGATCACGGTCGGGGACCGCCCGCTGGGCCTTGCTTACGACTCTGCGAACGCCGCTGTCTGGGTCGCCGACTTTGGCGATAGCGCGGTCACGCGAATCGACGCGACGACAAACGCCGTCCTCGCACGAGCCCTGATCCCCGGCGAGCACGAGGACGTCGAGCTCGGCTTCGGCTCCCTCTGGATCCCGAGCGAGGAGGGAACGCTGACGCGCGTCGACCCGGCCACGCTGGGCGTGCTCGCGACCATCCCGGTCGGCAACGATCCCGACTTCGCGCTCGTCGCAGCCGGATCAGTCTGGACGACGGCGTACACCGGCAGCGGGATCTCGCGCGTCGATCCTGGCACGAACGCAGTTGCCGCGACGCTTCCGAGTGCGGTTGGGCTCCAGGGCATCGCCTTCGACGGGGCCGACTTCTGGGTCGCGAACTACAACGCGAACACGCTTTCGTGGCTCGACCCCGCGAACGGGCACGTGCTCGGGCACTGGACGACCGGCCTCGGGCCGCGCGACGTCTTGGTTGCCGCCGGCAGCGTCTGGGTCGCGGACTCGCGAGCCCAGACCGTGACCCGGCTCAGCCCGGTCCCGTAGCCGGCCGCCTAGCGATAGTGGCGACAAGGCCGACTGCTGCGATCGCGGCAGCCACCCCGACGAGCTCGAGCCCGAGGCCGCCGCGCAACGGCGCGCCCGCGGCGAGAACGATCAGCGCGGCGACGACCGCGCCCGCGGCGCAGACGCCGACGATCGTCCCGAGCCGCCGCAGCACGACCGCCGCGTCTGACCAGGCCGGCACACGCGGCTCGATCGACCACCACGCCAGCTCGCCGGTCAGCAGGAGCCCGGCCGCGTACACCGGCGTCCACGGATCGACCGTGCCCGGCCCGAGCGCTAGCCGCAGGGCCTGCTCGCCGCCGAGAAGGACGACGCCCAGCGCCATCGCCGCGCTCCAGCGCAACGTGAGCCCGAGGCCGAGCCAGAGCAGCCCCACCAGGCCCAACGCGAGCAGCGCGAGCTCCTGCTCGCCGGACTGCGCGACGCCAGCGAGCGCCACGCCGGCACCCGCGGCCGCCGCTGCCAGCGCGGTCGCTACACGTGCGCTACGCGGGCGTGGCGTTTGAACCTCCTCACCTCCTCGAGCGCGGCCTGCAGGGAAACGTCGCCGCGCCACTCGACCACCGGCACGCCGAGCCGGAGATAACGCGAGCGCAGCGCCTCGCGGCGCAGCAGCCAGAGCCGGTGCGCCAGCCGGTCGAGCTCGCTCCGGCCCGCAACCGCAAACGGCACCGGCGAGATCTCGATCACCGCGAGGTCATAGCCCCGGGCGCGCAGGTCGAGCAGGGAGCGCACGGTGCGCTCGTCGAGCAGCGGCGAGAGCGCGAGCACGAGCGCGTGCGGCGGCAACGCGCGCACCGGCAGCAGGTCGATGTCCTTCCAGGCGTAGCTGAGGTAGATCTCTGCGTCGAGCAGCGAGTCGAGCACGCGGTAGACCTGGACGACGCCGCTGGAGGCGGTCAGCCAGTTGATCACGCCGCCGAACGAGACGAGCCCGACGCGGTCCTTCTCGCGGAGGTAGTGCGTGGCGAGCGAGGCGGCGGCCCCGACCGCGCGGTCGAGCGTCCCCTCGTCTTCGGTGCGGGCCTCGAGGAACGTGTCGAGGAAGACGACAACGTCCGAGTTCCGGTCCGGGTGCGTCTCGGTGATCCACGGCTCGCCGCGCCTCGCGGTCGCCCGCCAGTTGATCCGCCGGACGCGATCGCCTGGCACGAACGGGCGCAGGTCGGCGAACTCGATCCCCTCGCCGCGGGCCCGCGGCACCTGGTTTCCGGCGAACGTCTGCGTCTCCATCGGCCGCAGCAGGCGGCGAAGGGTCTCGCCGCGCGGGTAGACCTTGAGCGGCCGGCGGCGGTCGAGCTTCGTCTCGTGGACGAGCAGCCCGAACGCGTCCTGCTCTCGCAAGACGACCTCGCCGGCGAGGTGCGCACCCCAGTCGCGGCAGCGGATGACGTGGTCGATCGTCCGCCGCTCGTTCGCTGGAAGCGTGATGAGCTGCGGGTTCTCGGTCTCGACCTCGAGGCCGTCGGGCACGTCGAGCAGGAGCTGCACGTGACCCGCGGCGCGGTCGGAGCGCACCTCGAGCTCGGCTTCGACGGTGTCGCCCTGGACGATCCGCTCGCCGAAGAGCTCGAACGTCACGTCGATCTTCGGCGTACGCTCGAGGGCGAGCCCGAACAACAACACGACCGCGAACGGCGCAGCGAGCGCGACCAGCTCGGGCCGCCCGAGCACGAGCGCAGCGACGAGCCCGATCCCGGTCAGCGCAGCGTACGCGCCGAGCTTGGGCGTCGCCGTCCGGGTCACGTCATTCCGCGGCTTGCTCTGCGGCTTGCCCGATCTCGGCTTTCGGCGTCGGCACCTGGTCGAGCAGCTCGGTGACGATGTCCTGCGGCCGCAGCCGCTGCACCCAGAGCTCGGGCCGCAGCGAGAGACGGTGCGCCAGAGCCGGGACCGCGACGGCCTTGACGTCCTCCGGGATGACGTAGTCGCGGCCGTCCAATGCGGCGCGGCAACGCGAGAGCTTGAGCAGCGCGAGCGACCCGCGCGGGCTCGCGCCGACCTGCACGCCGGATGCAGCTCTCGTCGCCGCGACGAGGTCGACCATGTAGAGCCCGACACTGCGGTCGACGTGCACCTGCTCGATCGCGCCCTGCATCTCGAGCAGCTCCTCCCGGCCGACGACCGAGTTGAGCTCGATCTCGTCCTCGGCGCGGTCGAGCCGCCGCTCGAGCACGTCCCACTCCTGTTCGCGCTCGGGGTAGCCGACGCCGAGCCGGAGCAGGAACCGGTCGAGCTGCGCCTCGGGCAGCGGATAGGTGCCTTCGTACTCGATCGGGTTCTGGGTCGCGAGCACGAGGAACGGGCGCTCGAGCGCGTGGGTCACTCCCTCGATCGTGACCTGGCGCTCCTGCATCGCCTCCAGCAGCGCCGCCTGCGTCTTCGGCGGGGCGCGGTTGATCTCGTCCGCGAGCAGCAGGTTGGTGAAGATCGGCCCCGGCCGAAACTCGAAGTCGACCTCGCGCTGGTTGAAGATCGACGAGCCGGTCACGTCTGACGGCATCAGGTCAGGCGTGAACTGGATGCGCGTGAAGCCGATGCTCGTCACCTGCGCGAAGGCTCGCGCGATCAGCGTCTTCGCGAGGCCCGGGAAGTCCTCGAGCAACACGTGGCCGTCGGCGAGCATGCCGAGCAGGACGAGCTCGAGCGCCTCGCGCTTGCCGACGACCGCGCGCTCGACCTCGTCCAGGATGCGCTCCGCGCGCTCTGCGAGCTGGTCGATGGTCACACGGCCTCCAGGCGGTCGAGCACACGGGCCAGCTGTTCGACCTCGATCCCCTCGCCGAAGCGACGGTTCGGCGGCTCGCGGTCGGGCCGGACAAGCTCCCAGAGCTCGTCGCCTAGCGCCTCACGAAGCCCGCGGCGATCGGCGAGCCGCTGCTCGGCCACCTCCCGCAGGATCGGCCGGAGTCGGAAGTGAACGTCGAACGCCGCGTTCGTCGCCATCGACAGCACGCGCTCGGTGCGATCGAGGTCAGGCGGCCGGATCGCCGTCCGCGGCTCGTCCTCGAGCGCCTCCGCGATCGCCGAGCGCGCGGCGAGCGGATAGGCGCGGCGCGCGGCGAGCACCGCCGTGAGCACGGCCATCGCGCCGATGACGAGCACGTAGATATCGAGCTCGAGCGACCGCTTCCCCGGTTCGAGCACCGCCGCGAGGACGAGGGCGACCGTCACCACGCTCGCCGCGGACAGAAGACCGACCGCCAGCCGCCTCACGCCGCGACCACCTCTTCCTCCTTATGCTCGAGCTCCGCCCGCAGGCCGGCGAGCGCGTCGATCGCGTCGTCCTTCATACCGGCGTCGATCTCGTGCGGGCTGAACTTGGCGCGGGAGAAGAGGTCGGTCAGCCGCCGCACCGCGGAGACGCTGACGCCGAGCCTGTCGAGCACGCGGCCGACGTACTCCTGCGGCACCTCCGACTCCTCACGCGGCACGCCGTAGGCCGCGAACGTCCGCTCCATCCGGGCATAGGTGCGAATGACGGCGCGGCGCGGGTCCTTCTCGGCGCGCAGGTCGTCCAGCGTGTCGGCGAGCACCTCGTCGATTGCCTCGAGCATCGCCGCCTCCTGATCCCACTCCTCTCCGTGGACGCGGCGCCAGTAGACGGCCCCGGCGATGGTCACGCCGGTGGCGAGGATGAGCGAGCCGAAGATGACCGCGGCGAGCCATTGGAACTTCACCGGAGGCGGCGACTTGAGCGAGACCTTGGGCGTCCGGTTGCCCTTCAGGTTCTTCTGAGGCTTGCTCGGAGCGTTCGGCGGATTGGCGATCGTGGGCGGCGGCGGCGGCGCCCGGAAGTGGCGCACGAGGAAGTACCCGCCGACGAGGAACGGAATCATGACGAGGAGCGTGGCGACGGTTCGCCGCCAGTTGCGCTCGCCCGCAAGCACCTTCTGCCGCCGGCTGTACGCGAGCCCCCAGAACATCAGGATCGTGCCTAGCGGGAGCAGGACGACCATGATGCTCGCGAGGTACTCCCAGAGGAGCCTCGGCGGGTGCGCGGCTGCCGCACCGCTGCCTCCGCCCGGCTTGTGCGCCCGGCTCGAGACGGCGACGAGCGCCAGCAGGGCCGTCAGCCCGATCCCGCCCAACATGAGCCTGCGCGCCCCGCTCATGTCCGAACCCTAGATCAGGACACTCACCGCGCTGCGCTCGGCCTCGAAGACGGCTTCCTCGACGTTGCCGAGGTCCTCGCCGTCGGCCTGGAGCGGGAGCGGGCGGTCGCAGCGGACGTCGATCCGGTCGAGGTCGTGGCCGTAGCGGATGTCGTCGGCGCCGATCTGGCCGCGACCGGTGAAGAGGTAGCGCAGCAGGCGCGGCACGTCCGTCGGGCCGACCTTCACTGGCGCGACGAGGTCGAGGCCGAGCTCGAAGCGGGCCTCGGGCGCGACGTGCACCGGCAGCGACCCGAGGTAGGTGTACGGATCGCAGTTCGCAACCACCGCGAAGGCGGCGCGCCCGAGCCCGGAGACGTCGAGCGTCGGCCCGAAGCGAGCGGCCCGGCTGCCGACGAGCGTCGCCACAGTGCGCAGGTACGCGATGTCGCCGGGACGGCGCCCGTCGTCGGCGCGGCCCAGCGCATCGACCCGCCGGACGAGCTCCGCCGTGAAGCCAATCCCCGCGCCGAACCCGAAGCGCCGCCCGTTCACGCGCCCGAGCGAGATTCGACGGGTTCGCTCCTGCTCGAGCGCGTCCGCGACCTGCCGGGCCGCAGCGACCGGGTCACGCGGCAGGCCGAGTGTTCGCGCCGTGACGCTCGTGCCGCCGCCGGGCAGGAGGCCGACGACCGTGTCCGGCCCGAGGCCGTTCAGCACCTCGTTCGCGGAGCCGTCGCCGCCGAAGACGACCACCGCCTCGACCTCGGCCGCCGCGGCCAGCTCGGTCGCGTGGCCTGGGTGCTCCGTCAGCAGCGTCAGCTCCGGCGCGAGCACCTCTTCGACCAGGCGCACCCGCTGCTCGGTCACGTTCGTCGAGAACGGGTTGACGATCAGGACGGCCTGCACGGCGGGATCGTACGCCGGGCGAATCACTACGCTGCCGCCTCGTGACGCGTCTCGGTGTCGTCGGTGCCGCGTTGGCGATCGTTCTGGCGGTCGGCCTCGTCCTCGCGCTCCGCGGCGGGAGCAGTAGCGACAAGCCCGTCGCGCACGTCGGCGGCGAGCCGATCACGACGAGCCAGCTCGAGGCGGTCGTCGCCCACTTCCGCACCGAAGCGCAGCAGGAGGGCAAGCCGTTCCCGGCCGAGTCGACCGACGCCGGCAGGCGCACCCGCAACAAGTTGCTCGGCCTGCTCGTCTACCGCGTCGAGCTGAGGCAGGCTGCACGGCGCCGCGGCATCACGGTCGCGCCCCTTCAGGTCCTGAAGCGGCTGCAGGTGTCCGCCGGCAGCGAAGAGGCGAACCGCGACTCGTTCGCGTACGGCTCGGCCGAGACGCAGCTCCTCTTCGAAGCGATCTTCAGCAAGGTCACGAGCAACGTGAAGGCGCCGAACCGAACCGAGCTCGCCGCCCGACGCAACGCGGCGATGACGGGCTTCGTTACCAGGCTTCAACGCGAAGCAACAGTGCGCTACGAGCCCGGGTATGCGCCGGGCTCGTAGCGCACCTCAACGTCCTAGCAGCTCGCTCCCCCCGTGCCCGAGCCGCGGACGTAGTCGAACGAGGGCGTCGCGTCGACGTCCGCATAGAGGTCGTCGTCAGCGTTGCGTCCCCCGGAAAGCGCGGTGACGTTGTAGAGGATCGGCCCGTTGACCGGCGAGCCGAACGCCGAGAGCGGGACGTCCGCGACGAGCGTGTTGCCGCAGACGTGGCCCGTGATCTGGTTCTGCACCGGGTAGTTGACGACCTTGCAGTTGCCCGGGGTCGAGTCCGTGCAGGTCGTCGAGCCGACGAAGAAGCTCGGCGTGAGCCCACCCGTCGCCTGCGCGCCGACGTAGAAGATGCGGTACGTCTCCTCGCCGGAGTCGCCTGTCGAGAGCGCCTGGAAGCGCGTCAGCCAGAACGAATTCGCCTTGCCCGTCGGCGGGAGCAGCGAGCCGAGGCTCGCGAGCGACATGAGCACGCGCAACGTGCCGGCGTTCGGCTGACCGACCTGGAGCCCCGTGAAGTCGAACTGCGGCAGGTTCGGCCCCGCGCCGGTCGGCGAGTAGTGAGGCCACTGCGCGGCGCATCACCGGTCGCGTCGGTCACCGGATTGTGCGGGACGACGCCGTGGACGTTCCCGCCCATGATCGACCTGCCGCCGACCTGCCGGATCTCGTAGAGGTGGGCGCCGTGGCTCTGACTCGTCGTGTCGTTGTAGACGATCCGAAGTCCGCCCTGCCGGTCGGCCGCGAAGCCGAAGAAGTCGGCCATCGTGCGATCGCCGCCGGAGACCGTGCAGCCGATCCCCCCGTTGCAGATCTGGCCGTAGTGCATCGGCTTTTCGGTGAAGCGCTGTGTGGCGATTGTCGCGCGCGTCGTGGTCGCGCCGGTGATCACGCCGACATAGCCCCACCACTTGTACGCGGCGGCGCCGTTCGGGTCGTCGAACCAGTTCAGGAAGCTGTCCGGCTGGCCTTGCGCGTCGGTGCCGTACCACGCGATCGCCACGGTGCCGGCCGAGCCGCCCTGGGCCCAGATGAACTCGTTCGTGACCGCCGGCCAGGAGTTCACCTGCACCGGGGTGGCCCAGCTCTGGCCCTGGTCGCTCGAGTATGAGTAGTAAACGTTGTTGTCGTTGTCGTCGATCCAGGCCGCGTAGACGTTCCCGCCCTGGTCGACAGCGACCGCCGGGAACAGGTGCTCTGGTCCGCCGCCGCCCGGTGAGACCGGCAGCGCGACATTGTGGAACTGGATCCCCGTCCGCTGCCCGCGCGCGACGTGCCCGATCGTCATTCGCACGTGATTGCCCTCGTCGCACGCGTAGTAGAGGGTGCGGCTGAGCGCGTCGAAGCGCGGCTGGGCACAGCGCGCATCGCTTGCGAGCGGCAACGGTGCGTTCGCGGCGGCGTTCTGCCAGACGAGTCCGCCGACTGGGTCCGTCGAGCCCGTCGAGCCCGGGCTCGAGTAGATGAAGGTCCCGACACTCTGCACGTGGAGTGCGAGGAAGATCGTGTTGTCCGCTGCCGACGAGGTCGTGCCGTTGTCGACCGCGTACCACTGCCGGTCGACGGCCGTGTTCTGCACTGCCACCGGGTTGTCGCGCCAGTTGTTGCCAGTGTCGTTCGAAACGGCGGTGCCCAGGTTGACCAGCGACTCGAGGTCGACGAAGTACTCGTTGCCCTGATCGTCGGTGACGATGTCGGTGTCACCGCCGCCGGGGCCGGGGTCCGGCCGGATCCCTGCCGGGCTGTCGATGTGGAACGAGAGCCCGTTGTCGGTCGAGCGGTGGATGAACGAGTTCTGCGTCGTCGTCCCCCACGGCCCCGATTCCCAGATCGAGCCGTCGTTGCCGAAGTGGGCCAGCGGCTCGCCCTCGGTCCGCTGCGCGTCGACGACGGTCGCGTTGCTGAACGGGAGCTTGCCCGCGACCCGCTTGATCGTCGGCGGGCCGAACTCGCCACCCGCGTCGGAGCCGGGGACTCCGACGGGCGGGCCGTTCGTGACCGCCCAGGAGCCCGTGTAGTCGTATGGCGTGGTGACCACGCCGCCGGTGAACGGGCAAACCTGCAGGTGGTAGGTGCCAGGAGCGAGGTCGCTCCGCGCGTAGTGCACGGACTCCGGGCTCGTGAGCGTGTCGCCGTGGACGAGCAGCGCGCCGCTCGGGCTGTAGAGGTCGAGCGTGATGTCGTTCGCCGAGACGTACTCGGCGGCGACCGCGTCGATCGTCGTGTCGCCTTGGACGACGGGAACGTCGTGCATCGGGCCGCACGCCGTCGTCGTGATCGCGCCGGAGAACGTGCCGGTGCCGGTTGCGCTCGCCGCGCCGGTGAAGAAGACGAGTAGCGCCGCAGCGAGAAAGGCGCCGATCGCGAGTCCTGGTCGAAGCTTCACTTGTACCCCCCGGGGAGTCGAGTCACCGAAAATGCCAGCGGCTATATACCCCTGAATTCCGGAAATTCAATCCTCGAAATTGCGACCGAAATTGATTGACTAATCAATCGGGCTACGGAGTGGCGTAGCCGCGCATACCGTCGACGAGGAGCGAGTAGAAGCGGTCCGCGAGCTCGTCGGTGTCGCGGCCCGGCTGCAGCCAGGTGTAGGCCCAGTTCGCCGCCGAGAGCGCGAGCAACGCGGCGGTCGCGTCGTCGAGGTCGCTGCGCAGCTCGCCGAGCTCCCGGCCCTCGCGGAAGAGCGCCTTGATCCGCTCCTCGTAGCGCCGCCGCTCGCTGAGGATCTCGTCACGCCGATCGCCCTCGAGGTAGCGCCACTCCTGGACGAAGACGGTCGCGACGTCGAGCTGGTCGGCGACGACGCGCAGGTGCGAGCGCAGCGCCTCGCGGATCTTCTCGGTGGCCGGCAGGTTCTCCGGAATTGCGTCGAGCCCGGCGTGGAAGGCGGCCGCGCCGTCGCGCATCGTCTCGTAGAGCAGGTCTTGCTTCGACTCGATGTGCGCGTAGAGCGAGCCCTTCTGGACACCCAGCGCCTCGGCGATCTCGCCGATCGAAGTGCCGTGGTAGTCCTTCTGCGCGAACAGCCGGGCGGCCTGGCGCGTCAGCTCGTCGCGGCGGGTGCTCATCGCCCGCGGAAGACCTCCGCCGCGGCGCGGTGGAAGCCGCCGGGCAGGCCGTCCGCCTCGAACGTGGCTGCGATCTCCTCCATCTCGCCGACCCAGCGCCAGCCCTTCGCATTCGCCGAGCGGGTCGCGCGCTCGTGGCGCTCCCGCAGCTCGGGGAGGGAGAGATCCCACTCGGCGAGGAGCGGCTCCTCGACCCCCTCGGCGCGCGCGAGCTCGCGGATCGCGAGCAGCATCGCAGCCGTCCCCTTCGTCCACCCGGCGTAGGCCATCTTGACCGCGGAGGCGTCGCCGATCTCGTCGGAGACGACGCGCGCGTCGAGCACCGAGCCCGCGAACAGCTCGGCCACCGCAGCTGCGTTCGGGCCGGAGAGGTAGAACCGCGTCGTCCCCGACTCGCGAGGAGGCGAGCCGACGATCCCGCCGTCGACCGCGTCGCCGCCTGCAGCCTGCACGACCTCGCGCACCCGCGCCGGCGAGATCGCGTTCGCGTCGACGTAGATCCCCGCGAACAGCCCGAGCCGCGCGACGTCGAGCGCCGCGTGGGGCGGGCAGATCGAGAAGACGACCTCGCTGCGGGCGACCTCCGCCGGCGAGCCGACGTCCTCGAGCCCGGCAGCTCTCGCGCGGGCCCGCGTCTCGTCGCTGCGTCCCTCGGAGGCCCAGACGACCCGATGCCCTTGCGACCGCAGGACAGCGCCGACCGCGGCGCCCATCTCGCCGGGATGAAGCAGTCCGACCGAGCGCACACCCACTACACTTCCACCCTAACGATCGTTCGGTTGGGAGGTAGCCGCAGATGGCGGATTCCGAGCAGGAATTCCTCGAATACGTCCAGTCCGGAGGCCAGGTCGAGACCGACGACTGGATGCCCGACGAGTACCGCGCGCGGCTGCGCAAGTTCATCGAGATGCACGGGAACTCGGAGCTGATGGGCGTCCTCCCCGAGCGTGAGTGGATCCTCCGCGCGCCGACGCTGCAGCGCAAGCTCGCGCTCACGGCGAAGGTCCAGGACGAGGTCGGCCACGCACAGCTGATCTACCGCGTCGTCGAGGATCTCGGCAAGCCGCGCGAGCAATGCCTCGACGACCTGATCTCGGGCAAGTCGAAGTTCCACAACGTCTTCCACTACCCGACCAAGACCTGGGGCGACGTCGGCGTGATCGCCTGGCTCGTCGACGCGGCCGCGATCATTTCCCAGAAGGCGCTACTCAAGTGCTCGTACGCGCCGTACGCGCGGATCATGAAGAAGATCTGCTGGGAGGAGTCGTTTCACATCCTCCACGGCCGCGACGTGATTCTCACGCTGATGCTCGGCACCGAGGAGCAGCGCGAGCTGGTGCAGGAGGCGCTCAACCGCTGGTGGGGCCCGCTGATGCAGTTCCACGGGAACCCGATCCCGCCGGACGAGGACCCGATGTACCAGTGGCGGATCAAGAGCCAGGGTAACGACGAGGCGCGCCAGCAGTTCCTCGACGGCTACGTCCCGCAGATCTGGGAGCTCGGGCTGACCGTGCCCGACCCGGAGCTGCGCAAGGACGAGGAGACCGGCCGCTGGCACTACACCGAGCCCGACTGGGACGAGCTGATGTCGGTCGTCACCGGGCACGGGCCGAAGACCGAGGACCGGCTCGACCTGCGTCGCAAGGCCCGCGAGAGCTCCGCTTGGATTCGTTCGGTAGTCCTGGCCGAAGCAGCGTGATCTACGAAGTTTTCCGTCAGGAGCGCAAGGGCCAGGCGTTCCAGCACGCCGGCTCGGTCGAAGCGCCGGACGAGCAGTTCGCCGAGGCCTACGCCCGCGAGCAGTACGGCCGGCGCGGGGAGTCCGCGGCGCTCTGGGTCGTCGAGCGCGAAGCGATCCACCCGATCGAGGACTTTGTCGACGAGCTGAACCGGAACTACCACCGGGTCGACGGCTACCCCCTCAAACAAAAGCTCAAGGAGGCGCGTGAGCGAGCGGGAACGAGCAAGGAAAGGGCGATCTAGGGTGACCGCGATCATCCGGCAGAGCCGGGCTTTGCCCGGCGGGAGCCCCACTTCGGCGATCTCGCCCCTGCGGCGAAGAAGGGGGCTCACGGGGGAAACATGGTTTCCCCCGTGCTAAGCGAGCGGGCACAGCTGCTAGTCGCGATCGCTGACGACGAGCTGATCCTCGGCTGGCGCGACTCGGAATGGACCGGGATCGCGCCGTTCCTCGAGGAGGACGTCGCCTTCTCGTCCATCGCCCAGAACGAGGTCGGCCACGCGCGGGCGCTGTACGAGCTCGCTGCGCGCGATCTCGACACGACCGCCGACGCGCTCGCCTTCGATCGGAAGCCGGAGGAGTACCGCTGTGCTCAGCTCGTCGAGCTCCGGCTGCCGGAGTGGGAGCGGACGATCGCAAGGCACTACCTCTACGAGCAGGCCGACGCCGAGCGGCTCGAGCGCCTGAAGACCTCCGATGACGAGGAGGTCGCCGGGCTCGCCGCGAAGATCGACCGCGAGGAGGCCTACCACCGCCTGCACGCGGAGATGTGGTTCGAGCGGCTGAAGGACGAGCCGCGCTTCACCGCCGCGCTCGAGGAGCTGCGCCCGCTCGCGGCCGCCGTCAACGACCCGTCGCTGCGGAACGGCCACACACCCGAGCTCGCCGAGATCTGGGAGCAGATGACCGAGGTGCGCCGCTCCGTTCCGGGGGCGACGTGGTAGCCCAGTCCGTCGCGATCCGCACCTGCGAGGAGCGCGACCTCGACCACTTCGGTGCGTTCGGCGCGCCGAGCCACGTCGACTACTGCCGCGAGCAGTTCGGCCGCGGGCGCGAGGCCGTGACGATCCTCGTCGCGGTCGACGACGACGACCTCCCGATGGGCAAGCTCCACCTCGATTTCGTCACCCGCGCCGCCCACCGCGAGGCCGTCCTGGTGGCGGCCGCGGTCAAGCCCGAGCTGCAGAGCCGCGGAATCGGCACCGCACTGATGGGCGCGTCCGAGGAGCTCGTCTGCAGCCGCGGCTTCGGCGGGATCGTGCTTGGCGTCGAGGACTACAACCCGCGAGCCCGCCGGCTCTACGAGCGGCTGGGCTACGTGGCTTTCACGAGCGACGACTTCAAGTACGTCGGCGCGCCCGTGCCGAACCCCGGCGTCTGGATGCGCAAGGAGCTCGAGTGCCGGTAAGTGACGGCGTCCCGAAGCTG
>VAXD01000107.1:7493-12375 GCA_005884155.1 Actinomycetota bacterium | reverse complement strand
TGGGTGCGGTCACTCATAGGGGTCAGCCTGAGACACTGCTTGTTCCACTTGGGGCTCGGTCGACCGACGATATGGCTCGGCGGCTTCTCAACTGCGACGAGCCTCTCGTCTTCCCGCTTAGCCAGCTTGCGGACGGTGGTCGGCGTCTGCTTCGCAGTCACGACTTCGATCAACTTGCCGTAGTGGGCGCGCCCCCTGAGGAGGAGCTCGGCTACGGGCTGGCGCCTCTGATCGCCGTGCTCGGACGGCCCAAGATGGTTTCGCTGGTCGACGTAAGCCGCGAGGAGATTACGACGGCTCCGTTGCTGCGCTTCATAGCTCGATCGGCCCCCTTTTCCTGCGCACAGTTAGCGGCAAGCGCCTTGCTGATCGCCACGCAAGGCGCGAGCATCCCTCTGGCGCGCCGACGACCCCACCGACGTGCCGGCGCACGCCCGGAGCTCAAGAAGCTCATCTATCTGCTCCCTGCGGTAGGCCCGACCTCTGAGGTCGGCGGCGCGGTGACGCACACCCATGAGGTCATCCGAGCGCTCAGCAACCAAGGAGTTACCGTCGCACCCTTCACGACGAACGCGGCAATCGCGCGAACGGCAGGGCGGGCCCCCGATCCTCCGTGCCAGTGGCTCGTCGTGCGCACGCCGCGACTCGCCAAGGCAATCGCCGCGTCAGCCGCCGCGGGGAGTGACGCGGTGCTTGTCCGGGCAGCCCTCTCCGCAGCTCGACACGCGGACGCGATCTACCAGCGGCATACGCGCTTCTCCGTCGCGGGGGCACTGCTCGCTCGCCTCAGCGGGAAGCCCTTGATCCTTGAATACAACGGCTCGGAAGAGTTCGTAGAGCGCCATTGGATGAGCACGAGGACACCACTGAGGAGTCGCATCAAGCTCTGCGAAGAGGCTGCGCTAGCTGCAGCCACACGGATCGTCGTGGTTTCACGAGTCGACTATGAGGCGCTGCAGGAGCGCGGGATCGATCGGGACAGGCTCGTTCTCAACCCGAATGGCGTCGATGCTGAGCGGTTCGCGGTTGGCGGTGGAGGCGTCGTGCGGCGCCGCCATGACATCAAGTCCGACAGTCTCGTCATCGGCTTCGTCGGAACATTCGGTCCCTGGCATGGCGCCCCACTCCTTGCGCGTGCGTTCGTCGACGTGGCCGCTCGGTTCCCCGCCGCCCACCTGCTCCTTGTAGGCGACGGTCGTGAGCTGGAACCGACCGTCGCGATTCTGCGCGATGCCTTTCTGGACACTCGCGTGACCGTCGCTGGACAGGTAACGCCAGCCAAAATCCCCTCCTACCTCGACGCTTGCGACGTACTTGTCGCACCGCATGTCCCGCTTGCCGGCGGGGCCGAGTTCTTCGGCTCGCCAACGAAGCTCTTCGAATACATGGCAGCGGGCAAAGCAGTCGTCGCAAGCCGGCTCGGCCAGATAGGAGACGTGCTTGAACACGGTGTCACGGGGTGGCTGACCACGCCAGGAGATGTCGAGGATCTGCGGCGAGGCCTAGTGGCGGTGGCTGACTCGGCGGAGCTTCGTGCCACCCTTGGCAAAAACGCCCGTCAGCGAGCGACCGAGCACCACAGCTGGCGCCAGAACGCTCGCCGCATTATCGACGCGTACGAATCATTGGTTCGAGGGGCCGCGTAATGTGCGGTTTCGTAGGGCTCGTCGATACCAACCACGAGCTCGAGGCGGAGCTTCTCATCCGCATGCGCGACGCGCTCGTGCACCGAGGCCCCGACGAAGCCGGTCTCTGGGTCTCACCTGACCGAGGCATTGGTTTCGGCACGCGACGGCTGAAAATCATTGACCTGGTCGCCGGGCAACAGCCCATGGCCAACGCCGACGGAACGGTCGTGCTCGCCTACAACGGCGAGGTCTATAACCATCGAGCCCTCCGGGCAGAGCTTGAAGGCACCGGGCGCCGTTTCAAGACCCGCTGCGACACCGAAGTGGTGCTCGCCGCGTACGAGGAATACGGCGAGGATTGCCTCGCGCGGCTCGACGGCATGTTCGCCTTCGCGATCTGGGACGCGCGCCGGAGGCGCCTGTTCTTCGCTCGCGATCGCGCGGGCGAGAAGCCTCTGTACTACGCGCAAACCCGGAAGGGCTGGATCTTCGCGTCGGAGATCAAGGCACTTCTGGAGCACCCGGAACTTGGTCGCGCGGTAGATCTCGAGGCGCTGAGCTACTACCTGACGTTCCTGACGACGCCGCCGCCCAGCACGTTGTTCTCCGGAATCTCCAAGCTCGCGGCCGCGCACTGCGGCAGCTGGAGCGCCGAGGATGGCCTCCGAACCTGGCGCTGGTGGGACCTGCCGGCGCGCGAGCCGATGGGCGAGGTCGACGAACGGGAGCTGGCCGCCGAGCTCCGCGACCTGTTCGAGGCCTCGGTCGAGGAACGAATGATGAGCGACGTCCCGATCGGCGTTTATCTGAGCGGCGGGGTGGATTCCTCGGCAAACGTCGCGTTCATGTGCCGTCACACTGATGAACCGCTCCGAACGTTCTCAGTTGCATTCGCCGACGAGCCGAGCCTGGACGAGCTCGGGCACGCCCGTGCCGTCGCGGAGTTCTTCGGAACCAATCACCACGAAGTCGTCCTGCACGACGAGGACGTCATCCGCTGCCTGCCGGATCTGATCCACCATCAGGACGAGCCGATTGCGGATCCGGTCTGCGTGCCGCTCTTCCACCTGGCACGGGCGACCAAGGCGAACGGCGTCACGGTCGTCCAGGTGGGCGAGGGAAGCGACGAGTCGTTCTTCGGTTACCCGATCCACGCCCAGGTCTTCCCCGCCGCGCGCACGTTGCGGCGCGCAAACCGCTTGCTGCCACGGCCGCTACTACTGGCAGCCGTGCGGGGCCTCTCCCTCGTGGTCCAGGAGCACAAGCACGAGTTCATTCGCGAGTCCGTGGCCCGAGGGATTCCCCCGCCCCACGCGGTCTTCGGGCTCTCCGAGCGGCACAAGAAGAGGCTACTCGTCGGCCACAACGGCCGACCCTCGCCCTACGACTTCCTCACGTCGACCTTTGGCTCCGCCTCAACTGACGACGAGCTGGCCGCGGTAGGGCTCGCACACGAGTTCGGGCTGAGAATGCCGGAACTGCTCCTCATGCGGATCGACAAGATGACGATGGCCTCGTCCGTCGAGGCTCGCGCGCCCTACCTCGATCCCCAGCTCGTCGAGTTCGCCGCGCGCGTACCGCTTCCGCTGCATTGGGCCAACGGCGACGGCAAGCTGTTGCTCAAGCGCGCCCTGGTCGGCAGCGTCCCGGAATCCGTGCTGACTCGAAAGAAGCAAGGGTTCGGCGCTCCGGTGTGGCGCTGGCTCTCGAGCCTCCGGCAAATCGCCGAGCAGGAGCTGTTGCGGCCGGCGATGTTCGAGTATTTCGAGCCCACCGAGATCCGCAGTGTGCTCGACCGCGCCCGGGCGACGCGCAGCGGCTTCGAGTTCTGGGTGCTGTTGAACTTCGCCCTCTGGCACCGGCACTGGATCGAGGGCGATGACCTGCGGGATTCCGCGGCATTCTCTACCGGCGGTCGACAGGGCGAGTTGGTCGGCGCAGTACACTCGGACTCCTCGCACAGCTGATGGTTGCGCGACGCGAACACCTGACTCATGACGACGACGAGCGCGGCGCGGCGGCGCGCAGGCTACTCCGTTCGGCCAACCTTCCCTGGATCGCGCTCGCAGTATTGCTCGCGCTCGCGTTCTCGCTCCGAGCTGACTCCTACTTTGCAAATCCACGGCCACTCGGAGGCGGTGGGCTCGCTGGCGAACAGGCAGAGATGGCCCGGAACATCGTGGAGCACGGCAAGTGGTTCGTCCTAAACCCGAGGGCCTTTGAGCTGATCAAGCAGCGGCAGGCGCGTGCGCACCACCTCGTTGACGTTTCGAAGATCGATTTCACCCGTGTCGACCAGAAGACGCGAGCGTACCCCGTCGTCGATCAGATGCCTGGCGTCGCGGCCGTCCTGGCCGCCTTCTGGTGGCCCACCGGTAGCAGGTCGTACACCCCGATCCAATGGCTTCAGATCCTCCTGGACACCGCGATGGTATTGCTGATCTACTGGATCGCTTACCGGCTGACGCGCCGTCATCCGGCCGCCTTTCTAGCGGCTCTCCTCTACGCGGTGTTCCCGAGGGCCATCGAGTTCGCCAAGTATCCAGTGCTCGACACATGGGCGATGTTCTTCACGATCGCGTGCGTGGGCGCCTTCGTCTGGGCTCGCGAGCGACCGGAGAGCCGTGGTCGGCTCGTGCTACTAGGCGTGGTCGCTGGACTTGGGATCTACTTTCGTCCGTTCGTGGTCCTATTGCCATTCACGCTTGCACTGGTGGCCACACCCGGAGGCGGCTGGAAACGTCGCCTCACGTGGATGGCAGTGCCGACCGCCATCGCCCTCGTCCTCCTTAGTCCGTGGACGATTCGAAATTACTACGAGTTCCACCGCTTCATTCCCACGAGGACGGGCCTCGGACAAGCCGTCTTCGAGGGCGTCGGGCAGGGTAAGACCGATGAGCATTCGAAGGCGTACGTCCAGCAGCATCGTCCTGGAGCAAGGTATGGAAGCCCTGTCTACGACGACTTCCTGCTCGGTGGCGCGGCACGGGCAATCGCTGACCACCCAGGGTTCTACGCTCGTCTCGTCTGGCATCGAGCTGAGCGCTACCTGCTGCCCTGCCTTCTTGTCCTGCTCGTGTGGCGACGTTGGAGAAACGCGGCGCTGGTTCCGGTTGCCGCCGTCGCCGCGACCGTCATGCCTTACTTGCTTATCGGCGACGACAGACGCTTCTATCGGCCCGCTTTTTTTGCCTACTTCATCTTGCTGGCGATGGTCATCGACCTCGCGTTCTCTTACTTAGCCGGCGCCCCCC
>VAXD01000107.1:1524-7220 GCA_005884155.1 Actinomycetota bacterium | reverse complement strand
GAAGTCGTCGAGGATCGCCGTGCGCCCGCCGCTGAAAACCTCCAGCCTCTCCTTCGGGACGGCCGCCGAGCCCGCGGCGACGTAGGAGACCGTTCCCGCCGAACCGTCGTCGAGCGACACGTTGATGACGACGTTGTCGCGGGCTTGCAGAGGCAGCGACGAGTCGTCGAGCGCGACAGCAGCGACTGCCCGGATCGGCGCTCCCGCCAGATAAACCAGCGCATCGAGGAAGTGGCAGGCCTCGCCCATTATTCGCCCGCCACCCTCCTCCAGGTCGTGCACCCAGGCCTCGGCGGGCATTCGCCCGGCGCTGACGCGGTAGTTCGCAAGGAGGGACCCATCTCCGATGAACGAGCGGAGCTCACGGAGCAGCGGCGAAAACCGACGGTTGAACCCGACCAACAGGAAGCTGTCGCTCCGCCGCGCCGCCTCGAGGACCTGGGTGAGCTGTTCCTCGTCGAGTGCGAGCGGCTTCTCGCAGAAGACGTGCTTGCCGTTCTCGAGCGCGCGTGCCGCCAGCTCGGCGTGCGAACCGTGGCGCGTGGCGATGACGACGGCGTCGACATCGGGATCCTCGATCACCTCGAGCTCGCTTGCCGCCACGCGGGAAAATCCGAGGTCGCGGAGCGCGGACGCGGCCGTCGGCCCAGAACCGCCGCCGACGAGCTCGAGGCGAGCTCCCGCCTCGGCGAACGCCGGGACGAGCACGCTCCTCGCAAACTCCCCAGGGCCGATCAGGCCAATGCGCGGGGCACCTTCGGGCACCGATCGGGGACGGCTCGACTGACTAGGCTCCGGCGCCGCCCGCGCGCCTTCATACGCGAGCACCAAGGCGCCGCGAGGACGTTCAGACGGGTCGCCGGCAACCCGTGCGTATGCGTCTTCCGCCTCTTCGACCGGCACCACGTCGGCGATCAGTGGCCCGACATCGAATAGTCCCCGGGCTTGCAGGTCGAGCACGCACTGCATGTTTCGCTGCTGTGTCCAGCGGACGTATCCGATCGGGTAATCGAGCCCCCGCTCCTCGTACTCGACGTCGTAGCGGCCAGGGCCGTACGAGCGAGAGATCCGAAACGTGAGCTCCTTCCGGTACAGCGGTGCGCGCGGGAGCTCGACGGGGACGTCGCCCACCAGGACGAGAGTGCCGCGGTCGCGGGCGATCTCGGCGGCAAGGAGGAGCGGCTCGCTGGACGGGGCCGCGGCGGTGACGAGCACTGCGTCGACGCCGAGCGGCGCAGTCTGACGGACGAGATCGGCGGTTTGCTCGTCGCTCGTGAAGTCGTGATCCGCGCCGCCGGCGCGAGCGTGCTCGACCGCTGCCGCGTCGATGTCGATCGCGTACACCTCCGCGCCTGCGGCGTGCAGAAGGCGGCACGCGAGCTGGCCGACAAGACCGCACCCGATTACGGCGACGCGTTCGCCCAGCGCAGCTCCGGTCAGCCTGATGCCGTGCAACGCGATCGCGGCGATCGTCGTCAGCGACGCATGCTCGAGCAGGACGGACGCCGGCACCCGCGCACAGAGATTGGATGGCACCGCAACGATCTCCGCGTGGTTTGCGAAACCGGCGCCTGCGCAAGCGACCCTGTCGCCCGGGGCGAATCCGTGGACAGCAGACCCGACGCGGACCACCTCCCCTGCCGAGCTGTAGCCGATCGGGCTCTCCTCTGCGAGTCGGCGCTCGACGGCGGCGCGGGTTTTCCGGACGCCTTCGGTTCGGGCGCGTCGGGCGACCTCGCGCACGAGGTCGGGCCGTTCTCTGGCGCGCGCGATAAGCGACTTCTGCGACTGCGTGACACTGCTGCGTTCAGTCCCGGAGCTAATGGCGGAGAACTCGTTTCGGACGATGACGGCTCCCCGGGGGCAGTGGGGCTCGGGAACGTCCCGAACAACCAGGAGCCCGCGTCGGTTCTGAAGCACCTGCTTCACTTGGCACCCCTTTTCGCCTTTTTGCGCTCGTCGGCAATCGCGTACGCTCGGTCGTAGGCAGCCAATAGCTCCCGCTCGGCATGCTCCCATGAGAGAACGGTCTCGATTCGGGCGCGACCTGCGGCTCCCATCCGAGCTCGCAGCTCAGGGCTGTCGAGCAACTCGTCGATCGCAGCTGCCAGGCTCGGTGGATGGTCGGGCCTCGTGTAGAGGGCTGCGTCCTTCGCAGTTCGGCGAGTCTCAGGGAGATCGTAGGCGACGACAGGCTTAGCCATGGCCATGTATTCGAGGAGTTTCACCATCGTGGAGACATCGTTGAGAGGCGTCTTGGGATTAGGCGCAACGCACACGTCGAGGCTTGCAAGTGTCGCTATCAACTGCTCGCCTTGCATCCATCCCGCGAACTCGACCACGTCTTCGAGCCCCAGTTGGTGAGCCAGATCACGCGCTCCGGGCAACGCGTCGCCTTCGCCGACGAAGATTCCTCGCCAATCGGATCGCCGCTCCTTGAGCTCTGCCAACGCGCGGAGCATGTGGTCAACGCCGTCCTGCGGGCCCATGAGCCCGACATAACCGATGAGGAACGAGGCCCCCTTCCTCAGCGTCGGGTCGGGATCGACCCTTCGAAAGACCCCCAGATCGGGCGCGTTGCGAACTACGAACACGTCCTCCGGCCTCAGCGGACCGCGAGAAAGGGCGACGTCGCGGTATGACTCGTTCGTCACGAGCACCACGTCCGCGACCGAATACGCGAGCCTTTCCGCGGCCAAAGTCGACCAATAGAGCAGCCGTCGGCCGGCGAACTGGGCGCGCGCCTGCTCGGGTACGAGGTCGTGCTGGTCGAAGACGAAGGCTGCGCCTCGGAGACGTGCCCGGAGTGCCGACAAGAACAAAATGTCGGGCGGGTTGCACGCATGGACGACGTCGATGTGCCGCTGGCGCGAGATCCGCCGAACGAGTCGTCGCATTTCGCGGAGCGCCCCAGAGTACTCACGCACGTACCCCCGGAGTGCGCCGTCTGCGAAGTGTGCGGGGTAACGATGGATCGCGACACCGTCACGCTCCTCGAAGAGCTCGCTGTCCCGCGACGTGCCCCGGGGACAGACGACGAACACCTCTGCCCCCGCCCGTGTGAGGGCAGCGGCCTCCTGCCAGACACGCCGATCCGACGGTACCGGCGCGTTCTCGACGAGGATGATGACGCTTCTGGTTGGAGACATGCGAGAGTGCAGAATCGGCTAGGCGAGCAAGCGGACGCTAGGGTAGCCGCCCGAGTGATCAGCTCCTTCTATGAGGGGTACGCCGCCTGTCCGGGAAACCCTGGCACGTAGTTTCAAACTGCCCGGCACCAACAGACACGAGCGCCTGGGGTCCTGATACTTTCGCGCGCCATGAGAATCATCGTCAATGCCGACGATTTTGGGAGCTCAGTCGATACGGTTACAGCGACGGTTGACTGCTTCAAGGCCGGGCTTCTCACGAGTGCGTCCATCATGGTCGGAATGCCCAGAACGGAAGACGCGCTCGAATTCGCTCGTGAACATCCCGAATATTCGTACGGAGTACACTTGCAATTCGTTGGAGATGGTTCTGAAAGACCGGTCTCCGAGCCCCACCTCGTGCCAGGATTAGTCAATGACGGTGGGTATCTGCTCCCGACAAACGTCATGCGGCTTCGGGCTCTTCTCCGGCGAGTTCCTGTGGAACAAATCGAACGAGAAGTCATCGCACAAGTTAATGCCGTCAAGAGCAATGGAGTAGCGGTATCCCACGTCGATTCACATCGACACCTCCATAAGTACGCTCCGTTCAGAAAAGCATTGCGCCGAGTTCTGCCTCGCCTGGGGATCAAGCGTGTGCGAAATGTCCAAGACATCTACCTGCGCCGGCCCACCAGGAGCCCGACATATTGGATCGGCCCGATATGGCGTCGGGCGCTCATGCGGTCCTTCATGACCACCGATCACTTCTACATGCCGACCAGCGCCCATGACCCCGATTGGCACCAGCTTGCCTCGCGACTGCCGGACGGGCAGACACTCGAAGTTGGCGTTCACCCCGGATACGATCAGGAATGGTGCAACAACGAGCGGTTATCGCTCGCCCCATTTGTTAGTGCGGCACGGGGCGCCGGGCACACCTTCGTAAGTTGGAATGCGATCTGAGCACTTGCGGAGGAAGGCGGAACGCGTTCGGACGCTGGTTAGTACGTCGAGGCCCGAAGCGCGACGGCGACAACCTGGCGAGCGATGAGCCCCTCGAACCGCGCCCGTCGCCTGATCTAGCCGGCGGTGCACACGACCAGCGCATCAGTGTCTCGATGCTGCTCGACAACCACTACGGGCCCGATGCCCGGGTGGCCTTTGAGATCGGACTGCTCCGCGATGCCGGCATCTCTGCGAAGATCGTCGCATGGGACCGTCGGGCTAACCCCGCCCAGACGAGCGGGGGCCTGAACGACGACTTGGTTCGATTCGCGGTCCCCGCTCCGAGCGGAGGTGGTTGGCACACGCTTCTTGCCCTCGCGAGGTTCGGCGCGCGCGTCTGGCGCAATCGACGGGCGCTATTTGAAGGGACTTCCCTCCTGATGGTGCACGACATCTATCTCCTGCCGCTGGGATGGGCCTTGGCGCGTGATCTTGACCTTCCCCTGATCTACGACGCTCATGAGGAGTTTCGACGCTCCGAGGCGAGGAGGTATCCGACGTTCGTTCTTCGCCTGGCAGCTGCGGCCGAGAGCCGCCTAGCGCGCCGGGCCGCGATGGTCGTGGTTCCAGGTAGCTGCCGCACGTCGCGGTGGCGTGGAGTGATCGAGCGCCCCCCAATCGTCGTGCCAAACTTCGGTCACCGTGAGCAGGCGCCGGCGTCGGATGCTCTCCCTCGGTGGGATCTCTTCTACGCGGGAACGATCAGCGATGTTCGACGACTCGACCTGCTAGTCGAACTAGCTCGAAGACGGCCCGACATCGAGATCGCCCTCGCGGGCGATGGGCATGGCGCGGCCGTAATCGAGCAGGCTTCGGCCGATCTTCCGAATCTCACATACCTCGGATGGCAAGAACACGTCGATGGTCTATTTGAACTGACACGCTCGGTCTATTACGGGCTCGATCCGAGCCATTCATATAGCGAGGTTGCATGTCCGAACACGCTCTATCAAGCGCTGCGTCACCGCAAACCGCTCGTCTTCTTCTGCGGGGGTGAGCCCGCCGAGGTGGCAAGTGAGTTCACGATTGGCATCCGATGCGCCCCTTCGGTCACCGCTTTGGTGCAGGCCGTTGACGAGGTCTTGGCGAGTTCTGATTGGCAATTTGATACGGCGTGGCGCGCGCTTTGGGATCGCGCCGACCTCTCCGAGTTCGCTGAAGCAATCGCAAGTGCGGCGTAGATGAAACGTCGCGCATTGCCCGCGATGCGCATGAAGGCCCAGTCACTTGCGCGGATGACGAGGACGATTGGCCCACATCCGATCGTGCTCTTGCGGACTTTTGCCTTTCTCGCGGGGCGCCGCCGGCGGACGCGACGACTCAGGGCCCTCTATTCCACCCCACTCAGCAAGGAAAGCGTTTACCTGCGACTGCCGACGATCGGGCTTGCTCCGATTCAAGAACTTCCCGATGAGCTTCGCATCGCGGCTGCCGCCCTTCGCGAGGAGGCTGATCAGGTCCTGGCGCATCGCATCGACCTGCTTGGTTCTGGACTTGTCGACCTGGGCGCGGAAATCGATTGGCACAAGGACTTCAAGAGCGGCTACGTCTGGCCGAGGT
>VAXD01000107.1:0-1461 GCA_005884155.1 Actinomycetota bacterium | reverse complement strand
GGGAGTTATCCCGTCTGCTCCATCTGCTCACTCTGGCCCGTGCGGCGCGAATGTTCGAAGCGGAGCACTATGCGCGCGAGCTCGAGACTCAGATCTCGTCGTGGCTGGACGACAACCCCCCAGCTGTCGGCATCAATTGGGTCAATCCCATGGAGGTAGCGATTCGGGCAGTCAACCTGGTCTGGGCACTTGCCACGCTCGAAGAGTGGCGCCCGTTTGACGCGAGCCTCCGTGATCGGCTAATCGAATCGCTCAGATGGCACGGACGCCACATTCGCGCAAACCTCGAGGGCACGCCGTATTTGCGCAGTAACCACTACCTGAGCGACATCCTTGGACTTCTTGTGCTCGGCTGGGTGTTGAACGGTGAACCCGAAGCGCCCAAATGGTTTGGATTCGCCAGCCGGGAGTTCGAGCGGGAAATACTCAGGCAGGTCCACCCCGACGGCGTCAGCTTCGAAGCGTCACTCGCGTACCACGGACTCGTGCTCGAGATCCTCCTGATCGCCCGTCACGTGGCGGCTCAGGCGGAGCAGCCGTTTTCAGCACGTTTCGATGATCGGCTCCGCCGCATGCTCGACGTGTCCCGAACTGTGCGCCATGACAACGGGCGGATACCACTCTTCGGCGATCAGGACAGCGGGCGTATCTTGCCTGGAGGCTTTGCCCGTCCCCCCACGCACGACAATCTTCTTTGGTCAGCGGCGACCGAACTCGGAGAGCGTCGTCCATTGCACGGCCCCGTCCACCCGGAGGCCGCCTGGACCTTCGGGGTCACGGCGTGGCTGCGAGCCAGCGAGCTCCCCGCACCCGTCGAGCCGAGGTCTGCAGCATTTGCGGCCGGCGGACTCTACGTGCTGCGTT
This sequence comes from Actinomycetota bacterium, assembly GCA_005884155.1. Classification (GTDB taxonomy): domain Bacteria; phylum Actinomycetota; class Thermoleophilia; order Gaiellales; family Gaiellaceae; genus AC-32. The sequence goes on along the minus strand of VAXD01000107.1, from coordinate 597 downwards.
CCGCTCGAATTCAGGTTGTCATCCGCTTTGGAGATGTGGGTCAGAACGGCCTCGGCGGCCACTCAGCTCTCGGTTGACGGCGTTCCGTTGATCATCGACTCCGGTACTTACGCGTACACGTTCGACGTCGCGGCGCGTAACGCCTTCCGCTCGACTCGTGCCCACAACACGCTCGTTGTCGACGGTGAGGAGATCCAGCCGATCGACGAGGACCGAGTGTTCGAGCTGCGCCGTTTCGCGAGGCCTCGAGTGGAGACCTTGCGGCTCGATGGGGACGCGCTCGAGCTCGTGGGCACGCATGACGGCTACCGTCGCCGCGCTTCTCCTGTGCTGCATAGACGGCGCTTCTCGCTCAATGTCACAAGCGAAGAGTTGACCGTTCACGACGAGGTCGTCGGGAAGGGCGAACATATCCTCGAGTCATTTCTGCACTTCGCAGCCGGCGTCGCGCTCCAACCCTCGACAGATGGGAGTTACGCTGTCGCGAGCGAAAGAGCGAACGGGCTGCTGGTGTGGAGCGGCATCGATCCAACCGAATCTCACGTGGAACAAGGGTGGGTTTCGAGCAGTTATGGCACTCGCGAGCGCGCCCCGGTG
>VAXD01000106.1:5558-10095 GCA_005884155.1 Actinomycetota bacterium | reverse complement strand
ACTGTCAGGCTGCCGGCCGGCGTCTAGCGCGCGTTACCAGCCGCGGGTCTCGAGCAGCTCTTCGGGCGCGAGCGCGGCGGCCGAGAGGCCGCTCATCGCGTCGCCGAGACCGCCGGAGACACGCTCGAGGATCTCGGGATCCTCGAAGTGCGTGGTCGCCTCGACGATCGCCTTCGCGCGAGTCGACGGGTCGGACGACTTGAAGATGCCGGAGCCGACGAAGACGCCGTCGGCGCCAAGCTGCATGCAGAGCGCCGCGTCCGCGGGCGTCGCGATCCCACCGGCGGTGAAGGTGACGACCGGCAATCGCCCGTTCTCGGCGACCCACTTGACGAGCTCGTGCGGCGCGCGCAGCTCCTTCGCCTCGGCGTAGAGCTCTTCCTCGCGCAGAGACCGCAGCTTGCGGATGTGGCCGAAGACCGAGCGCATGTGCGTGACCGCGTTGACGATGTCGCCCGTGCCGGCCTCCCCCTTCGTACGGATCATCGCCGCGCCTTCGGAGATGCGCCGCAGCGCCTCGCCCAGGTTCGTGCAGCCGCAGACGAACGGGATCGTGAACTGCCACTTGTCGACGTGGTGCTGGACGTCGGCCGGCGTCAGCACCTCGCTCTCGTCGATGTAGTCGATCTCGAGGGCCTCGAGGATCTGCGCCTCGACGAAGTGGCCGATGCGGCACTTCGCCATCACCGGGATCGTCACGGACTCCTGGATCTCGCGGATCTTGTCCGGGTCGGCCATCCGCGCGACGCCGCCCTCGCGGCGGATGTCGGCGGGCACGCGCTCGAGCGCCATCACGGCGACGGCACCGGCGTCCTCGGCGATCCGCGCCTGCTCGGCGTCGGTCACGTCCATGATCACCCCGCCCTTGAGCATCTCGGCGAGGCCCGACTTCACCCTCATCGTCCCGGTCTCGGCCATCGCTGTGATTCTAGCTAGGCCGCTAAGGTGTGGCCCGTGCGGCGGGCGCTCTTCCTCGTACTCTCGATTCTGTGTCTCGCCGGCTGCGGAGGAGGAGGCGGAGGCGGCGGCGGCTCACAGCGACTCAGCCGTGACGAGTACGCGGCGAAGGCCGACGCGATCTGCAGCAAGTACAACAAGCTGACGAGCTCGGCCGGCACCCCTAGGGACCTGGCCAGCCTGGCGAAGGCCTTCGACAAGGCGCTGCCGCTGCTCGACAACGCCCTCGCCGAGCTGCGCAAGCTCGAGCCCCCGAAGAACGAGCAGCATACGGTCGACCGGTGGCTCGCCCAGTCGGAGGTCCTGAAGCACGACCTGCAGGAGATGCGCGATCAGGCGCGCGCGAAGAACCTCAAGGGCGTCCAGGACGCGTTCGCCCGCGCCTCCGCGAACGACAAGCAGGGCAACAAGCTCGCCGCCGATCTCGGCATGAAGGTCTGCAGCAAGGGCTAGACACGCATCGAGCCTTCCCCGCCGCTCTGCGGCTGGGCACCGCTGCTTGGATCCCGCCCTACCAGAGGTAGGCGAACCGACGTTCCTGGCGCACTTTGCGGTCGTTTCGCGGGCAACGCTCGTCAGCCGACCGTAGACCCACTAGTCTAGGTCGCACTCGAGACGCTCTCCCGACCCTCGTCCTCCTGGATGACCGCCGCCTGAGCAGAGGCGGAAGGCTCTTGGATCATTCGGCTTGGAGGCGATCGACTGCGATTGGTGACGGGTGGCGCGCCCAGCCAAGCCTGCAAGCGCTCGGTTCGAGTCGCGAGAGCCCTTTGTACCCAGGCGGCCTGATGAACCAAGAACGAGGCGTGCGATCTACCTCCACGCCCCGCGGCGGCGCTCCCCCTCTCCCCGAGCGCCGCGTAAGCCACGAAGCCCCGCCGGGGCGGAACGCAGCCCGGACGGGGCTTCGCGCGTACTGAGGGGCCAACGGGCCCACTCAGCTGAAGCAGCGAAGGGCTCCGGCATTGCCCCCAGATCGGGAGCCCTTCGCGGTTGGGATGCGCAAACACCCCTCTCGACCGACTGCCTGTTCTCCCACAGGTAGCTGATCAAGGTTCTCCGATGACGACGGGACCACCCGCGCAACACCGCGCCAAAGGCGACGAGACCTCGCCTTTCCGGTTGACGGTGCAACGGGAGTTCCAGTTCTCATGCCTCCAGCAAAACGTCGAAGTCGTTCGCCGACCGGGTGCTGAGGTCGGCCACTTTCGCTTCAACCCGCTTTGCTGAGGGCTGACTGTTCGCGGCGCCGATCGCTATGGCCCGCGGAGTCGTTCGCTGCGCCGGTCAATGAGGCGCGGCGCGCCGAACGTTACCACCGGCGCTTGGGCGAAAAACCTCCGAGGTTGCAAAAGGGAATCACACTTCCCGCAAATAGCCTGTCTTTCGGCTGTGCGAGCCTTTCGGGTGTGCGAGCCGGCTTAGGCTCTAGTGTCCAATCTCGGCGACGGCCGGCTCCGTTGGCGGCGGCAGGAGCAGATAACTGTCGACGATCGCTTGCGCGACGTCGACCACCTTTCTGCCATTGTGTTGCGAGTGCTCGCGGAGCATCGCGAAGGCGCGATCGGCATCGACCGAGTGCCGGGCCATCAGGATGCCCTTCGCCTGTTCGATCAGCGCGCGCCTCCCGAATGCTCCCTGAAGGCCCTGGTACTCCGCGAACCGTTGCAACGTGATGTCGATCGCGCTCTGTAGCTCCTCCGAGTCGCCGTCCACGATGTAGGCGAAGACGCCGCGCTTGGCCGCTTCGTGCACGTACTCAGGATCCTTCGCGGTCAGCAACGCAATTACGGGGCAGGCGGCCTCGCGAACGATCTCGGTGATCAGTTCGAGGGCGTGCTCGGAGCTCAAGCCGAGGCCGACGAGCGCCACGTCCGGACGTTCTCGCTCGGTGACAGCACCGACTTCTTTGACATAGATCTCGCGCGCGATCACCTCGTGGCCGAGCGCCGAAACGACCTGCGCAAGCAGCTCGAGCCGGTCGCGCCTCTCGTTTGCGATCAGGACGCGCAAATGCTGCCCGTGCTCGGTCATCCTCAGAGGCCTCTCTTCGCCGACACGATACGAACGATCGTGTTGAGTCGACCCCGGCCGATTGTCCGAGAAGGCAACATCCTCACCCCACCAAGAGAGTGAGACAGGACCGCGGCAGTGTAGCGCACCTCCGGACGGACTTCGGCCGATCCGGCGCCCAGTGATACCTTGTCGGTGCAGCGCCTCAACCATCGGCGTTGTGAGGCATCGGCGGGGCCAAAAGCAATCGACCCCGCCATAGGTCCTTCCTCAGGTCGGTCGTCGATCTCCTTCGACCGGTCACGAAAAGAAGTCCGTTCGAGCGGTCGAGCGCCGGAAAACGCTCGACCTCGTTCAACAGGTTTTGCTCGCGGGGCCGCGGCACGACTTTGTGACGTTGCATGGGCCCGCCTGGATTCGAACCAGGGACCAACGGATTATGAGTCCGCTGCTCTAACCAGCTGAGCTACGGGCCCCGCGCGAGCAAGCGTAGCGCCGAACCTGGTCGGGTCACGACGATCCGCTGCCGGAGCCGGGCTTCGCCCGGCGGGAGGCTCACTTCGACAAGAACGCCCGCATCCGGGAACCAGCTGCCGGCTCCGAAAGCGTTCCAAGCGCCGCTTACAGCTGCAAGGAGGGGGCTCACGGCGGAACCAGGGGTTCCCCCGTGGTTGGTTCGGCTGGACGAACCGCGGGCAACCCCTCACAATAGGAGCCGCCCGCACTCCCGCGGCCGTCCACGAAGGAGGGTGAGCGTACGGTGAAGGTCTTCCAGCACGAACGACAGCTTCGAACAACCGGCGGTCTGGCCGTCCGCGACATCACCGAGGAGGTGAGCGAGGCCGTCCGGGATAGCGGGGTCATCGACGGCATCGCCTGCGTCTACTCGCCCCACACGACGTGCTGCGTGCGGGTGAACGAGTTCGAGAGCGGCTTCCTAGAGGACTTCGCCAACCTGCTCAAACGGCTCGTTCCGAGCGAGACCTATTACGCACACGACGACTGGGATCGCCGCACGGAGAACATCTGCGAAGAGGACATGGACTTCGGCAACGGGCACTCGCACTGCATGGCGATGCTGCTCGGGACGGCCGGCGAGTCGATCCCGGTGCGCGACGGCGAGCTCTGCCTCGGCACCTGGCAGCGCGTGCTCTTCCTGGAGCTCGACCGCGAGCGCGACCGCCGCTGGATCGTCCAGGTCGTCGGGACCTAAGCGGCTGCTTTAACTGAAGCGCCGTCGAGCTCGAACACGAAGAAGTCGCGCCCGAGGACGGGCACCGCGACGTTGAAGACGGGCACGTCCCCGATCGCGCCTTCGAAGCTGCCGGCGTGCGTGTGGCCATGGAGGACGACGTCCGGGCGGTGCTCGGCGATCGGGCCCGCGAGCCGGTCGGTGCCGAGGAACGGCCAGATTCCGCGCGGCTCGCCTTCGAGCGTCGTCTGGGTCGGCGAGTAGTGCAGCAGGACGATTCGGTAGTCGCTGCCCTCGACCGCCTCCAGCCCGGCCTCGAGCGCCCCGACCTCGGCGGACGTCTCGCGGTAGACCTGGCGCAGGATCGGCTCGCCG
>VAXD01000106.1:0-5544 GCA_005884155.1 Actinomycetota bacterium | reverse complement strand
CCCGACCGAGGCGCCGTCGACCTCCTCGACCGCCCAGCTGCGGTCGAGGACGCGCACGCCTGCACCCGAGAGCAGCGCGACGATCTCCGGCACCTGGTTGCAGTGCCAGTCGTGGTTGCCGAGCACGGCGTAGACGGGGACCTGCAGCGGCCGGCAGATCTCGGCCAGGAGCGCCGCCTGCTCTGGCTCGCCGTAAGTCGTCAGGTCGCCCGCGAGGAGCACGAGGTCGACCGCACCGTCGACCTCCCGGAACGCCCGTGCGAGCTCGTCTGCGTTCGCCTGCTCGGCGTGGACGTCGCCTGCCGCTGCAAGCCGGATCGGCCTGGCCATGCCGGAATTCAACCGATTGAGGCCGCGCCGTGCCGGGTACCCCGCAGCCATGAGCGAGACCGAAGTCACCTTCGACCAGCTGCTAGAGAGCCTGAAGAAGGTCTCGGCGGTGCTGCGCGAGGCCGAGGTGCCGTTCGTGCTGGGCGGCGGCGTCGCGATCTGGGCGCGCGGAGGACCGGAGACCGAGCACGATCTCGATCTCTTCGTCAAGCCGGAGGACGCCGAGCGGGCGGTGCAGTCGCTCGCCGACGCCGGGATGCGACCGGAGAAGCCGCCGGAGAACTGGCTCTACAAGGCCTGGGACGGTGACGTGCTCGTCGACCTGATCTTCGACCCGAGCGGGGTCGAGATCGACGACGAGTTTCTCTCGCGGGCGCCCGTCACCGAGGTCTACGCCGTGCGGATGCGGGTGCTGCGGCCGGAGGATGTGCTCGTGACGAAGCTGCTCGCGATGCGCGAGCACGAGGTCGACTACGAGAGCGTGCTCGAGATCGCCCGCGCCGTCCGCGAGCAGATCGACTGGGACGAGGTGCGGACGCGCACGGAGCACTCGCCGTACGCGAAGGCGTTCCTGACGCTCGTGGACGAGCTCGAGGTCAGCGCCTGAGGTAGGAGAGCTTGACGAAACCTGGTCTGTGCCGCCGGGCCGCGCTGTCCGCCCCCGAGGCGGCGTCCTCAGTCGGCCCAATAGCTATCCACTATTGGGCCTCCTTGCGTCCTTGCCTCGGAACGGCCATCGCACCCCGACGACGAGCAAGGTTTCGCCAAACTCTCCTAGGCGACGTCTTTGAGCGCTTCGATCTCGCGGTGCACGGCGAGCTGCTCGAGCGCACTCGCCTCGATCTGCCGCACCCGCTCGCGCGTGATCCCGAGCTGCCGCCCGATCGAGTCGAGCGACGCCGGGTCGCGGTCGCCGTTCAGCCCGTAGCGCAGCTTCAAGACCTCCTGCTCGCGGTCCGGCAGGTCCGACAGCGCCTTCTGCAGCACCTCCTGCTCGAGGCTGACGTCGAGCTCCTCCTCCGGCGGCGGCTGGTCGCTCGCGAACATGTCACCGAGCGCGCCGCCTTCGTTCTCCTCGCCGATCGGCCGGTCGAGGCTCGTCACCGCCCGGGCGGCGGAGCGCACTTCACGCACCTGCTTCAACGGCAGCTTCGCGTGCTTCGCGACCTCCTCCTCCGTCGGCGCCCGTCCGAGCTTCGGCGCCAGCTCGCGCTCCGCGCGGCCGATGCGCTGCTCGCGCTCGGCGATGTGCACCGGGATCCGGATCGTCCGCGACTTGTTCGCCACTCCGCGCTGTACCGCCTGGCGGATCCACCAGGTCGCGTACGTCGAGAACTTGAAGCCGCGCCGCCAGTCGAACTTCTCGACCGCCCGGATCAGCCCGATGATCCCTTCCTGGATCAGGTCGAGCAGCGAGAGCCCGTGCCCCTGGTAGCGCTTCGCGATCGAGACGACAAGCCGGAGGTTGGAGTTGATCATCCGCTCCTTCGCCTCCTTGTCGCCGCGCTCGATCCGCTTCGCGAGCTCGACCTCCTCCTGCGCCGTCAGCAGCGGCCAGCGGCCGGCCTCGTTGAGGAAGAGCTGGAGCGCATCGGTCGTCGCGACGGCGAGGTCGCCGTTCACGTAGGTCGACTGCTCCGCCTGGCGGCCGCAGTCGTCGCTCACCTCGATGCCGCGCTCGTCGAGCTGCTCGTAGATGCCGCGAACGTCCTCGTCGTCGAGCTCGTGCTCGGCGACGAACTCGTTGAAGCGGGAGAGGTTGACGCAGCCGTCGCGTTCACCGTCGGCGATCAGCGTCTCGATCGATTCCTGGAGCTGTTCGGTCATACCTCTTTTGTTATCCCCGAAACCGATCCTCCAACGCCTCCGGTCCCCGGCTAGATCAAGCCACAGTAGCGCGCGGTGTTCGGCCAGGGGTAGAAACCGCGCGTGCGATAGGCGCGCTCGGCCACCCACATCTGCTCGAGCGGCGTCCAGCGGTTCGCCCAGCCGCGCCGCAGGAGCTCGCCCGGCGCGTACCTGCGCATAAAACCGCGATCCATCTGCAGGCCGCCCCAGTACGGGTCGCCCAGGTCGCTCCAGCTTCCCTCGAAGCGGTGGATGCAGAGCCAGGCGCTCTTGTGCGGCGGATGGGCCGCGAGCCGCATCGCCCGGCGGGCCTGGCGCCGCCAGTAGAGGTAGCCCCGCGGGCTGGCCAGAGAGATGCGCGATTGCGCGCGGCGGCGGCCGACGACCGCCTGCCAGTGCCATGCAGTCGCGCGTAGACGGCGTGACAAGCGGGGATTGACCCCGTGAAGCCGCCGCCCGACGTGAGGCAGTCGCTTCTTCGCAACATGCTCCGCCCGCACAGTGGCCGCCGAGAGACTCGAGACGCCCCAGCCAACGAGCAGCAAGAGCGTGAACGCGAGCACCGGCAGCAGGACGCGTTTTTTTTCCAACGCAAGAACCCCCCTTGAGAAGTCCTGGTTACGAAACGGCTCTCCGGATGCGCGTCGCGGGCGGCGCGGAAACGGGCTCCGGGGCCTGTGTTGACCCTTCCTCTTCCGAGAGGACTAGACGCCAAACCTGGCTCCGAGTTAGGCGATTTCGTGCTTTTCGGCACGAAGACAGGCGCAAATCGGCTTGCTAGCGTCGAAACCGATGCGCCGTCTCGTCCTGCTGCTGAGCGCTGTTGTCGCCGTGGACACGATGTTCTACACGGCGCTCGCGCCGCTGCTCCCCCACTTCGCCTCCCGCTACGGGCTGACGAAGGGCGAGGCCGGCGCGCTCTCTGCGGCCTACGCCGTGGGCGTGCTCGCGGCCTCCGTGCCCGGCGGGCTCGCCGCCTCGCGCTTCGGCGCCAAGTGGGCCGTGCTGGTCGGCGTCGCGCTCACCGCCGCGGCCAGCCTCGGCTTCGGGCTTGCGGGCAGCGGATGGGCGCTCGGCGCCGCGCGGCTGGCGCAGGGCATCGGCAGTGCGTTCTCATGGGCGGGTGCACTCGCCTGGCTCGTCGGCTCGGCTCAACCTGGGCGCCGCGGCGCGCTGATCGGGACGGCGATGGGCGCCGCGGTTTTCGGGGCGCTGCTCGGCCCGGCGCTCGGAGCCCTGGCGACGCTCGTCGGCGTCCGGCCCGCCTTCGTCGCGGTCAGCGGGCTCGGCCTCGCGCTCTGCCTGCTGCTGGCGGGCACGCCGGGAGCGCGGGCCGAGCCGCAGCCGCTCTCTGCCCTCCGCCGGGTCGACGCGCCGCTGCTCGCGGCGATCTGGCTGGTCATCCTCCCGGCTCTGCTGTTCGGGGTTCTGACGGTGCTCGTCCCGCTCGACCTGCACGACCTCGGGTGGAGCGGCGCCGCGATCGGCGGGCTCTTCTTCGCGACGGCCGCGCTCGAGACGGCCTGGAACCCTCTGCTCGGGCACCTGAGCGACACCCGGGGACGGCTGTTCCTGCTCCGCTTCGCGCTCCTCGGCTCGATCGCCGTCTCGCTCGCCCTCGCCTGGGCCGACACGAGCGTCCTCCTTGCCGCGCTCGTCGTCGTCGCCGGGCTGACCTACGGCACCTTCTACACGCCCGGGATGGCGCTCATCTCCGATCGGGCCGAGCACGCCGGGATCGCGCAGGGGCTCGCCTTCGGCGTGATGAACCTTGGCTGGGCGATGGGCGCGGCAGTCGGCCCCGCGGCGGGCGGAGCGCTGGCGCAGGCGAGTGGCGACGTCGTCCCGTACCTCCTGCTCGCCGGGATCTGCCTCGCGACCCTCGCCTACTCCCAGCCGAGGTTGCGGCTAAGAAGCGCATAGAGCCGGCCGTTCGGCTCGGCAAACTCCGCCGAGAGGCACTGCCGCGTCTCAGGGCGCATCGCCTCGTACTGTCGCTCGAAAACGCGAGGGTACGAGTCGAGCCGGTGCGGTGGCGCGCCGAGGAACTCGAGCACGCGCCCGTAGGTTCCGTCCGGGTCCGAGCCGAGATCCTCGCTGGGCACGATCAGCAGCTGCTCTTTCGGGAAGACCTCGAGCCAGCGCTCGATCTGCTCCGCGTAGCGGCCGCGGGCACGGTAGGTGTAGTTCCACCAGGCGTGGCTGAAGTAGCGCGGATCGGCGAGCAGGTGCTCCTCCTCCCCCCGCAGCCGCTCGTCCTCGGCCTCGAGCGCCTCCTCGAACGAGAGCGGCTCGCGGCCGAGCGCGACCTCGTGCTGGTAATGCGAAAACGCGCGGTCCACGGGATTGCGGACGAGCACGATCAGCTTCGCCTCCGGGACGAGCCCGCGCACGCGCTCGGGGCCGAGCGGGTGGAAGACGTAGCTCGGACTCGCCTCGCCGACGAGCCCGCGCGCGCGGAGCTTGTTCGGGAAGTTCCCGCGGTACCAGGCCTCGCCGCGCGCGTAGTGCCGGTCGAAGAAGCTGACCTCCTTCCACGACGGCCCGGTGATCCCGGGATGCCGCCGCAGGTAGGCGTAGAGCGCCGTCGTGCCGGCCTTCTGGGCCCCGAGGATGAGGAAGTCCGGGAGCGGCCGGAGCGGCGAGGTGGCTTTGCCGTACGTCCAGACCGCGTTCCGGACGACCGTGCGGACCGGATCCGGAATCGTCGGGACGAGCGTCGCCAGGCTACGAATAGCCGAGCTCCTGCATCAGCTCTCCCGCTTCGGCCTCGACCTCGTCGACCTGCTCGCGCGTCAGGTTGCGGCGCCAGCGGCCGACCGACTCCGCGTGCATGCCGCGCAGCGGCTCCGTGAGCAGTACCGGATCGACGCCGAGGTGCACGGCCAGCGGCTCCGACGCCGTCTCGGGGTCGGTGGCGAGCGCCTCGTAGCCGACCTCGACCGTGCTCGACGGCGCCGCCCGAGCCGCGATCACGTAGCGCCGCCAGGCCCAGCCCGCCCGCCTCGCCTCGCTCGCGTCGTCGAACTCTTCGCGCCGCTCCGGCTCGACCCAGAAGCGCGGGTGCTCCCCGTACGGCTCGCCGACGTCGTCGCGCCCGGGCCGTCCCTCGCGGAGCCAGCCCTTCTGCACGAGCGACGCCGCCACGTCTCGAGGATCCCGGATCATGTGCACGACCGCCGCCTGCGGATAGGCGCGCAACGCCGCGGGAAGGACGAACGCCGTCTCGGGCGACTGCTCGACCGCACGGAGCCCCCGCACGAGGCCGTAACGCCTGACGCGCTCGAGCATCCGGCGCAGCTCGGCGGCGGCGGCCTCCTCCTCGGCCCCGAAGAGCACCGGGATCGCCACCTTCCACACCCCGAG
>VAXD01000105.1 GCA_005884155.1 Actinomycetota bacterium | reverse complement strand
GACTGCGGCGCCGAAGAAGAGCGTCGCCAGGAGAACGCGCCGCACTGTCTACGGCCTCGGCTTGATGCGCGGCAGGAAGCCGTGGTGGACGAGGATCCTCTGGCCGGTCGGACCGAGCACGCGCTTGACGAACGCGCGCGCCGCCGCCTTGTGCGAGCTCGCCGTGACCACGCAGATGCCGTACTGCACCTTCGGTTGCGCCCAGGCGGGGATCTTGATCGCGCGAACCTTGCTGGGGACCGTCCGCGCGTCGGTCGAGTAGACGAAGCCTGCATCGGCCTCGTCGAGCGCGACCTTGGCGAGCACTTCCCTCACGTCGCTCTCTCGGCTGACGACGTTCGAGAGCACGCTGGTCAGGTTCATGTTCCTCAGCACCTGCAGCGTGTACGAGCCCACCGGGACGCCCTGCGCGGCGATGACGATCTTGACGCCGGATTCGCGCAGGTCGTAGACGCTGCCGATGCCGGCTGGGTTGGAGCGAGTTCCGCGTGAACACGACCGGCTTGGAACAGAGCCGGTCCTTGTGGAGGCCGTTCGGCAGCGCCATGTTCGCGGAGGCGAATACGTCGGCCGGGGCTCCCAGGCGGATCTGAGCCGCGAGGGCATTCGAGCCTCCGAACGAATAGCTTGCGCGGGGGCCGATCATCGGGAATGCGTCGGTGAGCGAGGCCGCCGCGAAGACGGTGAGATTGGTATTCGCAGCGACCGGGCGAGCGGTGGCGGAACCGCCCGGCACCAGCACGGCCAGGAGCACGAGGCCGACGAGACCACGTCTCATGAGCCCAGCACCATCACCGACGTCGCCTTCACCACGGCTGTGGCCGGCATGCCGGCTCGTAGCCCGAGCTCTTCGACGGCATCGGTGGTGACGATCGCCACGACGCGGGCCGGTTCGTCGACGAGCAACTCCACCTGCGCAATGAGGCCGTCGATCTTGACGTCCGTGACCGTGCCGCGCAGACGGTTGCGAGCGCTGAAGTGTTCCTCCCGCTCGCCTCGCAGGCGCTCGATCTCCTTTGCCGAGACGAGCCGGCGGTTGCTCCCGTCGCGAGTCGTCGCGATCCTCCCGGCCCTGTCCCATCGACGCAGGGTGTCGAGGCTGATCCCCAGCCGCTTGGCGGCTTCGCTTGCGGTGTACGACTGTCTCGGCATCGCGCTCCTTTCTAGGCCGTGAACCTGTCCAGCTGATCCGAGGCCTGGTCGATCGTGAGCGGCCGGGGAAAGGCGGGACCGATTCGCTCCCCACCCGCCTCGCCTGCGAACACGCTCAGATGCTGCGCCTCGCTTGCGGCGATCCTGGCTGCGAGCGCCTTGAGGTCGCCCGCGTCGAAGCCGGCGACGGCACCGAGATACGCCCCGCGGAAGAGCGTCTCGAGCCGAGCGCCCAGCGCCGCGATCGCCGTGCGCGAGGCAAACGCCCTTGCCGGGTAGCTGAAGTCGATGTCGCCGGGCTTCGCGGGGGCCTGCCCGGCCGCGCGCAAAATCTCGCCCACCGCGTGGAGATGCTTTCGCTCGTCGTAGAGCGAACCGCGCAGCGCCTCGAGGCTGCCGGAGTCGAAGTGCCTCGAGCCGAGCGCGCGGCGGTAGAAGTCGCAGGCGAGCAGCTCACAGGCAACGAAGAGCCGCGCGTAGGCGAGGTCGTTGTCCGAGGTTGCGGCCCGCGCCTTGGCCGGCGCCACAGCCAGCGCCGGTCCCGCGAGCAGGAGCGCGACGCCGCTCCTGCCTCCGCGGCGAAGGAGATCCGCTCGGCTGACCCCGGCCACGACGCCCGATACTAAGGCATTGCCTAGGCGCATGCGGCAGGCGAGCGAAACACCGAGCGGCGGGGGTGCTCATCCCCTTGGTCGACGGATTCTCGACGGGGGATCTAGGCGAGCCCGACTTTCGGTGTTACCGTTGGCAACGAGCCGTCGAAATCGAGGTGCTAAGGGTTGAGGGTCAAAGGGCTTGCTGGACGCGTCGCCTTCGCGATCGTGCTCGCGGTCGCTCTTACGACAATCAGCGCGCCTGACCGCGCGACGGCACGCGCGGCGCGCTCGAAGGAGCCTTACCGGGCCTGGGTCACGGACGGGAGTGTCTTCGCGCTTGCGTCGACGCCGCGGGGGCTTTTCGCCGGCGGCGATTTCACGCTCATCGGGCCTCCGACCGGGACTTGGGTCCCCGTGTCGGCGAGCGGGACAGTTCCACCGGTTCGAAGGCCGATCGACGGCACGGTCATCGCAGCGGCGGCGGACGGCCGCGGTGGTTGGTACCTCGCCGGCAATTTCTTCTACATCGGCGACGCCGTGCGCCGCGCTGTTTTCCACCTGCTCCCGAGCGGCCGGCTCGACAAGCACTGGAAACCGCGCCTGAAGGGATCCGTGTCGGCTCTGGTTCGTGTCCGGTCGACCCTCTACATGGGCGGTGATTTCACGAAGTTCGGGCGAAAGAAGCGGCTCCGGCTCGCCGCCGTGAATGTCAAGACCGGTGCGTTGCTGCGCTGGGCACCGCGGGTCGCCGCGGCCAAGAAGGACCAGGAGGCGTTCGTCTCCGCCCTGGCGCCCTCGCGGGACGGCAAGACGATCTACGTCGGTGGCTCCTTCAGCCGCATTGGGCAGAAGCGCCGCTCGAACCTCGGCGCGGTCGGCTCCGTGCACGGTTCCGTCCGCCCCTGGCATCCGCGGGTCAGCGGGGAGGTGACCGCGCTCGCGCTCGATCCACGGGGTCGCCAGGTCTACGCGGGCGGTGACTTCGTGAAGGCGGGCGGCCTCCGTCGGGCAGGCCTCGCCGCCTTCGACCTTCACACCGGCGCCGCGACCCGCTGGGATCCCGATTGCGACGGCTCGGTGTCGCGGATCGTTGTCGCACCATCCGGCTCCCCCGTCTACATCGCCGGCGAATACGCCTCGATCGGCGAGAAATCGAGACGCGGGGTGGCCGCAGTCGACTCGAAGCGCGGAGCCGCCACGTCCTGGGATCCAAACGTGGGCGGCTTCGTCAATGCACTCCTGCTCTCGCCGAGGCAACACGCGGTCTACATCGGCGGTGAGTTCGACGGCGTCGGAGACGCCGACCGCTCGAACCTCGCCGCGATCGACACCAGGACAGGAGCACCCACATCCTGGAATCCACAGGCGATCGGGCCGGTCGACGTCCTGGCGAGGGCGCGACGAGGGGCTATCGAAGTCGGCGGCTCCTTCAGCTCAGTCGGCGCAGCTCGGCGTCCGAGGCTCGCTTTGTTCGGTCCGGACGGGACGCTCTCGGACTGGGCTCCGCAAATCGGTGGCACGGCCGTCCACGCGATCTCCGTCAGCCCCGACGGCACGCGGATCTACGTCGGCGGGCGTTTCACCCTCGGCGACCGGACGGCCCGCAGCCTCGCGATCGTCGATGCGGCCACTCTGGCGATCGCGCCGTGGGGCCCGTCGATCAACTCCGGCGTCTGGGCTCTCGCGCCGTCCCCGGATGGGCAAACGATCTACTTGGGCGGCTCGTTCACAAGCGCGGGCGGACACGCCCACCGGCGGCTCGCCGTCCTGGACGCGACCGGCACCCTCGTCGCCAACTGGACGGCGGGCGCCAGCGCTCTCGTCAGCCAGCTCGTGCTCTCCGGTGACCAGCTGTGGGCCGCCGGTAGTTTCAGCACGATCGGCGGCGCGACACACAAGGGCGTCGCTTCCCTCGACCCGGCGAACGGACTGGCGACAGGGTGGGACGCGGGCGCCGACGACAATGTCTCCGCGCTCGCCGTCAACAACGACAGTGTCTTCGTCGGCGGAGACTTCACGAGCATCGGCGGGCGGTCGCGCAAATACCTCGCCGAGCTCGATGCTGGGGATGGGTCGGCGACCAGGTGGGACCCGGCCCCGGACGACGTCGTGCTGTCGCTTGGCATTTCACCGGATGCGAGGAAGCTGATCGTCCTGGGTGATTTCTTGAAAATCAGTGGGGCACGGCGCGACATCGGTGAGTTCGATCTCACGACGGGCTTCCTCACTCCGTGGAACCCGTATGCCCCCTTCTCGGCCACAGCCGTCGCATTCAGCCCGGATTCGTCCACGCTCTACGTGGGCGGCGAGGGTGTGCTTGCCGTCTACCGTTGATGCGCCTTTCCCCTTAGACAAGCGGCGGGGGTGGGATTCGAACCCACGGAGCCGCTTTCGCGGCCCAACGGTTTTCAAGACCGTCCCATTCGTCCGCTCTGGCACCCCGCCGGCGTCAGTTCAGTGTAGGCGGCGCTCCGAACCCCGTTAGCACCGAGGGCACGGCGACTTTGCCGCCCTCGTCCTGGAAGTTCTCGAGCACCGCGAGCAGCCAGCGGTCGGTGACCGCCGTGCCGTTGAGGGTGTGAACGTGTTCCGGGCCTCCGGCGGCGCGGTAGCGGATCCCGAGGCGACGCGCCTGGTAGTCGGTCGTGTTCGACGCCGAGGTCAGCTCGCGGTAGCGCTCCTGCGACGGGAACCACGCCTCGAGGTCGTACCGCTTCGCCGCCGCCGCGCTCAGCTCGCCCGCGGCGATGTTGACGACGCGGTACGGCAGGCCGAGCTCTTGGGCCAGCGACTCCTCTGTCGCCAGCAGCCGCTCGTGCTCGTCCCACGAGTCCTCTGGGAGGACGTACGCGAACATCTCGACCTTGTTGAACTGGTGGACGCGGAACATCCCGCGCGTGTCGCGACCGGCAGCGCCGGCCTCGCGGCGGAAGTTGGTCGAGATCGCCGAGTAGCGCAGCGGCAGCTCCCCGGCGTCGAGGATCTCCGTCATGTGCAACCCGGCGAGCGCGACCTCGGACGTGCCCGTCAGGTAGAGGCCTTCGTCGGCTACCTCGTAGATCTCGAAGCGCTCAGCTGGGAAGAAGCCGGTGCCGTACATCGCCTCCTCGCGGACGAGCACCGGCGGGACCACCGGCGTGAAGCCCTGCGCGCTCGCGCGGTCGAGCGCCCACCGGTACATCGCGAGCGCGACCCGAGCCGTGTCGCCGACGATGTAGCCGAAGCGCGAGCCCGAGAGCCGCGCGCCGCGCTCCATCTCGAAGCGGCCGAGCTCGAGGTGGTCTTTCGGCTCGGCGAGCTGCGGCGGGTCGCCGACCGTGCCGATGATCTCGCCCTCGGCGTCGTCCCTGACCTCGTCCGGGACCGACTCGTGCGGCGGGTTCGGCACCTTCTGCAGCAGCTCGTCGCGCCGCTCGGACGCGGCCGAGAGCTCGTCCTCGAGCCGGCGCAGGTCCTCCTTGACCTGCTTCAGCTCCTCAACCTGCTCCGGCGTCGGCTTTCCCTTCAGCTTCTGGCGGCTGCGCAGCTCGTCGACCTGGGGGACGAGCTCGCGCCAGCGCTCGTCGGCCTCGAGCAGCTCGTCGAAGGCCTCCGCGCCGCCCTTGCGCGCGACGGCCGCCTTGAAGCCGTCCGGGTCGGCCCGCGCGGCCCGGAGGTCGATCACTTCGTCAGGTAGGCGACGAGGTCCGCGATCTGCGTGTCGTTGAGGCCGAAGTTCGGCATCACGTTGCTGTAGCCGTGCTCGATGTACGCGCCGGGATCCTTGATCGACTGGGCCGTGAACTGCTGGAGATCGCCCATGTTCGCCTTCTGCGCATAGTCCGAGAGCTTGTCGAGGTCGGGCCCGGTCGTGCCGTGCGTGGCGGCCGGCTTGAACGTGTGGCACCCGCCGCAGCCCTTGGTCTGGAAGAGGCCTGCGCCGGCTTGTGCGTCGCCCTTGGCGAGGGTGGCCTGCGTGGTTGTCGGCAGGGTGCCGATCACCGTCTCCGCCGTCGGGGAGACGGTCTCGCCGGCCCCGCAACCGGCGAGCACGAACGTTGCTGCGAGCAGCGGCGCGAGGCGGCGCATCGGCGCGAGTCTAGTCAAGCCCGCTCAGGCGCTCGCCGGTTCTCCCGAGCCAGACGCGCAGGACGATCGCCGAGAGAGCGCCGAGGCCGGCGATGTCGGTCGGGTTGTCGCTGACGAGCAGCAGGACGACGAGCCCGACGAGGAAGGCATCGAGCACCGCGACGCGCGGCCGAAGCAGCGCGACGACGGTCAGCCCCGCCACGCTCGCAGTGAAGAGAACGGCCTGGTTCCACCGAGCCGCGACGTACGCGGCGGCGAGGTGGAGCCGGTGCGCGAAGTGGCCCGCGAGCGAGCCAGGCCCGCCGCCGACCGCGTGCGTGACGTGGTTCGAACCGCCGAGTGCGGCGTCGATCCCGACGAGCGCCAGCGCGGCAGCTGGGGTTGGCCGCACGTCGCGCAGCAGCAGCCCGAGCGCGAAAAAGCCCACGAGGAATGCGAGCAGCCCGCCGCCGTTCGCGCCGATCGTGCTGACGCCGATGCCGGCCGACACGAGCAGCGCGACCCCCGGCAGCGCTGGCCCGCTCAGCGCGCCGAGCACGAGCGCGGGGGAGAGGAGCAGCGTCGCGATCTGGTTGTTGACCCCGTAGAAGCGCCCTCCTCCGTCGGGCCGGGCGCCGAGCGCGGCGAGGCTGTTCCAGCGCGGCTGCGCCCAGAGCGCGGCGAAGAAGAAGACGAAGAGCGCGACGAGCCCGAGCGCGAGCGGCAGGCGCGGTCGCAAGAGCGCGCCGCCCGCGAGCGCCAGCGCGCCCGCGCCGAGCCCGAGCGCGACGAACACGTGCCACGGGCGCGTGACCGCCGCGGCGCTCAGCAGCAGCGAGACGACCAGACAGGAGGGAGCGGCCAGGAATGCGGCCCGGCCGAGCGCGGCCGAGGGAAAGACAAGTGCGGCCACTCCAAGCAGGACCATCAGCCCGACGAGCGCGAGCAACGCGCCCGTCCGCGAGTCGTGCGCGTCCGTCAGGCGCCGGTCGAAGTCGCGCAGGTAAGCGCCCGGGTCGGCCACCGCGTGCGAGCGGATCACCGGCCGGTCGCCGCGCCTGAGCGCGACCACGGACGGCGCGACGTCCGCAATCGACACGAGCCCGGTCAAATGCGTCGAGCTCGACGTCACCACACCGCTGTACCCAGGGCCGCGGACGGCGATCGGGTAGCGAACGACGTTGTGGTGCCGTCCCGGCGGAGGCAGCGTGACGTAGAACGTGACGACCCCCGGTCGCCGAGCGAGCGAGATCTTCTGTGACCCACCCGGAATTCCGGAATCGACGACCGAGTTGCCCAGCTCGCCGCGCAGGAGCGAGACGAGCGCCCCCCGCCGGCTGACGGTGGCGCCCTCGCCTGCGATCAAGAGCCCTTGCGCCGCATCCGGCGCCGAGAAGACCGGCGCCGACCGGGGAACGACGATCACGGCGACGCTCTTCGCCGAGGCCCGCGCGGGCACCGCGAGCACCGCGGCCAGGACGATCCCCACGGCTAGAATCCGGCTAATCCCTCTCGCCTCCAAGGAGGCCGATTCTCGATGAAACGAAAGGCTTACGGTCGCGATGCCGGTTTGACGCTACGGATGCTCCTGACGAGCTCCCTGCTCGGCCTGCTCTACGTCGCCTTCGCGCTCGTCCTCTTCTACGTCTTCAACGCCGGCCTGGTGCTGATGGTCGTGATCGTGGGCGGCATGGCGATCTTCCAGTACTTCACCTCCGACAAGCTCGCGCTCGCGGCCTCGGGCGCGAAGATCGTGAGCCCGGAGGAGGCGCCGAAGCTGCATGCGCTGATCGAGCGGCTCGCCGCCATGGCCGACCTGCAGAAGCCGCGCGTCGCAATCGTCGACACGGATGTGCCGAACGCGTTCGCTACCGGCCGGAACCAGAAGCACGCCGTGGTCGCCGTCACGCGCGGCCTCTGGGAGCGGCTCGACGAGAAGGAGATCGAAGGCGTGCTCGCGCACGAGCTCACGCACATCGCGAACCGCGACGTGCTCGTGATGACGGTCGCGTCGTTCTTCGCCATGATCGCCGCCGTGCTGACCCGCTTCGGGCTTTACGCCGGCATGTTCGGCGGCTTCGGCGGCGGGAACCGCGACTCGAACAACAACTCGGTCCCGGTCTGGCTGATCGTGGTGGCCGTCTCGGTCGTGACCTACTTCCTGAGCTGGATCCTGATCCGGACTATCTCGCGCTACCGCGAGTACGCGGCCGACCGCGGCTCGGCCCTGATCACCGGCGCGCCCGAGTACCTGATGAGCGCGCTACAGAAGATCTCGAGCCAGATGACCTTGATCCCGCGGCAGGACCTGCGCGAGG